>JANMEL010000172.1:0-42881 GCA_031376885.1 Chamaesiphon sp. OTE_70b_metabat_96 | reverse complement strand
GACCCCTGACCCCTGACCCCTGACCCCTCATCCCTGACCCCCGACCCCTGACCCCTCAATGCAACTAGTTTTAGTCAATCCTCAAATTCCCCCCAACACGGGAAACATCGCCCGAACTTGCGCCGCAACTGGTACCCAACTGCACCTAATCGCACCATTAGGCTTTGAAATCACCGATCGATATCTTAAACGAGCTGGATTGGACTATTGGCCGTATGTTCAGCTCAAAATTCACCCTTCGATCGAAGCATTCATCGAATTTCGCGCTCAAGAGCCTGGACGTTGGATCGGATTCAGTGTACGCGGTACTT
The DNA here is from genome assembly GCA_031376885.1 of Chamaesiphon sp. OTE_70b_metabat_96. Lineage (GTDB taxonomy): Bacteria > Cyanobacteriota > Cyanobacteriia > Cyanobacteriales > Chamaesiphonaceae > Chamaesiphon. The sequence continues at coordinate 42,570 of JANMEL010000172.1, read as the reverse complement.
GTAGCCATTTTGATTTTAAGTTTCAAGCTGATGATTGGTTATTGTTTGGGAGTGAAACAGAAGGACTACCAAAATCAGTCTTGACGGTTTGTGATGCCACCGTATATATTCCCATGAGCGAGCCAGGAGTCAGAAGCCTGAATCTCTCTGTTAGTGCGGCTGTGGGGCTATTTGAAGCTCGTCGTCAAGTCGGCGCGTAAAGATCGATGCATTGACAATTGGGGCATGACTGCTATTTTTTAGTTTTAGTCTGTCTCATTTTATGCATAACAACTATTTTTTTAGATAAGAAATTTCTATCATTCAAAACCCCTTCGATCGAGTGGATAGATTGACAATCGAATAAGTATCCAAATTAGCGTTTATGAGTTTCAATGGCGATCGAAAACAATCTAGATTGAGTCTAATTGTTAGATATGATACAGATAAGTCAAATCACGGGATCGCAGTCAACAGAATCTGCTGCTGTTGAGCGGTCGATCGAGAGCGTACAGTGTCTACATTCAGGTCTAGTCAATGGTATGAGTTTTCAAGGTGAGGCGTGCGATCCCTGGGAAAATAAAATTTTCAGATCGAATTGAGATTGCCCAAATCCAGTCTTTGTCAGACTTAGGAGTGAGTTTACCGATCTCGAAATTGCTCCAAAATTACCGATCGAACATAAAAAAACTTGCAAATTATTGGATCTTCCCCTAAAGTAACGTTATCGGTAAGGATCGAAATCAGCCCAACAGAATTCATCGTTGTGGTGAGAGTAGATTTGTACAACCTGTCTGAAAACGCAAACGGAAGATTAACTTGGACATGGTTTAGTTATCCCCCCTGGCGTTGATAATATTTTTAGTGTGATGAGAGTAGAAGGTCAGTTGACAACCTGAGTTGATTCAGACCAACTCAAGTCGATCGGTAATCCTGTACTCAAAATTAGGAGGTCATTTTTGTTGAAACCCGAAATTACGCAGAAGGTCAAATCAATTCTTTCCCTGAAAAAACAGCGAGATGAGCAGGCGAGTCCTTCGCCCACCAAAGTCCCTTCAGGGAATAGTCGAAGCCGCTCTTCATTAGTGACTCTTGGGTTGACACTATCGATGGCGATATCTAGTCTTCCGGTAAATTGTCCTGGGACGATCGCCACTGCTGCTACCGAATTAGCACAGCAATCGTTATCTACTCATTCATTTGTAGCAGTCTTGCCCAAGCGCAGGAATATTTCGATCGTCACCGCCAAAAACAGACAGAGGCCAACCGTTCTCATCGCTCAAAGCTTACCGCCACAAGCGTCAGCACCTACCACTGATGGTTCACAATTTGGGGGCGAGGCATTTGTCCCAATCCTGGTACCAGCCCCAAAAAGCCAATCTTTCAAACCCTTCAATAACGCCCAACCATTCAGTTACAACGGTCATGATGGGGACAGCGAACTGTACCACCCAGATGATAAACCCACCGAAAGAACTGGCGAAACATCGATCGCCTTTAGTTGGCCCGCCGCAGGCGTACTCACATCTCGATATGGTCGTCGTTGGGGTAGAATGCACAAAGGTATCGATATCGCTGGCCCAATCGGTACCCCAATTAATTCAGCCGCCAGTGGTATTGTAGTATTCGCGGGTTGGTCGGATAGTTATGGCAATCTAGTTGAAGTCAAACATAATGATGGCACTACAACTCGTTACGGTCACAACAGTCGGTTGTTAGTTAGTGTCGGTCAAACTGTTGCCCAAGGTCAACAGGTTTCGGAAATGGGCAGTACAGGCCGTAGCACTGGTTCGCACTTACATTTTGAGATTCGTCCTGGTGGTGGCGATGCCGTCAACCCCATGTCCCATCTACCTACGATTGTCTAGAGCCTTGTCGATATAGATCGCCAAAGATGGGGCTTCGTCAGTGTGGCCTCTCCCTCTGTTGGTCTCGATAAACCTGGTTTTGTTTGGGTTAGCGATCGTCGTCTAATTCTTCTGTTCAGGCAACCGAATATTAGTGGTTTGAGTGGTTTGAGTGGTTTCTACCGTCTACTCATGGAAAAATTCGGTGAATTTGCCCAGTCAGAAAAGAATTGGGCCGATATTACTCGCCAAAGCAAATTTTATGTGTTAGGATGATAAACGTTAAATATCATGGCTCAATAGCTCAGTCGGTAGAGTAGGGGACTCATAAGCCCTTGGTCGTCAGTTCAAGTCTGACTTGAGCCATAATTTATAGTTTGCCGTTAATAATCATCCTACATCTAAATTTTAGAGGGCGGGTGTTATTGACGGTTATTTATTAACATTTCGGCTCTCGACGATTCTTAGAGGGTGGAGCAAGAGCTACCCCTTGCCAAGCTACCTTGTACACACAAGTCGGCTAGACTTGGGTTTAGGTTGATTTGCCCTTACCTTTTGCACTCATTGCTTAGATCCGCTGGTATTTCTTGTGCTAAGAGAACCAGGATCTGGGGGTTCTGACCCCCAGATCCCCCATTGGGTGGGGGAGTGTCCCCCCCCCAAACCCCCCCTCAAAGGGTCTGGTTTGAGGCGGTGGGGTGGGTTTACGGCAGATTTGTTGGTGTGTGGGAGGCGGATGTTTTTGACTCGACTTTGGCCATTTACGAGTTTGCTTCGTTTGGGCGGCAGTAAGAGTTCAAGAAATTGGGCTGATATTAAAACCGACTACTCCTGTTTGGCGATCGGGTTTAATTCCAAATTGTTGCAATGTAAGCGTTTGAGAGGTTTACTCTCGATCGATAACAAGTGAGTCGGAGTAGCCATTAGAGGCTCTCTCGAAGAGAGCCTCTAATGGCCAAAGTCGAGTTTGAGAGAATCGGGAAACCGTCTCAGGAAAACTTGTGTGTACACGGTAGCCTTGCCAAGGGGGGGTTGCGGGGGTCTTCTAGGGTACGTGTATTAAAAATAACTTTTCAAACAACCTCTTAGGTCAGAATGTGAATATATCTGCACAAAATCTGCAACTAGAGTGGCAAACCAGGCTAGATGACTTCGTAACCAAAATAGCCTGGTCACCAAATGGTACCAATTGGGTAGGGAGTTCGGCGGCTGGGCAGATTATTTGGGTGTCTGAAGATCGAGAGCCTGTCGGATTGCGCGAGTCGGATGGATATTCGATCGATGATTTGAGTTATAGTGCCGATGGCTGCTGGTTGGCGGCTGGCGGGAGAGCGGGGGAGTTGTCGATCTGGAATTGTGTGGATGTAAATTTGCCACCACAACTAGTTAGCACCGTGACAATCGGGACATGGATCGAGCATCTAGACTGGCATCCAACCGAGCCTCACTTAGCTGTCGCCGCTGGCCGCAATATCAAAATTTGGGACGCAGCAGCCGATCGAGAATTAATTACCTGGAGATTCGATAAGTCCTCAGTTCTAGATTTGGCATGGCATCCTGACGGTGAGTATTTGGCTGTAGGCGGTTACAAAGGGGTGCAAATTTGGGCGCGGATGGCATCTGCTCCCAGCCATAGGTTCGATGTGGATACAGCCACTACTAACATCAGTTGGTCTGAAGATGGTCGTTATTTAGTTAGTGCCAATCTCGATCGCACCCTAACGATCGTCGATTGGCATCATCCCCAAGATCCCTGGATCCTCCAAGGTTGCCCTGGCAAAATCCATCATCTAACCTGGCTCAAAAGCGAAACCACCTGTCTGGCTGTAGCGAGTGGTACAGCCCTCTTATTTTGGACATTGACCTCAGACACCACCGAATGGATTGGACAGGTCTTGGAAGGCCATCAAGGGGCGATTGGGACGATCTGTGCACATCCTCAAGACCCAACGATCGTTTCTGGTGACACCGATGGCTATGCCTGTCTGTGGTCAGCGACAGGAGATATCCAGCAAATTATGACCAGCGATCTCAGTGAATATACGGTGCTAATCTGGCATCCACAGGGGAAGTATTTGGCGACAGGTACAAGGATGGGCGAAATTGGGCTGTGGTCAGCATAACTGCCGATGAACGGAGATTGAGAAGTATGGTAAAATCAGATTGCTACGATCGATATGGGATTCGCTTGCAAGTGGGCGATCGAGATGTCTATCGTCCATAGCGCACCAAAATTCGATCGGAATTTGCTAGGGCGATCTAAATCACCAGATTTAGGGATCCAGCCACGGGAAAAACAGCAAAAAGTCCTATTGACGAGTCAGCAAAATACTATATAGTTATTAGTTACAGACAAGTTACACTAACTAAGCAATTTCGTAAAAAGTTAATAAAGATGTTAAAAATTTGGCTGAACTGGCTGCAACCTAGTCTTGGTGTTTTGGGAGTAACATTAGTACTGTCTAATGCTTTATGTGCCCATGCTGCATCAAAAGCGACACGAAAAGAAACTAGTAAAGTATCGACCACCGGAAATGCCCAGCTCAAAGTAGCGAATAAACCAAACGGATTTACGCTACCACAACAGATGACTAGAGCATTGAGCCAGACAGTAGGAGTCTCCTTGCCTCCAGACGTTGCTATTCGACGATTGGCACTCGATACGATCGCCAATAGCCAGACAAAATCACCCAATCTCGATACCCAAGCTGCTCGCAAAAATCGGGGGAGTATTGTCGGCTTGACAGCTCCATCAACAGCACTTCGGTCGATCGGCGCAAAACCGACTAACGGGAATTTCACCAGGTCTTCTGTACCAAAACCATTCTCATCGACAGCGGTTTATTTACCAACCCCTACAGCGGCTCCACTCGTTGCCGGATTATTTATCGGTCGTAGTAGTGGGAATGTCGAGTCTTTTAGCCCTGCCACTCAGCCAGTTTTAGCTCCTGTAGCTAAAGTTGCTGTGCCTGTTGCTACCCCTACGGTGGTTGCTTCAGCCGTTGTAGCGGAACCATTCCCCGTGATGCTCCCAGAGCGGATGCAACAATTTAACATCGTTGAAACGGTGGCGACGGAGCAGACAAGTCCAACTGTAGCTCAATCTACTCGATCGACAAACACTGTTGCTAGCGGATTGCAAAATATCCTCGGTGGTGAATCTAGCAGCCAAACAGCGAATAGCTTGGATACCGCAGTTGCTAGCGGACTGCAAAATGTATTGGGTGAATCCAAAGCGATCGACACAGGTAATGTGGTAGCACTGAACAAGTTGGTAGTTCCAGAACTGAAAGTCCCAACCACTACTCGTGGTAGTCTCCAGTTAGCTACGTCCCAATCATATGTTAGTGCGGCCAAATTCGATCTACCTGGGGTTGCGGCTCCTGAGCCAGTAGTTAAATCAGCTCAATCGATCGCCAAGGTAGTTGTCGGCAAGAATATCCGCAAGGATCTATCTACAGCAGTTGTTCAGCGCAAAACTGACTACGTGGCACTAATGAGCGACAGGGATTTGGGATCTCAGTCTCCTCCATCTTGGCAAACAATGAGTCGTAACCACAGTCTAGGCGGTTTAATCCTCGGATCTCGTTCGACAAATGAGATTGCAGCTATGCCGACGGAGGCATTCAAGGCGCGTAATTATGGTGGGTTGGAAGTTTTCAATCCTGGGAACCAGTACTAGAGCGGCGAGAACTTTCGTTCGCGTAGCGTCGGCTTTGTCGAATCGATCCAACTTGAGGATCGATCGAATCAACTTTAGCAAATTTGCAGTCGATCGATAATACTTAATTCCAGTTGTTACCTATGAATTGCCTACGATTGAAATCGTGGCTAATGATGCAAAGTCGGCCTACGCGGACTCTTAAACTACCAGTTGCTACCTCAATTTATCGAGCACCCCGACTTTTTTGAAAAAGTCGGGGTGCTTGTGTCTCAATGGTTCAATTCGGCAAAGCCGACGCTACGCGAACGAGAATTAGCGCACATTTGCAGTTTCAACAACTTTATCGATTAGACCATATGCCATTGCTTCAGCGGATGACATGAAGTTATCCCGATCGGTATCTTTTTCGATTCGATCGAGAGTTTGACCCGAACGTTCTGCCATCAATTGATTGAGCAGAGTCCGAGTTTCGAGAATGTGTTTGGCTTCGATTTGGATATCCGATGCCTGCATCCGTCCAGTACCGCCTAATGGTTGGTGAATCATAATCCGCGCGTGGGGCAGTGCTAGACGCTTGCCAGGGGTGCCAGCGGCGAGTAAGAAGGCACCCATCGAGGCAGCTAAACCGACACAAATGGTCACGACTTCTGACTTGATGTGCTGCATGGTGTCATAGATGGCCATGCCTGCGGTGATTTCGCCACCTGGGGAATTGATATAGAGATAGATCGGTTTGCTGGAATCTTCGGAGTCTAAATAGAGCATGTAAGCGACGATCGCATTTGCCATATTTGCATCAACTTCTTCAAACATAAAGATAATCCGTTCGCGGAATAATCTGTCGTAGATGTTGATATATCGCTCCGAAGAAGTACCTGGTAAACGATAAGGAACGCTAGGAATACCGATAGACATATTATTTTAGGGGGTGAGGGTGTGGGGGAGATCTTTGGGGCTTTCCAAGACTCGATCGATTAGTCCATATGTCTTGGCTTCTGCGGCTGTCATATAAAACATCCGTTCGCTATCTTGCTCGATTTTGCTGGACAATTGACCAGTGAGTTCGGCTAATATATCGATCGTATTGGTTTTTTTGGCTAATACTTGAGCGGCATTAACAGCAATATCTGAAGCTTGCCCTCTAGTACCAGCCCGATTGGGCATTAAACCGATCGTTGCATTCGGCAAACTCGTTCGTTTACCCGCAGTACCAGCGGCTAATAGTATTGTGGCAATTCCCATTGCTTGCCCCACACAAATCGTATAAATATCCGATTTGATGTGCTTGAGGGTATCATAAATTGCCAATCCAGCCATCACCGACATCATCCCGAGTTCTACTCCCGCCATCCCCGCCGCGACAGGATCGCCGAGGGAGTTGATGTATAGATAAATCGGTTTGGTATTATCGACTGACTCTAGGTATAGCAGCGCGGCGATCGTACTATTAGCAAATCCATCAGTAATCGGTTGATTTAGGAAGATAATTCGCTCCTGACTCATCCGCGTAAAGATATTAATCCACTGCCAGCTCTGGGTGCCAGGGATGTTGTAGGGTACTTTTAAAATCCGATCGACAGACATAGGGAGGGGTGAGGGGTGAGGGGTGGGGGGTGGTAGGGTTGTAGGGTTGTAGGGTTGTAGGGTGCTAGGGTGGTAGGGTGGTAGGGTGGTAGGGTTGTAGGGTGGATGAACGTTTTCCTCCCACACTCCCCACACTCCCCACACTCCCCACACTCCCCACACTCAAAATCCGATAGTACCGTTAGACTAGAGCTGGAATGGCTACGGGGAGGTCTTTGGCACTGTTGAGGACGATATCGATGATGCCGTACTCTTTGGCTTCTAGGGGAGTCATGTAGAGCATTCGATCGGTATCTTTGGCGATTTTCGCAGCGGTTTGTCCGGTGCTTTGAGCGAAGATATCGAGGATTGCCGCTTTATTGTCTAAGACTTCCTTGGCGCGAATTTGGATGTCGCTGGCTTGTCCTTGGGCACCACTACGGGGTTGATTGAGGACGATGGTGGCGTGGGGAAGACTGGCGCGACAACCTTTGGTACCCGATGCTAAGATCATCGCTGCTGTGCCCATTGCTTGGCCGATACAGATGGTATGCACGGGTGGTTTGATATAGCCCAGAGTATCGCAAATCGCGAAGGCTTCGGTTTCAAAGCCGATCGAGTCACCAGTATACCAAGATGTCCCTGTGGAGTTGATATAGAAGTAAATTGGTTTTTCGGGATTGTCAAATTGCAAAAATAGCAATTGGGCGATCAATAATTTGGTTGGATCGTAGCCCATTTGCCGCTTGTAGTCATCGGAAGACACTAATGGGCCGCCCATGTACACGATCCGCTCTTTGAGTAGTAACGAAGGTAGATCTGGTGGTGATTCTCTGTAGTAGCTATCCCCGCCGCCATAATATTGGGACTGAACCATATAGTTATTTCCACTAGATCGAATTATATGGATCTATGGTAACTTGTTGACGACTGATGGCGGTTGGGTTGATAACCGATTATGGTAGAGGTCAGAGGTCAGGGGTTAGGGGTCAGTTTGGGAAAGCTGACGGCACTAATGGTTTGTTGGCGTAGCCTCCGCCAGAGCGGAAGCGTCTACATCTGTCCTAATCGCCCTAGCGGTTGCGATACCAATATCTCGTCAATTTCTGGAGTCGATCGCTCGTCCTCCCACTAGGTCCAGTCAGCGCGTTATAATTCGTTACAGACGCACAATTAATCTTAGCTATGACTAAACCCGTACTGAATAGTTTCTTTGTCGGTCGTGCCCTAGCGCAAGCTTTGAGTGAAAAACTAGGTGAGACACTGACCTATAGCCTGAGCGAACTAGGTAAAATAAATGCCGAACAGGGCGAGAAACTCAGGCAGTTTACCCAAGAGGTGATCGATCGCGCAGCACGAGAAACTACCAACGCTGGTGGGAATACTACTACAGCCACTGCCGATGGGCAACCTGTAGACATCCAACAAACAGTAGACGAACTCAGAGCCGAAATCGCCAGACTCAGAGCCGAAATTCAACAGCACCGCAACCAAGCATAATCAAAGACTTATCAGCGGTTAAAACCCTCCCACCCTCCCACCCTCTTACCCTCCCACCCCTCCACCCGTGACAGCTATTTCCGACGCTTCCGCTCCGCCTAGTAACGGTCGATTATCATTACCACCTGCATCTGCTTCGTCAGAATTGTCGGCGATTTCCATGCCCCAACTTGAGATCGATCCTCTGCCGAGTGGTAGCAGCCGTACTTATCGGTGGAATCGTAATAACTACTCCAGACGGCGGCGGAAATTGGATATTTGGTCTTTTTTCCTCACCTTCTTAAATGGTTCCTGGGTTAATGGTCAGAAGTGGAGCTATCTTAGTGGCTACACGGAGGCAAAACAGACCGCCAGACGGCGCAAACAAGCGATCTGGATTCGAGATACGTTTTTGGAGTTAGGGCCGACTTTTATCAAGTTGGGGCAGCTATTTTCGACTCGTGCGGATCTATTTCCGATTGAGTATGTTGAGGAATTGTCCAAATTGCAAGATCGGGTACCTGCATTTGGGTACGATCGAGTCGAGGAGATTATTCAGCGCGATTTGGGCAAGTCTATTCCCGAACTATTTGCCAGTTTTGAACGGGTGCCTCTAGCTGCGGCAAGTTTGGGGCAGGTACACCGCGCTCAATTGTATACTGGTGAGGAGGTCGTTGTGAAAGTGCAACGGCCAGGATTGAAGAAATTATTTACGATCGATCTAGAAATCCTCCGAGGCATTGCCAAATACTTCCAAAATCATCCCAAATGGGGGGCACAAGGACGAGACTGGATTGGTATTTATGACGAGTGCTGTAAAATCCTGTGGGAAGAGACAGATTATATTCTCGAAGGGCAAAATGCCGATACATTTAGACGCAACTTTCGATCGCAAAATTGGGTGATGGTACCCCGCGTCTATTGGCGATATTCCTCGATCCGTACCCTCACATTGCAGTACCTCCCAGGCATCAAAATCAGCCACTATGAAGGCTTGGAAGCCGCTGGACTCGATCGCTCGACCATCGCTCGTCAAAGTGCTACCGCCTACCTCCAGCAATTACTCACCGATGGCTTCTTTCACGCCGATCCTCACCCTGGAAATGTCGCCATCGACCCGACCACTGGAGCCTTAATCTTCTATGATTTTGGGATGATGGGGACGATCGCCCCAGGTACCAAAGAGAAACTAATGGATACACTCCTAGCTGTAGCCGGAAAAAACGCCGATCGAGTCGTACGCGGTTTAATCGCCCTGGGTGCAGTCGCCGAAACCGCCGACCCCGATCCAATTCGCCGATCGATCCAATACCTATTAGACAACTTCCTCGATCGACCCATAGAAGCTCAATCGATCGCCCAAATCAGCGACGATCTCTACGACATCGCCTATGGTCAACCCTTCCGCTTTCCCGCCACCTTTACCTTCGTCATGCGGGCATTTTCCACCATCGAAGGAGTCGGCAAAGGACTAGATCCCGATTTCAACTTCATGACAGCCGCTCAACCCTTCGCATTCCAAATTATGACCACCAACGGCAACACTCCAGACGCTAATGGCTTCCTCGCCGAAATCGGCAGACAAGCCGCTCAAGTAGGTACTTCCGCCCTCGGATTACCCCGCCGGATTGAAGATACCATCGACAAATTAGAGCGCGGCGATCTTCGTGTGCGTGTAAAATCTAGTGAAACCGATCGCTACTTGCGTAGACTCGGCGCGATGCAACAGACCACAAATTACGCGATCTTGGTGGCTACATTCACATTGTCTGCTACGATGCTATTTGTAAATCAATATGCGATCGCGGCTGGGGTAGTTGGTGTTTTCGCGCTGATTGCTTTGGTTATCTGGTTTCGGCTGATGCGGAAACTCGATCGACAAGATCGGATGTCTTAGGACAGTGTCCGATCGTTATCCCGTAAATATTAAAATTTTAGATCGTTAAATTGGCACAGGCATTGGATTATGAAATCTCTGTTCATTGGTCTTTCGGATAAGGGTATGGTACGGAGTGCCAACCAAGATGCTTACCATATCGATCCTGACGGACGATTTTTTATTGTTGCTGACGGAATGGGTGGTCATGCTGGCGGCGAAGAAGCCAGCCGCATCGCCATCGAAACAACTCACACCTTTCTCTCTGCTCACTGGGAAAGCGAACCTGATGTCAAGAACTTGATGACACAGGCTCTAATTTCGGCAAATGAGGCGATCGTCGCCGATCAAGAACAAAACGCTGCTAGAGCCGATATGGGCACTACTGTAGTGATGATCTTGTTTCGCGAGGGTCAAGCATGGTCTGCTCATGTAGGTGATTCTCGTCTCTATCGGATGAGAGCTGAAAAATTGGAGCAGATTACCGAAGATGATACTTGGGTAGCTAGAGCGATGAAATTGGGTCAGCTTACGGCTGAGGAAGCCAAGGTTCATCCCCTCAGACATGTATTGTCTCACTGTTTGGGGCGGCGCGACTTACGTCAGATCAATACTAGTACCCAAGATATCCAGGCTGGCGATCTGATCCTTCTCTGTAGCGATGGTCTAACGGAAGAAGTCCCCCACGATGAAATTGCTAGTCATCTCGCCGAAGCTCAAGCGAATCAAGCCACAGCCGCGCAAGCTCTGATCGATGCCGCCAAACAACATGGTGGTAGCGACAACATTACGGTAATCGTTGCATCGATCGCAGGATGAAACTAAAGCTGAGATTCTGTCCCGATCCTCAGCTTAATCATATCGAAATCGTGAATTACTGCAACCCTTGGTAGAGGCAATTCACGATCTCGATGTGCCCCGTTAGAATTCCAAGTTACTTAGTTCTCATTTGATAGCGATACTCCGCTATGTTCGTCGATAATCGACCTAACCCCTATTCCCTATTCCCTATCCCCTAACCCCTATCCCCTAACCCCTATTCCCTAACCCCTAACCCCTATCCCCTATTCCCTATTCCCTATTCCCTATTCCCTATTCCCTATCCCCTATCCCCTATCCCCTAAAATGCTATAATAATTGCGTAACAAAAATTCACATACTGCTCGAATCGGGGCGTAGTCTCTGACATAAATGAATCCGATCGCAACAACCAATCGAACGGCAATAATTACAGGAGCAAGTAGTGGGATCGGCAAAGCAACTGCCTTGGCATTCGCCAAAGCAGGGATTAACCTAGCACTAATCGGTCGAGATCGAGATAAATTAACAGCAGTGGCAGAAGCAGCGGAAGCTGTAGGCGTAAAAGCCAAAACCTATGTTGTGGATCTATCCATACTCGATCGAGTGTCCGCCGAAATTGAGAAAATCGGCTCAGACTGGGAAAATGTGGATATCCTCGTGAATAATGCGGGGATGGCTTATACCAACCAAATTGGCGACACGCCTTTGGTAGATTGGCAGCGAGTCATCGACTTGAATCTGACTAGCGTTTTTCAATGTGTTTTGGGCGTATTGCCACAGATGCGGCAGCAAAGATCGGGAATAATTGTTAATATTTCCTCGATCGCTGCCAAACAGGTATTTCCAAATTGGGGGACTTATTCGGTCAGTAAATTTGGCTTGATGGCACTCACCCAAGCGATCGCAGGCGAAGAAAGAGCCAATGGCATTCGGGTGACAGCGATATGTCCTGGCTCGGTAAATACTCCCCTGTGGGATACAGATACCGTTCAAGCCGACTTCGATCGCGCCGCCATGCTCACACCTGAAGTGGTCGCCGAAGCGGTCTTATACGCAGTTCTTGCCCCTGCTGGAGCGGTAGTCGAAGAAATTGTCGTTATGCCTAGTGGTGGGGCATTGTAAGCCCTAGCAACTATGACTGAGGGAGATCTAGATCTTCCATCCATCTGCGCGTCTATCTATCGATATCTGTTCGTTATTCTGACTTATTTTCACATCTATTAAGACAAAAAATGACTATTTCCTCCTCCCAAAGTGGTAACGTAGCTACTAGCGATCTTTTGGCTAATGTAACTAGTCGGCCCGATCGCAATACCCTCAATGGCGAGCAAGCAAAAATCCATGACCCAGAAGCAGCCGTCAGTCTCGATGACATGGCAGATGCAGTACGCCAAATCATCTTGGGAGTAGGCGAAGATCCCAATCGTGAAGGGCTACTCAAAACACCCAAACGGGTCGCCGAATCAATGCGATTCCTGACCAGCGGCTATACTCAATCCCTCGATGATATCATCAATGGAGCAATCTTTGATGAAGGGCACAACGAAATGGTCCTCGTTCGCGATATCACCTTTTTTAGCATGTGCGAACACCACATGTTACCCTTTATGGGCAGAGCGCATGTTGCCTACATCCCCAACCAAAAAGTTGTCGGTTTGAGCAAACTCGCCCGCATTGTTGAAATGTATTCCCGTCGGATGCAAGTCCAAGAACGTCTGACTCGCCAAGTCGCTGAAGCCGTGCAAGCTGTACTAGAACCCAGAGGTGTAGCCGTAGTCATGGAAGCCAGCCACATGTGTATGGTGATGCGCGGCGTTCAAAAGCCTGGTTCTTGGACAGTTACTAGTGCGATGCTAGGCGCATTTCAAGAAGATCAACGCACCAGAGAAGAGTTTCTCAATCTGATTCGCCATCAATCATCATTTATGTAGGGGATAGGGAATAGGGAATAGGGGATAGGGGATAGGGGATAGGGGATAACCCATCCACCCTCCTACCCTCCTACCCTCTCCTACGCTCGTCTGTTCCGACATCGATCGGAACAGTACTTAACTTCATCCCAACAGTCGGCCCACTTTTTGCGCCAAGTGAAGGGACGTTGACAAACGGGGCACATTTTGGTAGGTAAGTCTGATTTTGCTCGATGCCTTGGCATTGTAGTTATGATAAAAAATAAACAGTGAGTAATTGTCTCGATCGAATTCGGATTGTCTTGGTAGAGCCTGCGGGTGGGCTAAATGTTGGCTCGATCGCACGGGTAATGAAGAATATGGGGTTGACACAACTAGTCATCGTCAATCCCCAGTGTGAAGTATTGGGCGAAGAAGCCACCCGCATGGCAGTACACGCGATCGATTTGCTCCAAACCACTCGTATTGTCGCCGATCTACCCACCGCCTTACAAGGCTGTACGCGGGTAATTGCGACGACGGCTAGAGCTAGAGCTATTCCTACCCCATTGGAGACACCCAGACAGGTTTTACCCTGGCTCATAGATCCCGATCGTCAGACAGCATTATTATTCGGGCGAGAAGATAGTGGTTTGACAAATGCCGAATTGAACTATGCTCAACGGTATATGCGGATTCCGGTTGGCTCGGAATATAGCTCGCTCAATCTAGCCCAGGCGGTGGCTGTTTGCGTCTATGAATTGCAGATGTCGATCCAAAATCCCAGCACAGATATATCGACAGAATCCTCAATACCCCAACCGACAGATATTGCCCCCGTCGAGTTAGTGGAAGGATATTATCAGCAGTTGGAAACATTATTATTCGACATCGGCTATTTACTCCCCCATACAGCCGCTCCTCGGATGGAAAAAATCCGCCGCTTGTACAATCGCAGCCAACTTTCCCCCAATGAAGTCGCCATGTTGCGGGGAGTATTGAGACAAGTTCGATGGGCATTAGGCGAGTCGAAAGATTGAGCAACGTCTACTTTTGAGTGGGGCACTTAAATCTGCCCGCGATGAACTCTCTGCGAGTGGCATGTTTGGTATCTCTACCCGTGACTCGTTTGCGCCACATCCGAAAACTAGAAGCCTTCATTTCGCGACGCATAAGGGCGATAACTTGTTTTTCTAATAATCCAAATTGCAATTCGATCGATTCAAAAGTTGTCCGATCTTCCCATGCCATTTCGATTACTCGATCGATCGTTTCTGAATCTAAATCTGGTAAGTCCACAACTTTAAATTTAATTGTCCTTGTCTGTTCAAATTTAACACGACCAAATCAATATTTCCACATATAGCAGAGGTCAGGTGTGATTACCGTTTTCTGGCCTAATTTCAGGTTAAGATCTGGCTAGGTAATTGATTAGGATCGATATGAATATTACACTTACTCACGAACAGTCTCAGATCGTGCAGCAAAAGCTTCAAAGTGGTCGCTATCAAGATATTGACGATCTCTTGGTTCAAGCATTCCAGCTTCTCGATGACTGGGAGGAACATAGTTTGACAGAATCCCCCGATTGGATTGCCTCTACCCGCACCAAAGTTGATGCAGCGATCTCTTCAATAGCAGCTAATGGTGGTAATGACGGAGAAACGGCAATGTCACAGTTGCTAGACAAGTTTCGCCAAGCGCGTGAAGGATTACAATGAGTCGGTACATTATTGCCGATGAAGCGATTCAAGACCTTCAGGGCATTTCAGACTACTTTTTGAAAAATAATCTAGAGGCTGGCGAACAATTTCTTCAGGCTTTTAATGCCATGTGTCGCCAACTAGTTCGATTCCCCAATTTGGGTCGCAGTTATGCTCATCTTCGACCAAACTTACTTGGATTATCTTTGCGTGGCTTCATCATTTTATATCTGGTTAACGATCGTGATGATTCGATCGGGATTGAAATTCTGCGCGTTGTTAATGGCAGAAGAGATCTTGAAACTATATTTGATGATTGAGAGATCGAGGATCGTCGAAAACGAGTTAAAGTAGAGTCAGCCGCGCGTTTTTTGTTCACGAAGTGTGGGCTTTGCCCGATCGAACTTATGTCAAATCCCGACTTTAATCCTATTCTCGCCGCACTTCAAGAATTAGTCGGTGTTGTTGCCAAACTGCGAGATCCCGATCGGGGTTGCCCGTGGGATTTGGCGCAGACACCCGCAAGTTTGACCCCATATATCATCGAGGAAGCTTATGAGACGGTACACGCCATTAGGTATGGAGATCGAGACGCGATCGTCTCAGAGCTGGGCGATTTATTGCTGCAAGTAGTCTTACAAGCTCAATTGGCTAGTGAAGCTGGGCAATTTACCCTAGAGGATATCGCCACCGCCATTACTCAGAAAATGATTCGCCGTCACCCCCATGTGTTTGGCGAGGAAAAGGTTACGGATATCGATCGAGTTCGAGCCAATTGGGAGGAGATTAAGGCAGCAGAGCAGGGTAAAACGACAGATTTATTGAGCGATCGACTATATAGTTATAATGAAAAGTTGCCACCTTTAACAGCAGCGATGAAAATTTCGGAGCGGGCTGCATTGGTGGGCTTTGAGTGGGAAAATATCGACGGAGTATGGGAAAAGTTTGAGGAAGAATTGGGGGAGTTTAAAGAAGCTTTGGGTACCTCAGATGTTGACCATCAGGAAGCAGAATTGGGCGATCTATTATGCACTATCGTCAATCTAGCTCGATGGTATAAACTCGATCCAGTTAAGGGGTTGTCTGGGAACAATCAAAGATTTGCCGATCGAATCCAACAGATGGAAAAATATACCGATCGACCATTGACTGAATATTCGATCGTCGAATTAGAAACTCTTTGGCAGCAAGCCAAAAAAAGATTAGGACAGGGATAATCTCGATCGTAAGTAGGACTTACGCATTGACAAAAAATGATCGACGGGTTGCAGGCTTTTTTTACAAATTGGAGCGGGAGAAGGGATAGATCAGCCAAAAGTATCTAACCTGATAAATGGTAAATTAGCAGCCTTCTCGATCGAGCGATTATTTAGATTTTTAAATGCTCTCGATCGTGACGTGGAAATTACCATTAAAGCTAAATCTAGCGCACACGATCCTGCTAAAGTAATTATCTTGAATTGATGGCTGATTGGGTGAAATACGCGATTTGCTGACGCAACGCTGCGCGAACGATTGGGTGTTAATCTCAATCGTTTTTGGAAAAATCAGTTTTGTAGCGTCTCTTTTAGAGAAAACCCAACATTTTTAAGATGTTGGTGTGGGAGTTGGGTTAAGCTTGAGCGCAACCCAACCTAGTATTTTTCGACGTTTCAAGATTTTTGCACCTTACGATCGGGTAAATGCATACCCAATTATCAATTATCAATTAATCTAACTACTGATGAGAAAAAATATCTTCATATTGCAACAAGTCTAAAGAGACGATCGTTGGTAAAGCCTGAAAACATGCCTGTGCCAATTCCCAGCGATCTTCTCGCTGTAATTTGACGATCAATTTCTCGCGCATGGAAACTAGATAACGGACATCATTAGCCGCGTAACGTAGTTGTGCATCCGAGAGATTGTCAGCATCACCCCAATCAGAAGATTGAGAAGATTTGTCGAGTTCTACGCCTTCGAGTTGGTATACCAATTCCTTCAAACCGTGACGAGAAGAATAGGTACGAATTAATTTGCTGGCGATTTTGGTACAAAAGATTGGATTGGTAATAATATCCAATCGATGGCGCAATTGGGCCACATCAAATCGGGCAAAATGAAAAATTTTGGTACTTTCAGTCGCTTCCATCACCCGTTTGAGGTTGGGTGCGGTAGTTTGCCCTTTGGCGATTTTAATGACGGTGAGTAAACCAGGTGCGGATAATTGCACCAAACATAATCTGTCACGAACATAGTTTAAGCCCATCGTCTCAGTATCGACGGCGATCGCTTCAGCTTGCAAGTATTTTTCGGTCAGTGCTTCATCTAAATCTCGATCGAAAATTTGAAATTCCATGTGAGCGATCGGTTTTTTTGATAGATATCCCCAAGTTTAAAGCATAAATCAGCGGTTAAAACCGCTGCTAGTGAAGCAAAGTCCGCCGTCGCGGACTAACAAATCCAGTCCGCGACGGCGGACTTTGCTTGCGTGTGCGACGATTTAAACCTGTGCGGAATGTCGGTTAGATCTCTATCTTTTGCGAATAAAGATCTGGGTGAAATAATACTCCCCCTGAGAATTTTGGGCTACCCCAATACCCGTCAGATCGTACTCACCCACCATATTCTTCTGATGCCCTGGACTTTTGACCCAACCGTTGACAGCAGTAGTATCGGGACGACTATGACCCATATTGTAGGCTACATTTTCGGCAACAGCTCGATAAGGGATAGTTTGTTGAAGTGCGGTGGCGCGAGTCTGAAAACCATCATGGCTGAGACGACTTATATTTGCCATTGCCTGACTATGCGCTCTGGCTTGAGCGGAGATCGTCGGATCGAAGGTTAATGGTGGTAAATTTTGAGACTGGCGATATTGATTGACTTGGTTATGGATCGATTTTTCCATCGGATTCTTGGCAAATTTGACGATCGATGATTTGCGATATTGAGGCACTTTCACTGGATCTATTTTCGCTCTAGTCTCAGATCGAATGCTAGCTGTCTCTCCCGCAATGATGATGAAGACAGATATAATACCTGCAATTGTAACCAGTTTCATAAGTCAATGGAATCGATCGAGATTGTTTACCCCAATAAAATACCCTGGATTGGAGACATATCAATCGCTTTTGGTTAGCTGGGGGGTTGGGGGGGTAAATCAACCCAAGGGGATCTTCTAGGGCATATTGGTAACAAAACAGACTTGGAAAACATCCTCTAAGGCGAGCACGAGCATGGAAGCGGATTGATTGTGGAGATCCTTACCTATTTTTGACATTTGGGTTAGGGAATTCGCTAAAATAACGAACAAGCTTGATTAGAAATATCGTTATGACATCCTACTCCGCTGCCTCTGCTCGCGCTGAAATGAGTGAACTGCGTCGGCTCAAAAGTTTGCTCCCGCCCGAACTCCAAAGCTGGGTGACAGTGGAAACCACTGTTGAAGTAAATCCCCGCCTCATTCGGAGTGAAGAATTGGGCAAGGATCAAGTCGAAATTCAGATCGATTTGGTCAAATGGGAGCGATTGGCTCTCGATCAACGTAATTTGTTGTTTTGGCACGAAGTCGCACGAGTCCAAAATGATACTATCCCCCGCGATGGCTGGGAAATGGCGGCCTTGGCGATCGGTCTAGGCGGTGCTGTCGGCGAGTTGTGGGTACAAGATGGTCTATTATTGGTCTTGGCTTTGGGTTTGTGCGGTGTGTCAGGATATCGACTATATGCCCGCAATAATAGCGATCGATATCTCAAAGAAGCGATCGATGCTGATGAGAAAGCAATCGCCCTAGCTACCCGCTTTGGATATACGCTCCCTAATGCCTACAAGAGTCTGGGAAGTGTCCTAAAAACTCTCACCGATGATACTCCCAAAAAGAGTCAAAGACGGCACTACGAAGCCCGTCTTGACGCACTAAAACGCAGTGCCACGAAAGCTAAAGATAAGGTCGATCGGACTCGTAGTACCGATCGCACTCGTCCTTTGGCTGACGAACGTGAAAATCGTAAAACCTACCGATAATCTGCTCCATAGTGACAAAAAAAAGGAACGCGATCGATCGCGTTCCTTTTTTTGTGGTTATCAGAGGGTGGGCACCCTCGATCTACGGTTATGGCAGGGGTCAGAGGTCAGGGGTCAGGGGTCAGTTTGGGAAAGCTGACTTACTAATGGTTTGTTGGCGTAGCCTCCGCCAGAGCGGAAGCGTCTACATCTGTCCTGACCGCCCTGGCGGTTGCCATAACACTAGTATTTTCAAATTGGTGCAAAATGTGAGTCAACCGAACCGGATGGAGATAAGCGATACACCACGCCCCTACTTCCGATCGTCCACCAATGCCGAGATTGACGGATGTGGATTAGTACCTGTGAGGATAATATCCATGCCTTCTGGTAAATTGGTGAGGAATTTTGTTGCTGATTCAATGGTAATTAAACCTAGCTCGATCGCTCGACTGAGATCGTCGATAATAATTAGGGAATATTTACTGGGAACCTGCTCATTATCCTGCATTGGGCGAACGGTTGCCTTGACATATTTCCACAATTGCTGAAAATTGTGCGCTTCCAAATCGTTTAGATCGGCTGTAGAAATATTTCGGATTAAGTTGCATCGAATCCAGTCAAGATTTTGGGCGAGATTGACCACTCGATCGTGCCCTTGACGAATACCACCTTTGAGCAACTGAACGATCAAAACACGCTCGCCTGTGCTAGCGATTTTGAGTGCGTCTGCGACAATCTCATTGCAAAAACGATCTTCGGCTGTTTCGACGATCTGAATCTGGCTGGGAAGTTTGCTGGAGTGCGTCTGAAGCTGCGAATGACGAGCAACTGATATATTTTCTGGATCGGTAGTTAGTTGGGCGATCGTATTCAAGGTCAAATAAGCCACGTTTCATTAGTGAAGTGTTCCCCCCTGCTGGGCAATCGCTCTGACTCATTAATTCCAATGTAGTCAACATCTAGCGGTTTTTCCCAGGGGTTTATCCAGTGAAACACTAAATATAGCAGTAGTCAAGTCCTTTCAAACCCTCGATGGGGTTGGATGGGGGGTGAAGATATCGCACCTGGGGCAGAGTCTGTAATGGTTCAAAATTTAAAATAATTAACACTTTGATTTAGGGGATAGGGGATGGGGGATAGGGGATGGGGGATAGGGGATAGGGGATAGGGGATAGGGGGGGTAAGCACAGGTTAAAACGGGGAGAAACATCGATCGATAGCTACTGTACTCATCAAGACGATCGATTCTCAGAAACGGATGAACTAATCGATCGCCGAGGAAGTACCTGAAATTCTACCGGAGAATCACCCCCACTGTCATCGATGGACTGAGATCGATCGCGGCGATCCCTGAGAATTGTATAGAGATATATGACGATTAGAAAAACTCATTAATAAATGTTGCGGATGCTGAATTTATTTGATAGATTGCAAGTATGTTAACCAACGCTTCATATTTATTTACTTTGGGAGGAGAACAGCTTCAATGTTTCAGACCTCACCGATCTTAACCTGTTATTAGTTAATACCATTTCGATCGCAGACTCATTCGATCGAGCCAATCTACCAAGGGTTTCAGCCTCTCATACACCCATAGCTAGAATTAAAACTGTGCGATTTGTTACAGAAATATTCAGTTATTTAAAAAATACTTAGCCCAACTTTAAATATCCAACCTTTTACGGCAAGTTAAGGATATCTACAAACCGATCGATCGATCGGTTTGTGGAGCCTGATGATGTTGTGGAAGCTTATCTTTGGAGGTTTTGACAATGAATATTCACGGAAAAACAGCCTTAGTCACAGGTGCCTCTCGTGGCATCGGATTAGCAATTGCGTTTGAATTAGCCAAGTATGGCATCAAAAAGTTGCTATTGGTAGCGCGTAATCCTCAGCGTCTGGCAGAAATCGCCGTAGATCTTGAAGCGATGGGAGTTGAAGCGATCGCTCTACCGCTGGATCTGGCCGATCGAGTGCGCGTAAATGTGGTAATCTCTCAAGCATGGCGAGATCATGGGCCGATTCATCTGCTTGTCAACTGTGCGGGAGTTGCTTATCAGGCACCTTTTTTAGAGTCAAAGTTACCTCATGTCCAAGAAGAGATCGCGATTAATTTGCTGGGGATGTATACTGTGACGCGATCGATCGCTCGACGAATGGTATCTCAAGGGGAAGGAACGATCGTCAATGTCGCCAGTCTGATGGGTAAGGTAGCCGCTCCCACTATGTCTACCTACTCGGCGACTAAGTTTGCTATCCTCGGATTTACCCAAGCGTTACGGGGCGAATTGGCTCCTCACAATGTGCGGGTGATTGCCTTATTACCTTCTTTGACTGACACTGATATGGTGCGAGATTTACATTGGTTCCGCTGGGTTGCGCCGATGTCTCCTCAACGGGTGGCTCAGGCTCTAATTCGCGGGATAGAGCGAGATCGCACGGAAATTACGATCGGTTGGCAGAGTTATCTGACGATATTGGGAAATCGCTTAATGCCCCAATTAATCGAGAAAATCATGCAAGTTGCCGCTCCTTTAAACGATCGAAAGCAATCTCTACCTCAACTGGAAGATGCTTGAATAGACTTCTTGCGAAAGTCAGGGAATAGGGGGAATTTTAGATGAAAACGGTATTAAAAATGATTGTGCTTTTACTTTCGCAGGAGGTCTAATATATACCGCAAACGGCTAAATACTAAACTTTGCGAACCTTTTCAGCTAGAATACATATCCCCGACTTCTTTGGAGAAGTCGGGGATATGGCGTAATTCTAGAAAGACTAGATTCTAATCGTTCTTAGTTGAGTCGCAAAATCCAAAATCCCTACTCTAGCTCTAGATACTCGATCGCCTGAATGCCCCGTGGATCGCCGAGTTTGAGTAAGGCAGCTTTAGCATCTTCCCGTACGCCAAGATCGCGATCTTCTTCTAATACTTGAATTAAGGCATCTACGGCAGTGGCATAAACCACATTTGAGGGCAGTTCGCGACAGAGTAATCCCAAAGACCATGCACAATTACTGCGAACTGCCGCGAGGGGATCGTTAATGAGGGCGACGATAATCGGGGGCACGGTGGCGACTACGGACTCGTAAGTGAGATCGGCAGCTTGGGCGAGGGCACTCGCCGCCCAGAGGCGTACGGCGGCGATATCCAGCCTTAGAGCGCGTAATAGGGGCGGGAGGGCACGACGATCGCGGCAATTGCCCAAAGCCCAGACAATTCCTTTGCGAACATAGCCATTCCAGTCTAGATCGAGTTGAGCAATTAGGGGTTCGATCGCATCGGGGCTGGGATTTCTGCCTAGAGCATACGCCGCCGACACCCGCACCAATGGACAAGGATCTGTCAATAGCTGAATGAGAAAGGGAATCGCCCGCGCCTCTTGAAGTTCGCAAAAAGCCCGTGCAGCCAGCATCCGGCGGGCGGTAATTGGATCTGTGAGTAATGTTAACATTTCCTCTGGATCTGGTTTGGGGGGTTCTAGATGTGCATCTAGCACCTCCAAAGTGTCTAGATCGTCGAAAGCACGATCCAAATCAGTATCATCCTCAATTAAGTTCGGATTTTGTTCGTAAACCATAATAAATAACTTAGCTGCTCATTCCGTCCCCAAAACTCAGTCAAAACCTCTAAGTTTGCGCCCAAGCCGTTGGTGCCATTATATCACTGCAACCGATCGAATTAGTCACAGGTCATAGACAAACTAGTCAAAGTTAGTTTAATATAGTATGTTTGACATTATGGTATCGATCGACAGCAGCTCGTACGGTGGAGATTTCCGCCAAGACGATCCGAGCTAGGGCTTTGCTGGGACGATCGCACCATCGCTCAAAATTAATTTAGATTTCTATAACGTAGCAAAGGTTCTCCACATGGCTAAGAAAAGCTCGATCGAGCGGGAAAAGAAACGCGAAAGATTAGTCGCAAAATATGCAGACAAACGTGAGGCTCTTTTGGAAGAGTTTAAAGCCGCAGCGACTCCCCAACTAAGATTTGCAATTCACCGCAAAATTCAGCAGTTACCGCGCAATAGCGCACCTACTCGCCTACACAATCGGTGTTGGGTTACAGGTCGTCCTCGCGGTTACTACCGTGATTTTGGTCTGTCACGTAACGTGCTCCGCGAATGGGCACATGCTGGTTTATTACCTGGTGTTGTTAAATCTAGCTGGTAGTATAGCAGGGGTCAGGGGTCAGGGGTCAGGGGTCAGGGGTCAGCGAAAAGTGCGGTACATTGACCTATTCGTAGGTTGTCCCGCGAGTGAGGAATCCCCCCGATTCATCGGTGGGGAGGATGTCAAAAAGTGGCTGATTTAGGCAAACCCCAAGATGGCACTTTTCGCTGACCCCTCACCCCACACCCCACACCCCTACCACAGCAGTGGTTGTCGATGCCCAGGCTTTCTAAAATCAAATCGCTAACAGCGTTAGCAACGGCAAATTCGCCAAAAAAGCTTTCGGTAAAATTAAAGCTCTGCATTTCTGTGACGATCGCCATGACGAGCGCACCGAGGTCATTTTCGCCTTCCATGCGCTGACGAATGTAGATTTGAGCGACACGACTGGCGATCGTCGAGTTGACAGCTTCGGGGATGAATTCTCGATCGAGCCAGCTTTGGAGGGCGGATCTGAGCCATGCACCTTCTTGGAGGGGATCGGTGGCGGGGAGTAGGGTTATTGGTTCGATCGGTGTCACAGGCGGCAAGCCGTTTGGTGTTGTCATTGGTGGGTACCAACCTCGATCTTCAGAACTAAAGAATAATTATCGAGAGCTATTTTGACATCCATTGTAGAGGCAATCGGTAGCTCACGAAGCTCAAAGTAATTAATTATTAACACTTTGGAAAACACCATCGACAGTGAAAGGAGTCGCAGGGAATTTGTCAAAGCGTAATATTTGAGGAATTTCTACTTGTCGGTGAGTTAGCTCTTCAGCATTTTCCCAAGCATTGGCAAATGCGGGGAGAGCTAACTGGCAGGCTTTCCACTCACTACGAACACTTACACCAAGTTGCTCACAGGCACCTCCATGTAATCCTTCAGGATGATAAAAACGACAGTAACGACAGGCAGAAGTCAGACAATCTTGATTAGTCATCACTAGCACCTACTTTGGGAGAGAACCAAATTCAGTTCTTCCTTGTCTAATCATTGTCGCTGGTCTAAATTTCGATAAAAGTGGCATTAAACGTTGATGCAGGTTCAGTTATAGCGATCCCCAGGCAAGTTATTACTTTAGATTCTTTTTAGATTCTGTTTATAGAAAGATACATTTGCTGAGAATTTTGTTACATCTGCTTAATCAATTCGAGCGTAGTGGAGATCGGGCGAGATTGACTCAAAAGCACTAGGGATCGACAAGAAGCGAGAATGCCTAGACGATCGTCATCAACTATTTTGTTTATTGAAAAACACCAAGATCTGAGTATATCTACTGATATCGATCGAGGATCGATCGAGTGGGGAGCTGTCTAAATTATACAAGTGAAAATTTTCACGATCTGCTACCCAGGATGCCAAGATCGATCGCACAAAATTGACAAACCCCCCATCGGGATAATCCGCCTTGACGACTTCGACAGCTACAATGCGGACAAATAACAATTTCACCGCCATCGATCGGCAGGTATTCGTCTTCGACGGCTGAGACGATCGATTTGTCGCTGTAGCCGACAGGCGCAAACCGGAGATCTGTAAATGGCTCCCGAATATCTAATAGGTGATGGTTTAATTGAAGACACAGGGATTTGCGCCCAAAGGTGAGCTGATGGGCAAGACTGGCACTATTTGTGGCAATGGTGAGGATGGATCTGGCGATCGATTTCGGGCGGCTGTGGCTGGCAATAGCTGGGGATACGATTCGATCCCAAGTGCTGATGATGATGCCCCAATCTCTTACGCCTTCCCACCCTGGTTGGTTTTGGATCTCAATGGCAATTTTGGCGATCGGGGTAAAGGGCATTTTGGGGAGTGGGGGTTTGGGTAATTTTGAGAGATCGAGGGTAACCTAGAAAGAAGAGTCTTAATCAACAATAATCCATCAGCAATGCAAGTGGAAGAAGAAACTGGAAAACAACAGTCATCGATCGATGATGATGACGATCTAGAGGCAATCTTGGCGGAACTTGTCAAGCCAGGGATTGCGAGTACCAGTAGTACCTCATCGGATGGGTTGCCGATGGTTGACGATCGACTGCCAGCAACAGCTCGCCATGAAGAGATTATCCAGATTGATTATGCACCTCTGGAGATGGGGAGCCAAGAGATGGGATTGGATCTGAATTTTTCAGCGGGAGGGGAAATAGCTCCTTTTCAGGCTGAATATCTCCCTTCATCCCAAGAATTGTTACGGCAGATTCAAGCGGGAGCCGGAAATCCAAGTGATTCCGTTGGCATCCATGGCACCTCTAGAGCCGCGATCGCTGTCAAACGTCAATACCTAACCAAGCTTCAATTTGGCTCGGTTATTGCGGCTTCTCTGCTGGCAGGAGCAGCAGTTTATGTCGCTCTCAATCCAAGTATTTTGACTCCATTGACAGTTACGAAGGTGGCTACTCTGCTACCGCCAACTACGGTGAGTAATATGGGGCCATCGGTTCAGACTCCCAATTTGGCGGCGAATGAGTTTACACCGCTAAATTTGAGTACTGTGGAGAGGATTCCGGCACCTGTGACATCGACTCCGACTGATGGGGTGATTAATCTGACTGAGGTTGCGCCAGCGGCGATTCCATACAATCCGACGGCACCTATTCCAGCTACGGGAAATGTGGGGCGGCAAAATTTGTCAGATAGTTTGGTAAAGTCGTTGTTACCGCCCGATTTTAGATCGAATCCCAAACCTGTGGTGAGGCAAAGGGGTGTGGGAAAAAAGCGATCGTAAATAATTCTCGACCAATGTCTGTCCGATCGCTGGATCGAGAAGTTATGATGATTACTAGCTATGGATTGAAATTGTGAAGCGGTAGCCTGAAAGCGGACACAGATGTAGTCAGCCCAGAAATTGTCAACTGTTTCACTCTAGCCACTGTTCGAGTCACCGAACTTTTTGTTAGTACAAGTATAAGAGGATAGTATTATGGGATTATTCGATCGGGTGGCGATGCTGCTGAAGGCAAATGTGAACGATTTGGTGAGTAAAGCAGAAGATCCAGAAAAGATTCTGGAGCAGGCTGTGATGGATATGCAGGAGGAATTGGTCAAACTACGTCAAGCTGTGGCGGGGGCGATCGCTAGCCAAAAACGCAGCGAGCAGCAATATAATAAGGCGATGGCTGATGCCAATAGCTGGCAGAGTAAAGCACAGCTCGCACTGCAAAAAGGGGATGAAGATCTCGCTCGTGAAGCTCTAGTGCGAAAGAAGAGCTATAGTGATGCTGCTGGCACTCTCAAGGCTCAATTGGATGGGCAATCGGGCACTGTCGATACAATGAAGAAAGCCTTGCTCCAACTTGAGGGCAAGATCTCGGAAGCCAAAACCAAGAAAGATATGCTCAAAGCACGCTCTCAAGCGGCTAAGGCACAGGAGCAACTCCAAACTGCTGTTGGACAAATTGGTAGCAATAGTGCTATGGCTGCTTTTGAGCGGATGGAGGAGAAGGTGCTGATGGCTGAAGCCAAATCTCAAGCTGCGGCGGAGTTAACGGGATCGGATTTGGCGAGCAAATTTGCTGCTCTAGAGTCTGGTAGCGATGTGGATGACGAACTCGCTCAGATGAAAGCGATGATGAGCGGTAGCAAAGAACCCGCTGCATTACCTCCCGTAACTGCTACTTCAGCTTCTCCCCAAACGAAAGTTGATGAAGTGCCTATGAGTGCTCAGGATAAGGAATTGGAAGCTTTACGTAAACAGATCGACAATTTGTAGAGATTTGGCACTGTTTCCTACGACAAACCCCCGACTTCTCCAAGAAGTCGGGGGTTTGCTATGATTCGTTAAGATTCAAGAAAATGAGCTATGTTGTTGATTTGCCTCGACTAATCGACCACTGACATATTTATGAATGACACTGGAAATGAGGGTTTGATAGGGGATCCCCTCTTCGATAGCTCTAGCTTGAATACCTTCTAAATCTGCTGAAGATAGACGTAATGTGATCCGCTTGTCTTTGGCAACTGCTGCTTTGGCATAACTTTGTAATTCTGGTAGACGATTTGGCTCTTGCACCGATTGCCATTCTCCCGCCTCAAATGTTGCTATAAGTTCTTGTTCTTCGAGATCGAGTTCATTCATTACTGTTACTCCCGCTGAGATACTGTTTTGTTGCTTTTTGTGATGGAATAATAGTCTTCAAAAAAATCTCTGTATCTGTTTCTACATAAGGAACTAGATAAGCATATTCCTTGATTTTGACTACTAATAAACGTTGGTTAGGATATTTTTCTCGATCGGGATGGATGAGATCGTCAAGCGTGTTTCCCTGCTGAATTGCTACCAAAACTGCTTCAAATGACACATCACGCTCACACTTGAGTTTTTCATTCTTTAATCTATCCCATCGAATGTCTTTCATTTGTCTATTATATTGCCATTGTACATACAATGACAACAGATAGGGGAAACCTTCAATATACCGCACTTTTCGCTACGCGGGCTGAGAATTTTTGTGCAGCCAAATGTCGCAGATCTGATAATTACGATCGAGTGATAGGTTTCAAGTTCAATGAGGGTAAGCTAGGGGGGCACAAGTTGGGTCAAATAATTATATTCAATCTACCTGAGTTTTGCCTAAATCATTTATCTACCGATGTCTACGATCTTCACCATTGACGATCGATATTTCAGCAGTTAGGCTGATAATAGTCGATCGTATGGATGTCAAATGGCTTATTTTTCCATCTTGAGTTAATTAGCCTGAAACGCTGTCGATCGAGGTCAAGTTAAAACTTTTCATTCAATTAAACTTTTTGTAGCTGTTCTGGCTATCGATCTTTAGGGCAATTAGGAGCCGTAGTTTTGCTGTGCAAAATTATCGAATCTTGCTGCCGATCGACCATATTATAGCCTGATATATTAGTCCGTTTTATATTTTAAACTTTCTATCGAGTATTGGATTAGCAATACTCAAAACCCCACCCCCCGATTTCCCGATTGAGCCGATTGACAAATTTTAGAGCGCGATTCGATCGAACCACGACTAGGATTTGTCCATTACTAACAAGAATTATTGAATCCCCAAATCATGAATAATTTCAATCAGAACTTAGTTACCACTGCATTATCCACCGTCAAATCGACTCTCCAACTTTTCGCTAGTCAACCTAGTTTCCTAGAGAAATTGCGGATGGCTTTTGGCGATGAATTCGATGCTCAGATCGGCTTGGGGATTGCTACTAGATTCAAAGCTGGTGACTGGAGCGATTTACCCTCGATCGAAGTCCGCACTAGTGCAGAGTTGGCGGGTGGTAATGGGGCTTATGATGCTGCGAATAATCGGATCTTTATTTCGGCTGAGTTTCTCAATCGAAATGCTGGAGCAACAGATTCGATCGCTAACTTATTGCTAGAAGAAATCGGTCACAAATTTGATACTATCTTGAATGGAGTCAAAGATAGTGCGGGTGATGAAGGGGCAATTTTTGCGATCGTTTCCCAGGGGGGAGTTATTGATGAGTCTAGTTTAAATGGATTGAAATCTGAAGACGATCGCCGAGTATTGACGATCGATGGTCAGCAAGTAGCTGCGGAAATGCAGATCTTTACCGCTGCGCCTGGAGATAGTAATGTTGTTGGTACTGCCTCTAATGATAATATTACTGGGAGCATTGGTAATAATATTCTCGATGGTGGAGCTGGTGCTGATAATCTCACTGGGCTTGCTGGAAATGATACCTATATCGTCGATAATGGCGATGATGTTGTTACTGAAAGTGCTAATGCGGGGATTGATAATGTCTTTTCGAGTGTTAAGTATATCTTAACTGCCAATGTTGAGAATTTGACTCTAACTGGTACTGCAAGTGTCAATGGTACTGGCAACACCCTTGATAATAATATCACTGGAAATAGCGGTGCTAACCTGCTGATTGGTGGTTTAGGGAATGATACTTTCAATGGCGTTGCGGGTAATGATACTCTCGATGGTGGCGATGGTAATGATATCTTTGGATTTGGGGGCGCAAGTTTTACCAATGTCGCGAGTATTGGGTTAGATACTGTCAGCAATTTTGTTGTTAATGCTGACAAAATTAAGTTGTATAAGTCTACATTTGCGGCGATTACTAGTGCGCCAGGTACTAGTATCGGTAGCAATTTTGTTGTCGTTGCCAATGATTCGTTGGTAGCTAGTCAGTCAGCGGCGATTATTTATAGTTTGGCGACTGGTGGTTTGTTCTACAATAGCGATGGTGGAACTCCTGGAGCTGGTAGTAATGGTGGTCAATTTGCACTATTACCACCCAATCTGAATCTAACTGCAAATGACTTTATTATTGTTGATGATAAAGTCAGCCTCAGCGTAGCACCAGGAACCGTTTCCGAAGATGGTACCACCAATTTAGTGTACACATTTACGCGGACAGATGTCACGAATCTGCCATTAACTGTGAATTTCAGTGTTGGGGGTACAGGTACCTTTAATACTGATTATGCTCAAAGTGGCGCAACTAGCTTTACAGCTACTACTGGTAGCGTCACCTTTGCTTCTGGTGCGGCTACTGCTACAGTGACGATCGATCCGACTCCAGACACCACTGTTGAAGCTGATGAGACAGTCGCGCTCACTCTGACTGGTGGTACTGATTATACTGTTGGTACGACTACTCCTGTCACCGGAACTATTGTCAATGATGATACGAATGTAACTTTAGCCTTGACATCGACGACGGTAAATGAAGATGGTACTACCAATCTCCTATACACCTTCACCCGCACTGGAGCAACGACTAATTCCTTAGTTGTTAATTATACAGTTGGTGGTACAGCTATTAATGGTACTGATTATGCTTCGATCGGATCTAATGTTACTTTCATAGCTGGTGCTACGACGGCAACTGTGGAGATCGATCCGATCGACGATCGTAGCGTTGAAAGTAACGAAACTGTTGCACTCACATTAGCTAACGGGGCGGGCTATAATGTCGTCACGACCACAGCGGTAACCGGGACGATCGGCGATGATGATTCTACCGTTACGCTGACGATCGCACCTGACACAGTTAATGAAGATGGTACCTTCAATCTGGTATATACCTTCACCCGTGCCGGAAATAATACCAATGCCTTAACTGTTAATTATGCTGTCGGTGGTACAGCGACTCTAGGTACAGATTATACTCAATCTGGAGCGGCTAGTTTCACAGCCACATCTGGTACTGTCAGCTTTGCTGCGGGTATTGCTACTGCTACGGTGACGGTAAATCCCAACACCGACACCACCGTTGAAACTAACGAAACCGTCGCACTCACACTGACTGGTGGGAATGGTTATGCCATCGGTACACCTGCTGCTGTCACCGGAAACATTATCGATGAAGATACTTTAGTTAGCCTTGCGGTATCTCCAGCTTCTGTGAATGAGGATGGGGGTAATATGGTGTATACCTTTACCCGTGCGGGAAATACTGCTGCTGGCTTAACGGTTAATTATACGATCGGTGGTAATGCAACTTTAGGTACAGACTATACGCTCAGTGGTACCGCTGGTACTGTCAGCTTCCTTGCTGGTGCGACAACTGCGACTGTCACCGTCGATCCTACCGCTGACAACACCTTAGAAGGTGATGAAACCGTTGCGCTGACTCTAGTAAGTGGCACTGGTTATACCGCTGCTACAACTAGTCCAGTTACGGCAACTATTCTCAATGATGATGCGATCGTCACTTTAGGCGTAGCTCCTGCCTCGGTGACTGAAGACGGTACTTCCAAGCTGGTTTACACATTTACCCGTACTGGGAATATTTCCCAAGGCTTAACGGTCAGTTATGATGTAGCTGGTAATGCAGGTTTTGGGACAGATTATACTCAATCTGGAGCAGCTACTTTTAGTGCTGCCGCTGGTACTGTCATCTTTGCCGCTAATGCTGCTACCGCAACTGTTACCATCGATCCTACCGATGACAATACCTTAGAAGGTGATGAAACAGTCGCCCTTACCCTAAAAAATGGGACTAATTACACCGCTGGTACAACTACCGCTGTCACGGGAACTATCCTCAATGATGATGCTAACGTTACCCTAGCAGTCGCGCCTGCTTCAGTAACTGAGGATGGTATCACTAATATGGTGTATACCTTCACCCGTGATGGAAATCTTACCAACCCTTTAACCGTTAATTATACTCTTGGTGGTACGGCTACTCTTGGTGGAGATTACACTCGATCGGTTACTACGAATACTGTCACCTTTTTGGCTGGTGCTGCTACGGCAACTATCGTCATCGATCCTACTAATGACACCAATGCTGAGGCTGATGAAACCGTCGCGCTTACCTTGGCGAATGGCAATGGTTACACCGTCGTTACAACTACTGCTGTTATCGGAACTATCGTTGATGAGGATACACTAGTCACTGTGGCAGTCTCTCCGGCTAGCGTCAATGAGGATGGTAGTGGCAATCTGATCTACACCTTCACTCGTACTGGAACTACTGGGACTGTCTTAAACGTTAATTATACGATCGGTGGTGATGCAACTTTAGGTACAGATTATACTCGTTCTACTACTACTGGTGTTGTCAGCTTTGGCATCGGCGCGACGACGGCGATTGTAACGATCGATCCGACTGCTGATAATATCGTTGAATCTAACGAAACTGTCGCGCTCACAGTAGTTAGTGGTACTGGCTATACTGTCGGCTCTACAGCAACGGCTACAGGGACGATCGTCAATGATGACGCTACTGTCACCCTCGCAGTGTCTCCCGCTACGGTGGATGAGGATGGCGTACCCAAGCTACTATATACATTTACCCGTGCTGGTGGAAATACTGCTGCTGCCTTAACGGTTAATTATGGTGTTGGTGGAAATGCCATTTTTGGGACAGATTACACTCAGACTGGAGCCGCTACCTTTGCGGCTGCTGCTGGTACTGTCAGCTTTGGTGCTGGTATTCTGACTGTGGTTGTGGCGATCGATCCTACCCCTGACAATGCCGATGAAGGTAACGAAACCGTCGCACTCACCCTATTAAATGGTACTGGTTACGCTGTTGGTACACCTACTGCTGTCACAGGAACTATTGTCAATGATGATGCTACCATTAACTTATCCCTCTCACCAAGCACCGTAAATGAAGATGGTGCTACTAATCTGGTATATACCTTCACTCGTACTGGATCGACGACTAATGCCTTAGATGTTTTTTATACTCTCAGTGGGAGTGCGACCTTAGATACAGATTACACTCGTTCTGGTATCCCTGGTAAAGTCAGCTTTGCGGCTGGTGCTACGACGGCAATTTTGACGATCGATCCGACTGTTGACGTATCCGTTGAATCTAACGAAAGCATCACAATCCGCGTAGATGCTGGTACTGGCTACACTGTCGGCGCGTCAAGTACGTTGACTGGCACGATCGTTGATGATGATTCCACCGTTACCCTCGCAGTAGCTCCAGCTTCGGTAAATGAAGATGGTACTACTAATCTGGTATATACATTCACCCGTACCGGAAATATTACCAACGCTTTAACCGTTAATTATGGGGTAGCTGGTAGTGCCGCTTTTGGTACAGATTACACTCAAACGGGAGCCGCTACCTTTGCTGGTACTGCTGGTACTGTAACCTTTGCTGCTGGTGCTAATAAAGCTACTGTCACCATCGATCCCACCCTCGACATCATCGCTGAAGCTAACGAAACTGTCGCGCTCACCCTATTGAGCGGTAATAGCTACGCAGTTGGTACGACTGCTGCGGTGGTTGGAACTATTATCGATGAAGATACTCGCGTCTCTCTGGCAGTAGATCCCGTCTCCGTAACTGAGGATGGCACCACTAATATCGTGTATACCTTCACCCGCGTTGGAAATACTGCGGAGGCTTTGACTGTTAATTATCTTGTTGGTGGTACGGCTACTTTAAATACAGATTATACTCGTTCTGTTACTACCAATAGTGTCACCTTTGCCGCTGGTGCTAGCACTGCAATTGTCACCATCGATCCTACTCTTGACAGCATCTTTGAAACTGATGAAACCGTTGCTCTGAGCCTAGTTAGTGGAACTGGTTATACCGCTGTAGCAACAACACCTGTGACTGCAACCATTCTCAATGATGATGCAAACGTCACCCTCTCAGTAGCTCCATCGTCAGTAAATGAAGATGGTACCCCTAATCTGGTGTATACCTTCACCCGTGTCGGCGGCAATACTGCTGCTGCTCTAACTGTTAGTTATGGTGTCGGTGGTACTGCGACTTTGGGTACAGATTATACTCAAACTGGAGCCGCTAGCTTTGCGGGTACCGCTGGTACTGTCACGTTTGCCGCTGGTGCTACTACTGCGGTTGTGACGATCGATCCTGTTGCTGACACCACTGCTGAATTGGCTGAAACCGTCGCGCTCACCCTGATTGGTGGTACTGGTTACAGTGCTGGAACAACTACGGCTGTCACCGGAACCATTATCGATGAAGATACTCGAATCACCCTAGCAGTAGCTCCTGCATCCGTGAATGAGGATGGTGTACCCAATCTGGTGTATACCTTCACTCGCACTGGAATTACTACCAACGCCTTAACCGTTAATTATGGTGTCGGTGGTACGGCTACTTTAAATACAGATTATATTCAAAGTGGAGCCGCTACCTTTGGAGCTACCGCTGGTACTGTCACCTTTGCCGCTGGTGCTACTACTGCGGTTGTGACTGTAAATCCTAATGCTGATAACATCCTTGAAGCCGACGAAACCGTCAATCTCACTCTAACTAGTGGCACTGGTTATACAGTTGAAACAACTGCTACAGTTGTTGGAACCATTCTCAATGATGATGCTACCATTGGCTTTGGAGTAGTAGGTCAACAAATAGTAGATGAAGATGGTACAACTAATCTGGTGTATGTCTTCACCCGCAGCGGAAACACTACTAATCCATTACAAGTTACTTATACGATCGGTGGTACTGCCGATAGTGCAGATTACACCCAAACTGGAGCTACCGTTAGTGGTAATACTGGTACTGTCACTTTTGCCGCTAATTCTAGTACTGCGACTGTAACGCTCGATCCTACCGCTGACAATACCCGTGAATCTGACGAAACCGTAATTTTCACCCTGGGAAATGGCACTAACTACACTTCCACCGTCACTACAGGCATTACTGGAACTATTGTCAACGATGATGCCGATGTTACTCTCGCAGTCACACCAGCAACGGTAAATGAAGATGGTACCACTAATTTGTCATACACCTTCACCCGTGTCGGCAATATCACCAAGGAATTAATCGTTAGCTATGGTGTTGGTGGTAGTGCCGCTTTTGGATCGGACTATAATTCGATCGGTGCTAATAGCTTTTCAGCTACGGCTGGTACTGTCAAATTTGCTGCTGGTGTTGGCAGTGTAACTGTACAGATCGATCCTATCACTGACTCCACTCCTGAACTAGCGGAAACCGTCGCTCTCACCCTAATCAATGGCACTGGTTACACCTCCACAACAATTGGTGCTGTCACTGGAACTATTGTCGATGAAGATACTCGCGTCGCTCTAGCAGTCTCCACCGCATCAGTGAATGAAGATGGCACTTCTAACCTGGTATATACCTTCACTCGCACTGGAATTACTAGCAATGTTTTAACTGTTAATTATGGTATCGCTGGTACGGCGACTTTAAATACAGATTATACTCAATCTGGAGCTGCTACCTTTGCAGGTAACGCTGGTACTGTCACCTTTGCTGCTAATGCTCTGACTGCGACTATCACGATCGATCCTACCCCTGACAATAGCGTCGAAGCTGATGAAACCATCATTCTCACCCTAGCAAATGGCACTGGTTACACTCCCGTAGCAACTACTCCTGTCACTGGAACGATCGTCAATGATGATGCTACCGTTACCATAGCAGTAGCTCCAGCTTCTGTAGATGAAAATGGTACCACCAATCTGGTGTACACATTCACCCGTGTCGGCGGAAATACTGGTGCTGCACTAACGGTTAATTATGGAATCGGTGGTAGCGCAGCTCTTGGTGCAGATTACAGTGAAGTTGGGTCTGCTAACCTTGGAGCTTTCGGTAGTGGTACTGTCACTTTTGCGGCTAATAGTCTGACTGCAACTGTGACGCTCAAGCCTATCGATGACAATATCGAGGAAGGTAACGAAACCATCGTTTTGGGATTGACAAATGGTACTGGTTATGCAATTGGTACAAATAATATTGCTACCGGAACTATCCTCAATGATGATGCTACCGTTACCCTCGCAGTCGCACCTACTTCAGTAAATGAAGATGGTACTACTAATATGGTGTATACCTTCACTCGTACTGGAAATCTTACCAAAGAATTAATCGTTAACTATGGTGTTGGTGGTACTGCAATTCTAGGTACAGATTATACTCGTTCTGGTACTACCAATACTGTCACCTTTGCTGCTAATTCTAACATTGCAACTGTTATCATCGATCCTACCCTCGATACAATCGCCGAAGCTGCGGAAACAGTCGCACTCACCCTATTAACTGGTACTGGTTACACTGCTGGTACAACTACCGCTGTCACTGGAACTATTGTTGATGAAGATACACTAGTCACCGTGGCAGTTGCTCCGGCTACTGTCGATGAAGATGGTATTACCAATCTGACGTACACATTCACCCGCGCAGGGAATACTAGCAGTGGCTTAGACGTTAATTATCTAATTGGTGGTACGGCGACTTTAGGTACAGATTATACTCGTTCTGGTATTGCTGGTATTGTCAGCTTTGGCATCGGTGCGACGACTGCGATTGTGACGATCGATCCTACTGCTGATAACACCGAAGAAGCTAACGAAACCGTCGCCGTCACAGTCACTAGTGGTACTGGTTATACAGTTGGGAATACCGCAACAGCTACGGGAACTATTCTCAATGATGATGCTACTGTCAGTCTCGCAGTATCTCCTGCTACGGTGAATGAAGATGGTATCGCTAAACTGGTTTATACCTTCACTCGTGTTGGCAATATCACCAACCCCCTCACAGTTAGTTATGATGTTGCAGGTACTGCGACTTTGGGCACTGATTATTCTCAAAGTGGAGCTGCTACTTTCACCAACACCCTTGGTACAGTCACCTTTGCCGCCAATTCTAACATTGCAACTGTGACGATCGATGCTACCGATGACAATCTCGCTGAAGCTAACGAAACCGTCTCACTCGCCCTCAAAAATGGTATTGGTTATACCGCTGCTGCAACTACTGCTGTTGTTGGTACGATCGTTAATGATGACGCTACTGTCACCCTCGCCGTCTCACCACTACCAGTAACCGAAGATGGCACCACAAATCTCGTGTATACCTTCACCCGTGCCGGAGGAATTACGACCAACCCCTTGACCGTCAACTATACCATTGGTGGTGACGCAACCTTGGGCGGAGACTATACATTAGCAAATAACACTGGTACAGTCACCTTTGCTGCTAATAGTCTCACAGCAACTGTAGAAATCGATCCTACCGCAGACAGTATCGTTGAAAATAACGAAAACGTCGCGCTCACCCTGACTAATGGTACTGGTTATACTGTCGGTACAACTGCTGCGGTGGTAAGTTCGATCGCCAATGATGATTCCACCGTTACTGTCGCAGTCGCACCAGGAACGGTCAATGAAGATGGTACCGTTAATCTGGTATACACTTTCACACGGAGCGGATATACTAACAATGCTTTAGCCGTTAATTATGCGATCGGTGGTACCGCAGAGTTTGGTAAAGATTACGCTCAAGTTGAACTTGCTACCTTTACGAATAATGTTGGTACAGTCACCTTTGCGCCTAATTCTAACACTGCAATTGTGACGATCGATCCCACCGCCGACACCAACATTGAAGCTAACGAAACCGTCACTGTCACCGTATTAGATGGGAATGGTTACCAACGCGGTACCAATACTGTTGCTACCGGAACTATTATCGATGAAGATACTCGTGTCTCTTTGGCGGTAGCTCCCACCTCAGTCAACGAGGATGGTACCACCAATATCATCTATACCTTCACCCGTGTCGGAAATACCGCCGAAGCTCTAACCGTTAGTTATGGTGTTGGTGGTAGTGCAACTTTAACTCCTTCAGATTATACTCAAACTGGAGCCGCTACCTTTGGGACAAATAGTGGTACAGTTACCTTTGCCCCTGGTGCTACCACTGCTACTGTCACCATCGATCCTACCACTGACACCACTGTTGAAGTCAACGAAACCATCGCTCTCACCCTATTTAGTGGAACTGGTTATACCGCTGAAACAACCACTCCAGTGGTTGCAACGATCGTCAATGATGATGCTAGCATTAGCCTTGCAGTAACTCCAGGTTCAGTGAATGAAGATGGTACCACTAATCTGGTATATACCTTCACCCGCGCCGGAAATACTGCCAACGCCCTCACCGTTAGTTATGACGTAACTGGTGATGCGGCTTTTGGTACAGACTATACTCAAACTGGAGCCGCTAGCTTTGGAGCTACCGCTGGTACAGTCACCTTTGGCATTGGTGCTACCACTGCCACTGTCACCATCGATCCTACCATCGATACCACCGTTGAAAATAACGAATCGATCGCCCTCACCCTGAAAAATGGTGCTGGTTATATCGCCACCACAACCACCCCTGTTATCGGCACCATCGTCAATGATGATGCTAATATTAGCCTTTCAGTAGCTCCAGCGACTGTGAATGAAGATGGTACCGTCAATCTGCGATACACCTTCACTCGCACCGGAAATACTACCAACTCCTTAACCGTTAATTATGGTGTCGGTGGCACGGCAACTTTAGTAGGTTCAGATTATACTCCACTTGGAGCTGCTAGCTTTACGGGTACCGCTGGCACAGTTACCTTTGCAATTGGTGCTACTGAGGCATTTGTCAGCTTCGATCCTACAGCAGACAACATCGCTGAAGCTGACGAAACCATCGAACTCACCCTAGTAAATGGCCCTGGTTACGTAGCCACCACAACTACTCCTGTTATCGGCACCATTATCGATGAAGATACTCGCGTCAGTCTGGCAGTAGCTCCCGCTACCGTGAATGAAGATGGTACCGCCAATCTGGTATACACCTTCACCCGTGCGGGAAATAACACCAACGCCCTCACCGTGAATTACGGTGTCAATGGTAATGCCACTTTTGGTACAGATTACACTCAAACTGGAGCCGCTACTTTTGGCGGTAACGGTGGTACAGTCACCTTTGCGGCTGGTGCTACTACTGCAACAATCACGATCGATCCTACCACTGACAATGTAGTTGAATTAAACGAAACTGTCCAGCTCACCCTAACTAATGGTATTGGCTACACCGTCGCCACACCTACGGCTGTCACCGGAACCATTACCGATGAAGATGCGAATATTACTCTGACGGTCGATCGAACTTCAGTCAAAGAAGATGGTACCACCAATCTGGTATATACTTTCACCCGCACCGGAAATACTACCCCTAATCTCACCGTAAATTATGGAGTCAGTGGTAGTGCGACTTTTGGTACAGACTATAGCAAAGCCGGAACTGGTAACTTCACAACTACCAATGGTACAGTCATCTTTGCTGCTAATGCTACTACTGCAACTCTGACGATCGATCCGATCTTTGATACCATCATTGAACCCGATGAAACCGTCTCCCTCACCCTCACCAGTGGGAATGGTTACTCCGCAGTGACAACCAATCCCGTCACCGCAACTATTATCAACGATGATACTGGTAACACACGAGGAGTTGCTTGGAACGATCTCAATGGTAATGGAGTCCGAGAAGTATTAGTTCAAGGTAACAATCCAGACATTGTATTTGTTATCGACGTTTCTGGTAGTACCGATGCAGAATTCCAAGGCATAGGTGTTGGCGATGTAAATAATGATGGCAAATCCAACACTCGTTTGGATGCAGAATTAGCTGCATATATTGCCCTTACCAATCGTTTAATCGAGCGCGGTTTTGGCAACGTTGGCCGAATTAGTATCATCACATTTGAGAGCAGTGCTACTCAATTGGATATGAACTCTGTCGCTGGTGGTCTGCAATTGACCACAACTGGATCGACTGATGCCAACAATAATGGCATCAAAGATGTCGAAGAAATCTTGCGCTCTCTCCGTGGCTCTGGTGGTACCAACTTTGAATCTGGGCTAGAAAAAGCAGTCACTACTTTTGCCGCACTAAACACATTACCAGGCAATGGTAACTTGATCTTTATTTCCGATGGGGAAAACAATACAGGCGGATCCTATCTTGATGATGTAGCGAGTTTACAAAACTCTGGAGTTCTACTATCAGCCTTTGGGGTTGGTACCGATTCTTCCTTAGCAAATCTTCAAGCCATCAATTCCAACGCCAGTATTTTCAACACTACCGATCAATTATTTGCCGTCTTCGATAATTTAGGTCGTGGCACTCAAAATTTCAAAGAACCAGCCTTAGCGGGAGTCAAAATTTATCTCGATCTGAATAATAATGGAGTTCTTGATACTAATGAGCCAACTCAAATTACTGCCGTAGATAATCTCAGTACCACCGATATTGATGAAACCGGACAATATAGTTTTGTAAATATTGCGCCTGGAACTTATACAGTACGAGAAGTAGTCCCTACTGGATTCGTTCAAACTACGTCTGTCCCTAGCGTAACGGTAATCGGTGGCGAAACCATTGATGATGTTGACTTTGGTAACACAGCTCTATCTGACATCACCCTCACCGTAGCTCCGGCATCAGTGGCTGAAGACGGTACAGCCAACCTAGTCTACACATTCACTCGCACAGGTAACTTATCCAATCCTCAAACTATCAACTACACTATTGGTGGTACAGCAACTCTCAACGCTGATTATACTCAAACAGGTGCAGCCAGTTTTAGTGGCACCACCGGAACTGTGATCTTTGGAGCTGGCTTGAGTACAGCAACACTGACCATCGATCCTACCCCAGATACGATATTTGAAGGCAATGAAACTGTCGCCATCACCGTCGCAAATGGCACCAACTATACCGTTGGCACCACCACACCTGTTATCGGCACCATTCTAAATGATGAAGTTCAAGTTAGCGTTGCCGTATCTCCTGCAACGGTAAATGAAGACGGCACTACTAATCTGCTATACACCTTCACCCGTACCGGAATTCCGACTGCTGCGTTAACCGTTAATTATGGTGTTAGTGGTACAGCATCTTCAACTTCAGACTATACTCAAACTGGAGCCGCTAGCTTTACAACTACTGCTGGTACAGTCACCTTTGCTGCTGGCGCGCTGACTACGACTGTGGAAGTAAATCCCACCGCCGACACCACCCTTGAACTTAACGAAAGCGTCGTGCTCACGGTAGCGAATGGAGCTGGCTATAGTGTTGGTACAATTAATAGTGCGATCGGTACCATTGTCGATGATGATACTAAAATCAGCCTTGCAGTATCTCCATCTCAAGTCAATGAAGATGGTACTACCGACTTGGTGTATACCTTCACCCGTAACGGCAATAAAACTGAGGCATTAACAGTTAATTATGGTGTTGGTGGTACAGCGACTTTAGGTTCAGATTATGCTCAAACTGGAGCTGATAGCTTTACGGCGACTACTGGTACAGTCACCTTTACCGCTGGTAACGATAAAGCGATTGTGACGGTAAATCCTGCCGCAGACACCGCTGTTGAAGCTGACGAAACTGTCATCCTCACCCTAGCTAGTGGTAATGGTTATACCGTCAACACTACCACAGCCGTCACAGGTACCATTACCAATGATGATGCCACGATTACCCTGAGCGTAGCTCCTGCGACAGCAAATGAAGATGGTAGCACAAATCTGGAATATACCTTCACTCGCAGCGGAAATACTGCCAATTCCTTAACCGTTAGTTATGGTGTCGGTGGTACTGCAACTTTAGGTTCAGATTACGATCAAAATGGAGCCGATAGCTTTACGGCGACTACTGGTACTGTCAAATTTGCCGCTGGTGCTACTCAGGTAAAAGTGATTGTAAATCCTAAACCCGACACCATCTTTGAATCTAGTGAAACCGTTGCTCTTACTCTAGTAAATGGCACTGGTTACACTTCTGGGACAACTACTGCCGTTATCGGAACCATTCTAAATGATGATAGTGCCACCATCAAAGGCATTAAATGGAACGATCTCAATGGTAATGGAGTGCGCGAAGAATTAATTCGCGGTAGCTCCCCAGATATTGTCTTTGTCATCGATGTGTCTGGTAGTACTGAAGCCGCATTTGGAGGATTAGCTGTTGGCGATATCAATAATGACGGCAAGTCTAACACTCGCTTAGATGCTGAATTGGCCGGATTTATTGCCCTCAATAATCGCTTAATAGAGAAAGGTTTTGGCAATACTGCCCGAATCAGTATTACCACATTTAGCAGTAGTGCTACTCAATGGGACATGAATGTTTCAAGTGGCTTTCAATTGTCTACGAATGCAGTTACCGACAGCGACGGTAATGGTAAAAAAGATATTGAGGACATATTGCGTGCTCAAAACTATGGCGGTGACACCAACTTTGAATCTGGGTTAGCATTTGCAGTTAATACTTTTTCATCCTTAGGCACACTACCAGCTAATGGTAACTTGATCTTTATTTCCGATGGGGAAAATAATCTAGGGGGATCTTATCTTGACGAAGTAGCGAGTCTGAAAAATTCCGGCTTCTTGCTATCCGCCTTTGGGGTGGGGATAGAGTCTTCTCTACCAAATCTCCAAGCGATAGCACCTAATGCGAGCGTGTTCAACACTACAGATCAATTACTTGCCGTCTTTGATGGTTTAGGTAGCCCTACCCAAAGCTTCAAAGAGCCTACTCTAGCCGGAGTCCAAATTTATCTGGATCTGAATAATAATCAGGTTTTTGATTCCTTGGAGCCAACTCAATTTACGGCTGTAGACAATCTCAGTACTACCAATATTGATGAAACAGGACAATACAGCTTTACGAATCTTGCACCTGGAACCTATACAGTACGTGAAGTCGTGCCAACAGGATTTGTCCAAAGTACCCCTGTCCGCGTAGTAACAGTAGGTGCAGGTGAAACTGCTGATAATGTCAACTTTGGTAACACAGCTCTTGCGGCGATCTCCCTTGCAGTAGCTCCAGCGATCGTCAGTGAAGATGGTACTGTTAATCTGGTATATACCTTCACCCGTACAGGTAATTTATCCAATCCTCAAACTGTGAACTTTACTGTTGGTGGTACAACCACTTTCAACAGTGATTATACTCAAGTAGGTGCAATCAGTTTCACTACCACCAGTGGAAGTGTCACCTTTGAAGCTGGCTTGAGTACCGCAACACTCACCCTCGATCCCACAGCCGACTCCGACTTTGAACCTAACGAAACCATCATCCTCACTCTCGTAAGCGGCAATGATTATACTCGTGCAACAACCGCCCCTGTAGTCGCTACCATTCTTAATGATGATAGTAATGCAGCGGCCGTAACTCTGACAGCATCCACCCCAACCTTGACCGAAGATGGCACCACCAACCTGGTATACACCTTTGAACGCACTGGAAATACCGCCAACCTTCTCACCGTCAATTACGTTGTCAGTGGCAGTGCTGGTCTAACTACAGATTACACACTCACTGGTGGTCAAGGAGCTACAGCTACCGCTCTGACTCG
This sequence comes from Chamaesiphon sp. OTE_70b_metabat_96, assembly GCA_031376885.1. Taxonomy (GTDB): domain Bacteria; phylum Cyanobacteriota; class Cyanobacteriia; order Cyanobacteriales; family Chamaesiphonaceae; genus Chamaesiphon. The sequence goes on along the minus strand of JANMEL010000172.1, from coordinate 5 downwards.
TTCTG
>JANMEL010000169.1:0-19163 GCA_031376885.1 Chamaesiphon sp. OTE_70b_metabat_96 | reverse complement strand
TCGAGATGTCAATGCATCGATAAATATCAAAGTTGCGGGTGGATTGCCCGAAACTATAAACGGACGGGGAGGATCGCGTAAGACTACTGTTGAAGTAGCAGCTTCCTGTGAAGCGTCAACCATCCCATTAGTGAAGCAACTTTGCTGGGCGGGGGACCCGCCTAGCACGTTGTTCCACTAGTCGGAATCCCCTTGCTTAACGAATCGAACCGCTTGCGGTGAGACAGTGTAGCTATGGGGTGGATATCAAGGGAGATAATTTGCCAGCTATCGGGTACGATCGTATCAACAAGGCTAGGATCTCGCCCTAATGTATGTCGATCCTGAGTGAGCGGGAAAATTGCCATCTCACCTTGATTCTCGATTTGTAAAAAAGGACTGTTTGACACAACCGTTTTAGCTGTCATTGGCGATCTGAGGATAGGAATATCGTTAGCATAATACAACATTACAGCACTTCTTGGTGCGATGAGGGGATCCACAGGTAGGGCTAGGGTGTATCGTGCCCTCACAGAACCCCGCAGATCTCCGTAGGGTGGTTTGTATACACAAGTGGGCTTACCCCACCCCAGCCCTCCCCTTGCAAAGGGGAGGGAGCGAGAGCTACCCCTCTCCAAGCTATTCAAGTACATGACGATTTTGCAAGGGTTTGTGGGATGCGGGGATGTTCGCTCGAATTGTTGTCGATCGAGTAAACTTATTCTGAGGTTCGATCGATCCGATCGACTAAAGATCGTAATATTTTAAATTATTTATATGTCCCTAAGTTTATATCCAATTATCAAACAACTTGGCGTAGGTGGTTTTGGCACCACCCATTTAGCTACTAATACGCTTTTACCTACCCGCCCTCATTGTGTCGTTAAACAACTGATTCCGGCATCAAATGAACCTGAGATCCAGCAACTAATCCAGGAAAGATTTCGACAAGAAGCAATCGTGTTGGAAAACTTGGGTAAGGGAAGTAATGGGATGATTCCCATGCTCCATCATTATTTTGTCGAACAGGGGGAATATTATCTAGTTCAGGAATATATAGATGGGGAAAGTTTGACCGATCGAGTTAACACTCATGGATTATTTAATGAAACTCAGGTTAGACAATTTCTCAATGATATTTTACCAACTATAACTTATATTCACGGAAAAGGGATCATCCATCGCGATATCAAACCAGACAATATCATGGTGCGTCACAGCGACAATAAACCAGTATTAATCGATTTCGGTGCAGTCAAAGAAATCATGACCACAGTGATAGCTTCATCAGTCAATCCCCGTTCGATCGTCATTGGTACGCCTGGATTTATGCCAATGGAACAAGTATCTGGTCGTCCAATGTTTGCCAGCGATCTTTATGCGATCGGTTTGACAGCTATCTATCTACTCACGGGTAAAACACCAGGAGAAATCGAGACAGACCCCCATTTAGGTACGATTAAGTGGGAAATATTCGCCCCAAATGTATCGACAGAACTAGCAGAAGTATTGAATAAATCGATCGAGTACTCACCACATCATCGATATTCTAATGCTCAGGAAATGTTGCAATCTCTCAATACCTCCTCACCACCACCGCTACCATCAACAACGATGGTATCTCCCACCCCAAATCAACCCGAACGCACCGTATATGTGCCTGTATCGCCACCAGTTAACTATACACCCCCAGCCGAGAATCAGCCTAATCAGATCCTCGTTGCACTCATCGGCGTAGTTGTTGGCGGCGGTTTAATTGTTGGCGGTTTAGTATTAGGCAAAAATTTTGCAGCTAATAATTCTAGCCAACTTCAGACAGAATCACCAAGCCCTATTAGTACCTCTACATCTACACCTAGTCCACAGATAGATTCTATCTCCAGCAAGCCAAAGCCACCTGAGATGAGTCCTAGAGATATCATTGGTGATTATTACAATAAGATTAATACTCGCGACTTTCAAGGCTCGTGGAATGCTTTACCTATCTCACTACAGAACGATCGATCCGTTCATCCAGATGGTTATAATTCTTTTTTAGATTGGTGGGCAAATAAAGTAGGTAGCGTCCAACTTTTGGGGACTAATTTAGTATCAGAAACTGATACTGAGGCGATTGTTGATGCTGATGTTCAGTATTTTATGCAATCGGGCAAAGGACGACCGACAGCTCAGGCAATGCGGTACTTTTTTGTTAAAAATACTAGTTTTAATACCTGGAAAATAGATAAAATTAAATTGAGATAAGCTGATTTTTGTTGGATGGATATTGTTCAGTATTTAGAAATATATTAATTCGAGATTTTATGACTCAAGTTCGATCGAGCAATAAAGGCTCATATATTAGTAAATTAGAATACTTAGCGACTGAAGCTGACAGCAATATTCGTCATGAATATGTCGATGGTGATGTTTATGCGATGGCTGGAGCAAGTGAGAATCATGGTAAGATTTGTATCAATCTCACTGTTATCTTAGGTACTCATTTTCGCGATCGACCTTGTGATGTATTTGCTAGTGATATGAAACTCTCGATAGAGAGTCGTAATTGCTACTATTATCCAGATCTAATGGTAACATGTGACGAACGAGATCGAGGTCGAGATCTGAAAGAATATCCACTTTTAATTATCGAAATCCTCTCAAAAAGTACCCAAAATATCGACTTAGGCAAAAAGCTGAGTGATTATCAACAAATAGAAACCCTTCAAGAATATATCGCCATCAGTCAAACCCAACCACTGATTATTTGTTATCGTCGGATGGATGGAGGATTGTGGCTAGTAAAAACATATACAAAGCCTACCGACGATCGAGTCAGACTTGAAAGTATCGAACTAGAAATCGATCTTGATGAAATCTATCGCAAGATAGTATTTTAGCATTAAACCAATATCTTAGATCCGATCGATTTCTGGAGATCGAAAATAAATCCTATCTCCTTAAATAAGCGTTAAAATTTAAGCTAGGTATATCATTCACCAACAATCGAGCGTGGCTAAAGATCTATTTCATCAAGTTGTCAAAGATGCACTAATTAAAGATGGATGGAACATCACTCACGATCCCTTCCCCGTTGACTATGGAGACGTACAGATGCAAATCGATTTGGGTGCAGAAAGACTTTTAGCTGCAACTAAAGATAAAGCAATCATCGCAGTGGAAATCAAAAGCTTCGTCAAACCCTCCGCCATCTCGGAATTTCATACCGCTGTCGGGCAATATCTCAACTATCGACGAGCATTACGCGCTCAAGAACCCAACCGAGTTTTGTACCTAGCCGTACCCAGTCAAACCTACGATGAGTTCTTTCGGCTCAGATTTATCGAAGAAGGGATCGAAGAGTATCAAATATTTCTAATTGTATATGATGTAGAAAATCGGAGCATCGTCAAATGGACAAATTAAGCCATCACCGCCAAATTATTGAAAATATCCTCACCGCCCATAGTCAAATTAAGCCTGTCTATGGTGAGATTGAGATGGAACTTTTATTTGACATTATTCGCGACAGATATCAGGTACTCAGGGCTGGTTGGTTGCAAAAAAAGCGCGTCTACGGTGTTTTGATTCATATCGATCTCAAGGGCAATAAAATCTGGATTCAATACGACGGAACAGAAGTTGGCGTTGCTAACGAATTAGTCGAACAAGGTATTCCCACGGAAGATATTGTGCTGGCGTATCACGATCCGTTTATCCGTCAGTATGACGGCTTTGCAGTGGGGTAATTGAGCGATCTAGAAATCGATACTTGACGAAATCTATCGCAAGATAGTATTGTAGTATTAAGCCAATATTTTAGACCCGATCGATTTCTGAAGATCGACAACAAATCCTATGTCTCTAAATTTATATCCAATTATCAAACAACTTGGAGCAGGCGGTTTTGGGATTACTTCCTTAGCCACTAATACCCTCCTACCTACCCGCCCTAAGTGCGTAGTAAAGCAACTAATCCCCACATCGAACGATCCAAGATTACAGCAATTGCTTCAAGATCGGTTTAAACAGGAAGCGATTACTTTAGAAAACTTGAGTAAAGGAAGTAATGGGAAAATTCCGACTCTCTATCATTATTTTGTCGAACAAAACGAATTTTACCTCGTACAAGAATATATAGATGGCCAAACTTTGACGGAAAAAGTTAGTAACCAAGGTAGATTTACCGAAACTCAAGTGCGGCAAATACTGAACGATCTGCTCTCAACTTTGAGCTACGTTCATCAAAAAGGCATCATTCATCGGGATATCAAACCTGATAATATTATGGTGCGCTATAGTGACGATCGACCAGTTTTGATTGACTTTGGAGCAGTCAAAGAAATCATGACTACTGTCATGAGTGGATCCGAAAATACAGTGAGATCGATCGTTATTGGTACCCCAGGTTTTATGCCTGCGGAACAGATGACTGGTCGTCCAATGTTTGCTAGTGATATCTATGCACTGGGGATGACTGCTATCTATCTACTCACAGGTAGAATGCCCCAAGAAATCGAAACAGACCCCGATACAGGTAATATCAAATGGCAAATATATGCGCCAAATGTGTCACAACAATTACTAGAAGTTATAAACAAATCGATTCAACCCGTTCCAAATTATCGATATAATAATGCTCAGACAATGTTGCAAGATCTGAATGGTGCAGCCGCAACTCCAGCACCGATCGGCCAAAATCAAACTATTGCTACAACTGTTGTCGCTCCAGTACCTAAAGGTTATCAAGAGCAGGTATATACACTTACTGAAAAGCCCAATCGGGAACAATATTCTAGCAATCATCAAGCAGGAAATAATTCCCAAATGAATCCAATGATCCTAGCAATGGCTGGGGTAGTTGTGGGAGGTGGATTGATTGCAGGTGGATTGTTATTAGGAAATAATCTGAGAAAAGATGAAGTCGTAATTACACCACCAACGCCAATACCAACGGCAAGTTTGGGCAGCAATCCGAGTCCAATTCCAACTCTAATTCCATCACCAACACCAACACCAACACCAGTAAATAATCCAAGTACAATCTCTCGTGAAGCTGCTGTTAATACGATCCAACAGTGGCTACAATATAAGCGAACTTTATTTGCGCCGCCATACGATAAACAACCTAGTGCAGATTTATTGACGGGAAAGGCTTATCGAAATAATATCAATAGATCTGGAGAACCATGTAATAGTAGCGATCCTGATGATTGTTTGAGTTCAGTTGATTGGCTGCAAAGATATAATGCTCAATATTCATTTGGGGTACAGCGGATAGATAGTATCGATAAGTTTGAAGCTAGTGGTGATTCAGGCAGCATTTTTGTTACTGTGACAGAATATCGAACCTTGCACAAAACAGGTGGGCGAAAAACTTCTTCAGGTGGAACGTCACAAGTTAGGTACGATCTACAATTTGACAATGGTAAAGTCAAAATTAGTGAGTACAAATAAATATTAGATCGCTATAGTCACTCTGACAAATATTAATCAATTGAACGTTTATCACTAATGAAGAAGTCAAGAAAAAGCAGTCGAGATTCAACCGGAAAAATTAGTCCGTCGATAGCAATTGCTAGCGGTATTTCGGTAGTGTTAGCATTTTTGGGCTTGGGGTTATTCCATCGATTCCAACCAAGTCCTCAAAGTAATTTACCGATCGATTCTCCAAATTCTCCTGTCCCAAATTCGACAATACCCAAAAGTTCGGAAGTAATACCTCCTACTCCTTCAGTTGCGATCGACGAGCAAAATTTTACTTATAAAATAATCGGGGAAACAAAATTTGTAACCAGTCCAAAATTACTGCCAGTCGTCGATAAAATCAAAGCATATAGTATCAAAAATAAACTACCGATCGAATCACTATCTATCACTATAATTGATACTAAAACAGGTGAAATAGCCGGATATCAAAATGATATCGAGCGTTATCCAGCTAGTGTTGTGAAGATGTTTTGGTTGGTTGCAGCTTATCAAAAAATCGTCCAGAAAGAGCTGAGTGAAACATCACTTCGCCCAGCGATCGAACAAACGATCTTCAAGTCAGATAATCAAGGTGCGAGTAAACTATTAGATGCAGTGACTCAAACCAAATCTACAGCAAATAAATTACCTGAAAATGAATTGGTAATTGAAAAGCAAAAGCGACAAAAAGTCAATGATTTCTTTTTGCAAGCTGGTTATAGTAAAGATATCAATGTTAGTCAAAAGACATTCCCTATTCCCCAAGAAAATATCATGGAGCCACAAGGGTTTGACCAACAATTGAGAGGAGAAGATCCTCAAAAACCAACTCGCAATCGCATCACCACCAATGATGCAGCGAGACTGATGTATGAAATTGTGACTGGAAAATCGATCGATCCCAATACTAGTAAAGACATGACCACCCTTTTAACTAGAGATATCAATCCAACTTTCTGGAAAAAACAACCCCCAAATCCGATCGATTTCAATCCAGTGGAAAGTTTTTTTGGTGAAGGTTTACGAGTGGGGAAAACTGAGAATATTGTTTCTAAAGCGGGTTGGACATCGGCATCTCGTCAAGAGGTAGCATTTATTCAAAGTAAGGATGGTAAAACTAGTTATATATTGGCTGTATTTGGTGATGATGCTGCTTATGGGAAGAGTAAGAAGATCTTCCCAGAAATTGCAGATCGAGTATATGAGGAGATGCGTACATTGTCTAAATAAAATTAGCGATCTTCTTCAATTTCTGAGATGCTAAGATCCCCGACTTCTTCAAGAAGTCGGGGATCTGAATGATATACAGTAGCAGGTTGAACATCGGCATCTCGTCAAGAGGTAGCATTTATTCAAAGTGTATTGAAAATCATCCAATCTTGTATATTTGCAGTCTTGAGTATCGACTCAGATCGATCGATTTCATCATCGGCTCCTCTGACTGTCAATAAATAGTGTCCTTGTGCCAATAGATTCTCATAGTGCTGCGCTTGGGTTTCGGAAATTTCCAAGCCACCTTCGCCGCCGAGTACTCCACCTGAGACAGCTCCGTAGAAGGCTCCTGTTGCCATTCCTACCAACACGACAGCACCGCCAAATGCTGGAAAAGCTAACGTTGTGAGTGCCGCGACGACACCCCCGACAACGGTTCCCACCGCTCCAGCGGTGACAGATTTCTGTTCGATTTGCTCGATCTTGCTACCGCCTGTAAACTGATGTTCTGACTGGATAATTGGCTTACGTTAATTTTCCCAACTGTGGATCTTCTGAATCAGTCTGTGGAACAACAACTGAAACATTATTCATCTGAACACCAGCCGATTTAAGTCGATCGAGTGCTAATTCAATCTGTTGAAGATTTGCGAATATACCCAATCCATTTTTGTGCTTTAGCATCTAATTTGTATTTTTGATATTAATCTTGGAAATAGGCTGTTGTGGTTGCAGGATATTAGCTAACTGCTCGGAAGTAAGCGATCGAAGGATGCTCAACTGATTTGGCGACTGACTAATTGAGCTTGCATATCCTGCCTGTAAGTATGGGCGATAATTGCTTTGATTTGCCACATGAGTTTGGACTAGAGCTAAAACAAAGATGCGTGAATATTCTCTTAGTGGTTCGATGTTTTTGTCAGAAACAACTGACTCAAGCGATGGCATAAATGCCCTGATGAAAGAGCGAACATCAGTGACATGACCGACACCTCGCACCACAAATAAGTAGCGATTCTCCACGGGAGAGGCTACGCCAACGGGATTTACAATCCATGAGAAAGGTTTTATTTGTTCTAGCACTGCTGAGGCGACTACATCTTCACTAGATGCGGCAATTGCGACCGGAGTTTTAATTTGTGCCATCCCTTTCGGGCCAAAAATACTACCCTCAATTGGATTGATTGCCAAGGCAAACTTGATGCGATCGTCTCGAAAATTGTAGAACTGACGGGGTAATTTTAACGCCTCACATTGCAATAGCAGCGAGACATTGGTAGCATCAAGTCCTTGACTACATTCTTTAGTCAGATAGTCGAAATCGATCGTCGCTCCCGCTAAAGCCAAAGCTGTATAACCGCCGAAAGAATGCCCAACTACGCCTACTTGCTGCACATTCACGATCGCTGGTAAACGTCGTGCCAAATCATCTAGAACATAGCTGACATCTTGTGGTCGATTCGCCAAAGGCGACGCTACGCGAACGATAAATTCACTGACATCAAACATTTCTTTGCTCGAACCTGCCAACAGATTTTTGAATTTCTGTAAGTTACTCCCAGGATGCTCCACAGTGACCGCTACAAAGCCGTGAGAGGCGAGGTGTTTGGCGAGCGTGGCAAAATGTTGACGATCGGATGCCAAGCCATGGGAGAAGACGATTACGGGCGCAGCTTGAGACAATCCTTGCGGTAAATAAAAGTCGGCTGTAAATTGACGACTACGCCGAACATCTTTCAATATCTCGGTTTGCAATTTAACTGAATATTTGCCTGGATTAGCCAGATTTGCCATCGCGGTTGGCTCAATTTTTGGCTCAGATTGTGCCAACGTCAAGGAGAGTTGTTCGACACCTGAGAGCGCGCTCTCAGTTTCTTTGCCGAGTTTGTCAATTTTGTTTGCTACCTCAAATCCTTTTTCCAAATTCAACCGCACTGTTGGAGCGGGATATTTTCGCAAGAAAGTGAGTAAAGACAAACCATTAGGATCGCCAGCGGCGGAGATTAATCCCGTCTGAATTTCCTTTGCGCTATTCAAATTGCGCTTCGATTTAGGGACTGCTTGTGCAGATGGGAGTCGAGTTACCCCGACGCTTTGAACTAGATCGCCCATATATGTGAGAATCTTTTCACCAACCGCAGAGTTAAAGAATTGAGATACTTGTAACTGGCTCAAATCTGAGTCAAGCTTTAGAAATTGGCGGACATATTTACGATCTTTTTCTTCGATCGAACTTAGAAAAGGTTCGAGTTGTTTGCCGACGCGACCTTCTCTAGCGTAGGTTTCCAATTCTTTGACTGGAATACCAAACTCGATCGGCCCGATCCCAAATTCTAATCGTTCTGCCGCATGAACAGATTGAATCGTTGCTAAAATTGACCAGGCTGTCAGCGGTATAAACCAAGCAAAAAGCCGATCTTTTTCAGACTGAAATGCTGATAATCGTGAAAAATATTTGGCGATTTCTATCGTCATGCTAATAACTCAGATTAAATCCAATGTTATGGCTTCAGAATTTTCGAGATCGCCTGTATTTTCATCAAAATATAGATCGAGATCGTCACTGTTCAAAATGTAGCCACCATTAAGGCTGTTATTTTGGTTTAAAATATCGTGAATAGTAGCGTAGTTGACTGCTGGGGCGATCGACTCTTTCCACGGAATAATAATTGCATCAGCTTCGATAGTTTTAACTAGATATAGTGGTAAAACTTTGGAATTGCTAAACCAGCCTTTTTGGTCAACCAAGAAGCCTAATAAGCAGTTTTCGGATCGATCGAAGATTGGGGCCACAACAGTTTCAATTTTTTTACCGGAATCATGAGCAATGACTGGTTTACCAATGAGATCTTTTACTTTGAGCACGAGCTTTATTTATTTATTGTTTGACTGCATAGTAGCAGGTCGATCGCTACTAACTAATCTACCAATAGGGATAAATTAAGTTGCTGTGTTGTGCCCCATTAGATAGATTTACCCGATCGTAAGGTCCAAAAATCCTGAAACCACGAAAAGTTGACGCGATTGGGTGACTTCGTGAGGTTCTTGTACCAAGTCGCGGACGATCGTATCTTCCGATCGAGACACAACAATTGGCTCGGTTTGTCCTTGCAAATACACCGTGGTTCGTCGCCCTGGTCCTCGATCTTGTTCTAGTGGAATCAGTGCAACCACATTAGCCGATCGGACATATTTACCAAATCCTAAATGAACTAATACAGACGGTTGGATTTTCACTGAGTTTTGTCCTTTTCTGCCCTGAATTATCGCAGTAATAGTATTTACGAATTGGTGCAAGATGTGAAATTACTGATGACTTTTTGGCCAAGTCACATAGAAAGTTGTACCTTCACCCAAACTCGACTCTAGCCTAATGGTACCTTGCTCTGTTTCGACGATCTTTTTGACGATCGCCAGACCGATTCCCGTACTATCAGTATTATCTTGACTTGCAAAAGTTTGGAAGATCGCAAAGACTTGTTCGTGATATTCGGGGGCGATGCCTGGGCCGTCATCTTTGATGATAAATTCATGGTAATCGGGATGGTCGATCGCCGAGATTTGCAGATGTCCGGTGACAGCATGATGGTGTTTGATGGCGTTGCTAATTAGGTTAGCAAAAACTTGGCTCAGAAATACGCGCTTGGTGGTAAGGGTTGGTAGGGGTGGTTGAATGTCGATCCTAAAGCCCTCTGGTGGGGCGAGAGAGTCGATAATCTCATCTAGGAGTTCGGCAATGTGGAAGGTTTCTACTGTAGCTCCTTGCCTGCCTGCGCGGGCGTACAGGAGCAGAGAGTCAATCATCGACTCCATCCGTTTGACACGGCTGCGGAGGAGCTGAAAGTGGGCTTGAGTGTCGGGTGGCAACTTACCGTCCAAATCTTCTTCGATCCAGACTGACAAGTTAGATATCGCCCGTAAGGGTGCCTTGAGATCGTGAGAGACGGTATATGCGAAGCTGGTTAGCTCTTGGTTGCGTTCGGCTAGGGCTAGCTCTGTGGTTTTGCGATCGGTAATATCTCCCACTAGTCCGAGCATCCGCGTAGCTACTCCTTGGGCATTCTGATAAATGTACCCACTCACCCAAATCCAGCGCACCAGATCGTCAGCACGGCGAATCCGACACTCAAAATCCCAGGGTTCGTTATGGGCGATCGCATATTGGTATTGACGATCGACTTCTGCGCGATCTTCGGGTAAAATGTGGTCGATAAACAGCTCGTAACTCCACTCGGCTAACAGGGATTCGTAGCCAAAAATCAGATCGTGTTTGAGGGAACGGAACGCTGTGCCATCGGCTAAATTCAAGTCCCAGTCGCCAAACTCGGCTGCTGCTAACAAATAGTTGAGCTTTGCCTTACCCTCTTGGATCGCTGTTTCGGCGCGTTTGCGATCGGTGATTTCTTGGACGACGACATTAATCCCCGCAATCTGTCCGGTTTCATCCCTGAGCGGATAACAATTTTGGATCCAAGTCCGCTCGACTCCAGGCGCAGCTCTAGTTTCACCGCTAATTTCGAGATTCAGCAGGGCTTCTCCGGTGGCGAAGATGCTATGTAGGAGCGGTTCATTTTCATCGGCTACAGTCGGCACGATTTCGCGCAGCGTGCGCCCGATATGATCTTCAGCCGCGATGCCGTTCATTTCTGCTAGCCGCTGATTGATGCGGGTGTAGCGCAATTGCCGATCGAAAATTGTCAGCCCGATGGGTGCGGTTTGATAAATTGCTTCGATTTCTATCAGTTGTCGTTGCACGAGTAATTGACTCTGACGCAACTCTTCCTCGGCGCGTTTGCGTTCGTGTAGCGCGGCTTGCCGTTCGGTAATATCGGTAGTAAAGCCGATGATATTTATCCTTTGTCCATGGGAATCGTACTGGAAATAGTTCCGATCGGATACATATATCCAGTGCCCTGCGGCATGACGGACGCGATATTCGCCCTCAAACCGATCGATCCCCGCTGGAGCTGCCAAGAACTCCGATTGGGCGCGCTCTATGTCATCGGGATGCACCCGCTCCATCCACCACTCGCTCGTTGGCAGCGCATCTTCAGCCCGAACGCCTAGCAGCTCGAACAATCCTTTGGAGCGATAGACTGTTTGCGTTTGCAGATCCCACTCGTACACCATCCCCCGCACGGCTAGCATCGCTGACTCAAATCGGGCGTTGCTCTGCGCTAGGTTGGCTTCTGCTTGCTTGCGATCGGTAATATCGATCGATACCCCTAAAATCTGTTGGACATCTCCCGCTGGCGTGGTGTTAAATACAGTGCTCTGACTGAGGAGCCAGCACCATTCACCATTTGCTTGTCGCACTCGGTATTCGATCTCTAGCACTTCTCCAGGGAGAGCCGTATTGAATTGTGCCTGATACGCCATTGCACGGGGCAGATCGTCTGGATGCACGATACTCGGCGTGATGTCTATCCCCAGCTCTTCTAGTTGCTCTGGCGTATAGCCCACCAGTTCTAGTGAGTGGCGATTGCTATAGATGTTGCGTTGCTCGATCAGATCGTAGACGTACAGCATCCCTGGCATGGTTGCGGCGACCTTTTGCACAAACTGCTGACTCTCTAGCAAAGCAATTTCGGTTTGTTTGCGAAGGGATATATCGAACATCACCCCGACAAACCGCATGGCTTCCCCTGCGTAGTTGTCGAGGAATCTTCCGGTTGCGGCTACCCATACGACTGCTCCAGTGTCGGCGCGAACGAACCGATGTTCGCAGCAATAGATCGATCGCTCCCGTCGGGCAGTTTCCCACGTCTGCATCACGCTTGTGCGATCGTCAGGATGAAAGCGGCTCCGCAACATCTCGACGGTAGCTGCGCCATCGGTAGCTGGATCGTAGCCCAAAATCTCGAAGTGTTTGGTAGACCAGATCGTTTTACCTGTAGACAGATCGGCATCCCATGTCGCCATGTCTGCGGCTGTAAGTGCCAAACTTAGCCGTTCTTCACTCTCGGACAACTGCTCGATCGACCGTTTACGGTCGATCGTAATACTAGCAATTTTAGTCCCAAATTCGCCCAATCGATATTCCCAATCAGTCGGCAACCTGGCTTCATTAAAGCACAACATCACCGAACCGACGGGTAAATTATCGACATCCATAATCGGTGCGGAATAACAAGCCCGAATACCATGGGCGACACATAAATCCCGCCAGCTTTGCGACCAACTTTCGTCATTGGCAATATCGCCACAAGTCACAGGCTCACTGCAATATACCGCCGTCCCACAAGTGCCAATTGCCAGCTCGTTAATCGGTACATCCTTGAGTCCCTGGCTCAAAGACGGCGGGAAATCTGGCGTAATCGATCGGGGAAACTTGGTGCGGCGATCGTCAGTCAGTAGCACACAGGCGCGGGTGTGGGGGCTGAGTTTGGCGATCGAGCTACACATCGCACTCAGACACTCATCTAGCGACTGACCCGTAGCGACCAATTCTAGCAGTCGCGTCTGTTCGACGAGCATCAGTTCGGACTGTTGACGATCCAGCTCCGTCGCAATCCGACTGGCAAAGATCGTCAGTAACGATTCGGCCAGATGCACATCTGCGATTGGTTTACCATCGATTACACCCAGCAATCCCAACACATTCCCATTAGCCGCATAAAACGGAATCGCGATATAGCTCTCGACAGTGAGAGCTTGGAGCATTGGCGCATTGGGAAATCGCGCTTTGACCTTGCGCGGATGACAGCAAAGTTTACGCTGTTCGATCGTTTCCCAGCAGGGCGTATCTTGCAGCCGATATTCAAAATTCTCGACGATATTACCGCCAACGCACGTGGCGATCGTTCGCATTATTTTCGGCTCATTCCCCTCCACCAAGCCAATATAAACATAATCCGCGCCCAAAACCTTGGCAAAGTGCCTCACCAGTTCATCAAAAAATTCCCCACTCGTCACCCTAGACACACCTTGGGTAATCTCAACCAGTGCAGCATCAACTCTAGCGATTTGCTGCGCCGCCAAGCGCAGTTCTAGCTCCGAAACGACCATTGCGGCCAAATCTACCAAAGTAGCCTCTTCCTCGGCGGTGAGGGGGTCGTGGGGCACAGTATCGAGCAGACACAGCGCACCCAGATTAAAGCCATGTCGATCGACTAGCGGCGCACCCGCATAAAACCGCGTCGCTGGATCGCCCTGTACAAAAGGATTGCAGGTTAATCGATCGTCGAGTAAGGTATCGGGAACTATTAGCGGCTCATCGGACAAGATGGCAACGTTACAAATCGCATCATTGCGGCAGACTTCAGGCTCACCAAAACCAATGCTGGATTTGAACCAAACTCTCGACTCATCCACCAGGGAAATCAGCACGGTAGGAGTTTTAAACAGTCGCGCTGCGAGAGTGGTAATGCGATCGAATGCCGCTTCAGCAGGGGTATCGAGGATTTGATAGCGATGCAGTGCTGCTAGGCGTTCGGTTTCATTTGGGGGGACGATCGACGCGATCGCCTGTACTGGTAGTGATTCAGTCATGCTGGTAGATGGTGGGTTGGGGGGGTAAATCAACCTAAACTGAATTCTATCGATCGCACCAAAGAGCGATCGGCTGTTCCTATGTTATCCCACATTGCGCTGTTTGAAGAAATGGAAATAACGCAATTAGAATCGATCGATTCCCAGCAGTCAGCAAAAAAAACACCGTTATTGATGGTGTTTTGTCCGGTAAAAAGCGAGATTTTTGGAGACATAATACTCGATCGGCGTTATTTTTTTATCACTTGACGTACAGATGGCAGATCGTACCATGCCAGCCAGGGATACTGATGATGTTCCCAGTGATAGCCAAAGTGATAGCAGGTTAAAAATGACCAAATCAGCGGATAATTATTACTGATTGCATGATGAGAATTTTCAGGATTGCTCGGTCGATGCGGTAAATAAGTGCCAAAGAAAAATAGCTGAATCGTACTAAAAAAAATTGGCAATATCCAGAACAAAAACAGATTGACAGCGGGGATATGCAAACCCAAATGCAGAGTACCAAAAATCATGCCCAACCCAAAGAACTGAATAATTATTTGCTGAATATTTAGGTATCCTTTCATGAACTTTAGATACCAAATCAAACCATTACAGTTGTGAAAATCAGGATCGCCAGCTTGCCCAGGTTGTCGATGATGTTGCCAGTGATTTACAGCAAGTTTTTGATAGTCCAAGAGTGCGTACAATGTGACGGCAAATTGACCGATCGCATTATTCAACTTATTATTTCTCGGACATACAGATCCATGAATTGCGTCATGAGCGACAATAAATAACCCTGTTTGGATAAATGTTCGCCCTAAAATACCCAGCGAAATCCCTAAAAGTGATAACTGAGTAATATCGATCGATGATAAGAATACTAGGCTACCAATCCAGAGGATCGCGATCGTCGTCGCAACCAGTAGTCCTTTGCTTGAAAACGCTTGGGGGTCATGCTGCACAGAGTTCTTGCTCATTGAGTAACACCATTGTTTCTGCACCCACTCTACCAAAAGTCGGCTCTTTGCCCTGTGGCATCTCGATTAAGTATTGCCAAGTGCCACCTTTGAAAGTAGATTTTTTCACAGTTCCTTCTCCGCCGACAAATCTGACTTTTTGGTTGCATACATACAGCCTTTCTAGTGAAGCAGTAAAATCACTTACCTCTGGTTTTGCTTTCGTCATGGATAATAGACTCTCAGTGTCCTGCTCAATATTTATTTTCCTAAAAATAGTGTGGATACTAACTATAATAGCTAGTACCTCACACATATCTTTTAAATTTTAGTATCTGTTTGTCATTGATTTAGGCAGGCATTAGGACTGTATCAATGATGTGAATAACGCCATTATCAGCAGCAACATCAGGAGTTGTGACTGTAGAGTCATTAATTTTGACCCCGTTAGATGCGTCGATTTTTACATCCGAACCTTCAACTGTTTTTGCTGATTTTATTTTGACCACATCAGCCGCCATTACCTTACCAGCAACGACATGATAAGTCAGAATTTTTTTGAGTTTGGGGATGTCTTTGAGTAGAGCATCAACAGTACCCTCTGGCAGTTTAGCGAAGGCTTCATCAGTAGGTGCGAAGACTGTAAAGGGTCCTGTACCTTTAAGGGTTTCGACTAACCCAGCAGCTTTGACTGCCGCAACTAGAGTGGTAAAAGAACCTGCTTTAACGGCTGTATCAACGATATCCATGTTTATGCCTGTGCTAGTTAGTATCCACCCTTACGATATCAATTGTCAGTAGCTACCTACATCTATCAATAGGCTGAGTAGTATCTATTTCTTTAGAGTGATGACGATTGCATCAAAACTATCTAAGCTGAGTAGCGTTCGTTGATAATATAGTGATTATTATGGCTAGCGAAAGACAAATTCAAGATTGGATCGACTTCACCCTGGCCAATTCACACCCATATAGATCGACAAATTGCTTGAAAAGCTGCATCGTTTGATGGTTAGAAACTTTGTCCGCGCTGACTCTCTGATGAAGATTTCTTTCGGCTAGTTTGCGAAGATAAGGCAGATCTTCAAATAAAGTCAGACAAGACGCACAGTGCAATAATATTTGCAAAATCGACTTGGGGAATAACAACGAGCTGTAAATATCGATGAATAATTTATGGACATTATTACCAAGTGGTAAAATATTGAAAATTATGATAACATTCTGACCATTATAGACTGGGATATTTAACTCGATCGTATAAGGAGTATGCAGAGTTAGCTCTACTTTTACAACTGGCTGTCTCCACAATCTCAAGATATTGGGTGAATTATTTAGTGTTGTCTCAAATGCAAGACTACCACCAGTTGGTGTTTTTTTGATTTGACCGATATTACCAAGCTTTAGCCCTGTGAGACTGAAATTATGCACTGATTCTAAATGCTTTAAATTCAGCAGATGGTAAATTTGACAAAGATATGGAATTGGTAAAACGTATTCTTGACTGATGAGATGGTGCCGATCGAGCTGAAGCATTCTTACTTCAGTTTGGCGGAGATGAGCTTCGTCTGGAAGGGTAATAGCATCAAGCCGATAGTATTTAACGGTGCTAATACTCTTCTCAATTTCTACTTTTGTCGTTATCATCGCTACTAGTTCAATCTCATAAGTAGGTTGTGAAAACTGGCAGTAATCTCGATCGATTAATAAAATTAAAATTAAAAGAGCGCGAGATTTGCCCCTACGCTCTCTTAATTAGCTAAGTTTTGTCGATTTGATTACACAATTGAATCTATCGAGCCGCCATACTCGTATAGTGCATGATATTGTAGAAGTGCAAAATGCCGTCGCCAGACAACAATTCGGTGATGAGGGCAGCTACAAATCCGAGCATTGCAAAACGACCATTCCAGAGTTCAGCCTGGGGTGTAAATCCCCACTGCCAATCATTGCGATCTTTGTTGTTGGCAGCGAGTTCTTTAGTAGAAGTTGTCATGATGGCTACTCCAAATCTTGTGGGTGTGGGAACTAGATTGGTGAGCCAAAGTAAAGCTTACTTTTGCTTTGAATGCTAGGTGGATGTTCAAAATTTCCTAGCTGTTTCACCAATCTTCTACAATAGTACTAATTCGTTATATATATTTACATCTCTCAAAAGTGTGAGTTCTCAAAATGTAATTTAGGTTGGGTAGATCTACCATTTGGGAGATGAGCTATTCGGGTTGATATTTTATCTTGGAGTTAAGAGCGGTCATTGAGCAACAGTGAACGTTCGCCAAAAAAGGGAGAACATACCATGTCTATTGCTATTGAAGATTCCAAGCGCACAGCAATTGCCTGTAAGCTGGCTGATATTAAGGAAGTGCAGAACTTACTGATTGCCAATGAAGAGAAATTGATGTCTAGTTGCAGCGACCAAGAAATTCGCGACAGGCTCGGACATATGTTGGCAGACGATCGCAAGAATTTAGGTATTTTAGATACTGTCAGCATCCAATATGGTGTCCAGGGTCAGCCCCATGAAACAGTCACCATGATGGTTGAAAAGATCGGTCAGTTAATGGATGGATCTGAGCTATCCTTATATGAAAAAGTCTCTCAACATGAATTGCTAAAACATCAGCAATTTATGTCAGGCGTATTGGTTCATAAAGCCGCTCAAGTCGTCGGTGCAGATGTAGAAGCGGCGATTATGCCCTTGAATACACTCAACTTTGAGAACCGCGCTCATCAAGAGCAACTCAAAGGTGTATTGGAAGTTCTAGGTGTGCGTGAATTGACCGGGCAAGAAGCACAGCAAGGATTGTGGTCGCGAGTTCAAGATTCTGTTGCCGCGCTTTCGGGCATTGTTGGCAGTGCTGTAACCCAAGCCAGCGATAAATCTGACATCAGCATTCAAGACATAATTCGCATGGATCATAATAAGGTGAATATGCTATTTATGCAAATCGAACAAAGTAACGACCCCCAAAAAATTGAAGAATATTTTGGACAAATTTACAAGGATCTATCTGTTCATTCCGAAGCAGAGGAACAAGTTGTTTATCCTGCCGTGCGATCGTTTTATGGAGAAACCCAGGAACTATACGATGAGCAAGCCCAGATGAAAGTCCTATTAGAAGATCTAAAATCTTCTAGCTGCTCGGATCATAATTTCAAGTCTAAAATCGAGCAATTGAAAACTGCGGTGATGGATCACGTTCGCCAAGAAGAAAATACGATGTTTGCGGCGATTCGCAGCAACTGTACCGATGAACAGCAAGAGCAATTAGCTACTCAATTTAAAGCCGCAAAAAGTAAGCTTCAAGCACAACTTGCTGCGTAAGCTAAGAGGGTGTTTGAAAAGTCAAATTTGTTACCCGTACTAGAGAATCCCCCCTAACCCCCCTTAAAAAGGGGGGAATCGGATCTGGCTCCCCCCTTAAAAAGGGGGGGTAAATCAACCTCTAGGGCATACTGGTAGCAAAACAGACTTGGAAAACATCCTCTAAAGATCGGTTCTCACACTTAACTATTTTGGGACTATAGAGAATAAACCTTCTTTATAGTCCTTCTGATTAGCAACGTCGATAATTGACTAAATGTAGGAGGATGCTCAAATGACTGGACAATTATGTTGGATGCCCAAGTTTGGCAGTAAGGGTAAATTAGCTCTGCACCTCAGACTTGAATCTTTTCACCCTTGGAAACCTCATACGGCTTTTCCTGGACTTTGTGTTCCAGACTATCTCCTCCTCAGCGGCTCCCAGGGCTGGGCGACTAGCCAAAAACTATTACAGGCAGGATGGACTGCAATCTCTACACAGCAAGCACAAACATCTTTCGTTGGCGTAGCCTCTCCCCTGGAGAATCGACCTATGAGCAATTTAATCGACCTATCTGACGATGACCAATTAGCAGCTTAATACAGTAGACTTCCTGCGAAAGTCAGGGAATAGGGGATAGGGAATAGGGAATAGGGGGAATTTTAGATGAAAACGGTATTGAAAATGATTGTGCTTTTACTTTCGCAGGAGGTCTAGTTATACTCACATCTTGCATCAATGCAGAGATACTATTACTGCAACAGTCTAGGGCGGGCACAAG
>JANMEL010000143.1:0-11986 GCA_031376885.1 Chamaesiphon sp. OTE_70b_metabat_96 | reverse complement strand
GAGGGTTTGGAGGCGGGTGGCGGCGCGGGGGATGTTTTGGAAGAAGTCTAAGCCTTCTTCGACGGTCATATTGAGGACATCGGCGATCGATTTGCCTTTATATTTGACTTGGAGGGTTTCGCGGTTGTATCGTTCGCCTTTACAGACATCGCATTGGACGAAGACATCGGGGAGGAAGTTCATTTCGATGATGTTGACTCCTTGTCCGCTACAGGCTTCGCAACGTCCACCTTTGACGTTGAAGGAAAATTGTCCGGCTTTATAGCCGCGTGTTTTGGCTTCGATGGTTTGGGTGAAGACTTCGCGGATGGTGTCGAATACGCCTGTATATGTGACGGGGTTCGATCGCGGTGTCCGACCGATGGGGGATTGATCGATGATAATTACTTTATCGATCGCGTTTATCCCTTTCAACTCATCGACATCTTTGGGGAAGGGGACTCTTTTGGTGAGGTGGTGTTGTAAGGCGGGGTGGAGGAGTTCGTTAATTAGGGTGGATTTGCCTGAGCCGGATACGCCTGTGATGGCGACTAGTTTACCGAGGGGGAATTCTACGTCGAGATGTTTGAGGTTATTACGGCTGGCATTTTTGAGGGTTAGGCTTTTGCCATTCCCATCGCGGCGAGTGTCTGGGGTTTGGATGCCCAATCTGCCCGATAAATACGCGCCTGTAATTGATGCTTCGGATTTGAGGAGTGCGTCAAGATCGCCTTCTACGACAATTTCACCGCCATGTACGCCCGCACCTGGGCCGATATCGACGAGATAGTCGGCAGCGCGGATGGTGTCTTCATCATGTTCGACGACGATGAGGGTATTTCCTAGGTCGCGCAATTTGTTGAGGGTTTGGAGGAGTCTCCCGTTATCTCGCTGATGGAGTCCGATACTGGGTTCGTCGAGGACGTATAATACGCCTGTCAAACCGGAGCCGATTTGGGTGGCGAGGCGAATTCGTTGCGCTTCACCGCCGGATAGGGTCATGGCTGCGCGATCGAGCGTGAGATAATCCAAGCCTACGTCGAGTAAGAATTTGAGCCTTGCTTTGATTTCTTTGAGGACTAGTTCGCCGATTTTGGCTTGTTTGTCTGTAAGTTTTAATTGAGAGAGTCGATCGAGACATTCATCGATGGCGACGGTGGTAAAATCGAGGATCTGATACTGTCCCAATTTAACCGATTGTGCTTCGGCTTTGAGTCGTTTACCTTTACAAGCTTCACAGGGTCGATCGATCAGATATTGTTCGAGTTTTTGCTTCTGGATTTCTGAGGCATCATTATATTGACGATCGAGAATTTTCACCACCCCTTTAAAGCGGCGATGGTCGTCCAATTCTTCCATCCAAATCAATTCTTCACTACCGTAGAGAATTAGTGCTTGTTGTTCGGGGGTAAGTTTTTTCCAGGGTGTATCTAAGGCAAATCCTGATGCTTGACCCAAACTATATAGGAGCGATAAATAATAGGAATTGTCTTTGTCAGACCAAGGGGCGATCGCATGATATACTGCTGCATCTGGATCGGGGACGATTAATTCTGCTGCAAATGTTTTCGCACTGCCCAATCCATGACAAGTTGGACAAGCTCCATAGGGAGAGTTGAAAGAAAATAATCGAGGTGACAATTCTTCCATCACCGCGCCATGTTCGGGACAGGCAAACTTTTCGGAAAAGACTAATTCTGTAGGTAGATCGGGATTAACTTCTGCCCCTTCATCTGGCAAAATATCGATTGTGGCAATACCATCGGCATGACGTAAGCAGGTAGTGAGAGAATCAGATAACCGCGATTCAATCCCTTCCTTATTAACCAATCGATCGACCACAATTTCGATCGTATGAGTTTGATTTTTATCCAGTACGATTCGATCGGCTAATTCCCGGACTTCCCCATTTACCCGTACGCGGACAAATCCTTCCGAAGCAAGACTAGATAAAGCTTTTTGGTGAGTACCTTTCTTTCCTCGCACGATCGGTGCCAAAATTTGAAACTTAGTTCGCTCCGGCAAACTGCGAATCCTGTCGCTCATTTCATCGATCGTTTGCGGCGCGATCGATCGATCGCATTCTGGACAATGAGGCACTCCAGCGCGACCGTATAACAACCGAAAATAATCATAGATTTCAGTGACAGTACCAACAGTCGATCGAGGATTATTCGACGTAGACTTTTGATCGATCGAGATTGCTGGACTCAGACCTTCGATCGCATCCACATCCGGCTTATCCAACTGGCCGAGGAATTGCCGAGCATAAGCACTCAGAGACTCCACATATCGCCGTTGACCCTCAGCAAAGATAGTATCGAATGCTAGAGACGACTTACCAGAACCAGACACCCCCGTGAAGACGATCAATCGATCGCGTGGTAGCTCTAAGCTAATATTCTTGAGATTATGCTGTTTGGCACCACGGATGCGAATGGTGTCTCGGTCATTTGAAGTCATAGAATCGAGCTATTAATTCACAGAGGGGCAAACCAGCATTTTAACAGATATTACTTAAATGCGATCGATTCTCTCCCTGCTCTAAAGTGGCAACAGATGTTATATTAGGATCGTCCTTATTAATGGAGAATTCCTGAATGTTGAATGACTACCAATCCAGCTCTGACAATCTCTCTACTCAGTCAGCTAACTAATCGAGAATTACAATCCAACTATCTCAATCATCTCGATCGAACTCCAGAAATTGCCAGTCTCTTAGCTCAGATAACCGACAAAGATTTGGCACTGAGAATAGTTAACCTTGCATTAGAAGTAGATCTATTCCTGGGTGCTAACTTAACAGCTTCGCTTAATCCAGAGCTACAAAAGATCGTCGTCGATGAGATCCATAGCTTAGAAATCCCCACTCGCCTCAAAATTGACCTTTGGTACGAAACCAAGTCAAAAGCAGCCTTACCTTATCTACAAGATATTTTCATCTTCAACCATCAAAAGCCCAATACTTATGAAGGACATCGACAGATTGATTCGGCAATATCAACGATTATTTGTATCGATCGAGATTTAGCAGTAGCTTTATTGCTTGAAGAGTTAAATCATCCCGATCGGTACGATCGAGCAGCAGAAATGATGGTTGATTTAGCTCCGGTAGAAGCAATTGAAGCCTTGGGCGATCTATTGCTGACTGGAGATCGAAGAAATAATCGTGCTCAATATCACTCGATCGAAGCTTTGATTAAAATTGGCACAGAAGCATCTATAGCCAAGCTTCGGGAAGTTCTCAATACCTGTAAAGATCGATGGTCTGATGATGAATGGATTCAGGGATTAGGGGTTATTGCCGAGCCAGCAATGGTAGAGCATTTAATCAACTTGCTCTACGAACCCACATTATACACCGAGCGATCGGGCAACACATATGAAGCCGATCGACCTTGCAGTGAAGCGATATTAGCACTTGAACGCATTGGTGAAGAAAAAGTCTTTGATTGGCTGCATCAAGCAATGTATTGGATATCGGCTAATCATGAATTTGACAGCCTCTTTCACACGATTGTACGGGCTTTATTTTGGCTGGATAGAGATCGGATATTAACAGCGATGGAAGGTGCAATTCAAAGCTACGATCCGATCGTTCGCAAGCGTGCTGCAATGGCTTTAAAAGTATCGGATATTCCAATCTGCGATCGCAATTTGTCGATCCTATTAGATGCAATTGAAGATACCGATCTAGATGTACAGATAAAGATTGTTTACAGCATTCGATATATCATCGATCTTAGTATGTCTGTCTACACTTCAGTAAATATTACGCCCCAATTAATCGATCGAGCTATCTTGGCTATCAAACCAATTATCCTCAAATATATCAACCATCCAGATCTCGAATTTCGCGCTCGATTCATTGGTCGATTATCAACAACAGAAGCATATTATTGGCAGATAATCCAGGAAAATAAAGAGCCTGACGATCTACCCACCCTCTTAAAGCTACTCGAAGATCCCGATATCGAGTTTCGACGATCGGCAGTAGCAAGCATTGTTGAATTAGGAATTGTCGAAGTATTTCCGATCGTCTTAAAACTAGCAAATAATCCTGAATTAGTCGAAACTTTAATTTGGGAGTTGAAGCAATCTCATGAATTAGCAGCCGATCGAGAAATATTTAATCAATTTCATCGCGATCGAAAAGTCACGATCGAGTTTTTAGAAACTGCCGAAAAATCTCTAATCAAAGCGATCGAGGATGATATAGGTAATTTTTGGCCGAATGTATTCAGATTGGGTGAAATTGGTAGCGATAGAGCAATTCCCACCCTTCAGCAAATTATCAAATCGGATACATATGGTTATTATGCTGAAGCTGAAGATGCGACTAGATCCCTAGCAAAAATTGGTACAGATGCAGCAAGAATGGCACTAATCGAAATTTTTACCGATCGTCTAAATTTAGGTCTTTCAGTTTTCGATCTATTCGCTGATGTTGGTCGCTTGGGACTTTTGCCCCAATTATGGTCGGCTTATCGCCAAAATTATTTTTATGGTGCATCATCAACTATATTAAAAATTCAAGACCGAGCAAGATTATACAATCCCGATTTTAGCGATCGATCTCATCCGCTGTTCGAGGCACCTCCAACCAGATTACGACATATTCTATTAGGAGATACCTTCACCGAAAATTTACTCGAACCGGATACCCCTGTAAATACGATCGATCGCGCGGTATATTAACCCACATTCCGCACTATCGCCAAAGGCGAGGCTACGCCAACAAGAAAATATCATACAAATACAGCAGTTTTTGATCTAGAGACGACACGAATCGCTGCCTTTCTAGTTTCCCCCCGTCTTGAAAAGGTGCTTGACTTGGGGAAACCCCAAGATTCTCCACAGGAGAGGCTACGGCAACGCACTTTTCGCTCACCCCTCATCCCTCATCTATCTGTCTCACTAAATCAACATATTTTTTAACAAAAGTTATGATTACATGATTTTCGATTAGAACTAACTGAGACTATTCTCAAGAGTGTTGACGAATTTACTGGCTTTGAGGTATGCTATACATACAGTACTCACAACTCAGTTGTTATTATCCATAGGGTATTTATTTGCAAAACAAAGTTTTATATACTGAGATTAGCTTTAGGCAAGGATTATATGGATCGAGCTAGAGGTGGAATCGGTCGATAAAAATAATGTAACAAAAACGTGTTTCCATCACTTGATGGATTTGGATCGCCTTAGCACTAATACATAAAGACTAGTAGCTACTGAGTTCTTAGGGTGCTCATTGTGAAACCCCCTACACAATTAATCTATAGGGGTTTCACAATGAGCATGGGTCTGCTTGATGCATTTTTACCCTTCGGGGAACCCGTGCGATAAATGCATCCGCTAAATCCCCATCCTAAAAACCCAATTCTCTGCTTGGTGCAACACATGCGGAGGGAACCTCCGCGTGTAGGGCAAAGCCCCGCCAAGGGCGTATGCATCCGCAATTCTCAATTCTCAATTCTCAATTCATTTAATTTAAACCTACTCATTAAAGACTCCCATGGCCCGAAACTTGTTGTATCGAAGGGATTTGAGTTCGGTAGGATTGAGTAGTTGCAACTCTCGTAGATTCTTGAGGATGGCATCTTTGAGCACATCTGCGGCGCGAACTGAGTCGGCATGGGCACCGCCGAGGGGTTCGGGTAAGATTTGGTCTAATATGCCTAATTGCTTGAGATCTTTGGAGGTTATTTTCAAGACTTCGGCAGCTTGAGGAGCTTTGCCTGCATCTTTCCAGAGGATCGAGGCACAGGCTTCTGGGCTAGCGACATAATAAACGGCATGTTCAAACATCATCAATTTGTCGCCGATTCCAATGCCTAATGCTCCACCAGAACCACCTTCGCCAATGACGGTACAAATAATCGGCACATCTAACCCAAACATCTCGCGGAGATTGAAGGCGATCGCTTCACCTTGTCCCAATTCCTCTGCTTCTAGCCCCGCCCATGCCCCAGGAGTATCGATGAAAGTGATAATTGGCATCCCAAAGCGATTGGCGTGTTCCATTAGCCGCATTGCCTTTCTATAGCCGCCTGGAGCAGCCATGCCAAAATTCCGCGCGACGTTATCTTTGGTATCGCGTCCTTTTTGATGCCCTAATAGTACGACCGGAATATCTGCCAATTTACCGACACCACCAATGAGAGCAGGATCGTCTTTACCCCCTCTGTCGCCATGCAATTCGATCCACTCATCACAGATCGCTTGGATATAATCTAGCGTACTGGGACGGCGGGGATGACGGGCGAGCTGAAGTCGTTGAGATGGAGTCAAGCCGCTGAAAATCTCATCTCTAAGTTGCATGTACTTATGCTCCAATTGTTCGATTTGACTGGAGACATCGACGTTACTTTCTTCGGCAAGTTCGCGAATTCGATCGATCTGGGTTTGAAGTTCCGCCAAGGGCTTCTCAAACTCTAGGAGAAAGGGCTTCTTTTCGTTAATGGCAGCCATCTAGGGGATAGGGGATAGGGGATAGGGGATAGGGGATAGGGGATAGGGGATAGGGGATAGGGGATAGGGGGAGAGTGAGTTTAGATCTAAACAATCTAAAATCTAAAATCTAGAATCCAAAATCCCTAACCCCTGACAAAAGACAATAACGGCCGAAATCCATGCTTGAGGGATGCTTTGCCTATCTGTTCCATTTTTTCGATGGTGATTTGGTTGC
This sequence comes from Chamaesiphon sp. OTE_70b_metabat_96, assembly GCA_031376885.1. GTDB lineage: Bacteria > Cyanobacteriota > Cyanobacteriia > Cyanobacteriales > Chamaesiphonaceae > Chamaesiphon. Next base: position 5,313 of record JANMEL010000143.1, on the reverse strand, counting down.
GCCCCCAAGAAAAACTAGTATGCCATTTTTCAAACTCTAGGATCATGGCTTCGGCGAAGCAGGCAAACAGTTGACGGGTGGGAGTGTCCATTGCCACGATGTTCATGATTTTCCAGTCGATGTCGAGGGAATGTTCGACGATGCCACCGTTCATGACGTACGCGCCAGGGGCATCGATTTTAGTGCTGAGGTTTTTGGGGTAGCCACCATCGATGAGCAAACAGGGATGTTTGAGGCTGGCGGAGTCGATTTCTACTCCTTTGGGCATACTTGCTACCCAGACGACCACATCGGCGATCGGTAATGCTTGCTCTAAGGGGAGGATTTTACCACGCCCTAGTTCGGATTGGAGCAGTTCGAGTCGTTCTTGGTTGCGGGCGACCAATAGCAATTCAGCAGTATCTGTACATTTGTCCAACCAGCGACAAACCGCACTGCCAATATCACCTGTCGCACCGACGATCGCGACGGTAGCTTGACTGAGATTGATGCCTAGTTTGGCTGCACCTTCCTCAACCTGGCGGCAGATGATGTAGGCTGTATGGGTGTTTCCGGTGGTGAATCTGTCGAAGTCTAGTTCGATGTTTCGGACTTGTTTATTTTGCTGGAGATCGAATTCTTCAAAAATAATTGACGAAAATCCGCCTAGTGCGGCGATCTCAATCCCCTGCTTTTGGGCGTGTGCCATGGCATTTAAAATTTTGCGAATGGCAGCTTTGATCCGCCGTGCGGCTAACATTTCTGGGAGGAAACAAGATTCGATGTAATAACCTTCGATCTGTTGTCCGGTGATACTTGTGACCTTGATGTGGTCTACTGTCTGAGGAGGCGCACTGCACCAGAAATCCAGCCCTTGATCGGCATATTCTGGATACCCTAAGTCTTTGGCGACGGATTGGGCGTGTTCTAAGCTGGTAAGATGACCGATAAGACCAAACATGAAGATTTTACTAGTGGTGCCTGAAGAGCCGAAGATATTGTAGAAAAAAGACGGAGCTATAAAGGTCGATCTTCTACAGAATAGTACAAAATAGGGCCGTGGGATCGATTATTGGAAATTGGATCGCTGGCAATTCAATTTGGTACTTCCTGACTACCCGCGATCGAACTGTTTATCTCTACACAATCTAAAGATCTCATAATTTTGCCCTCTTACATTTCATTTCTTATGATACGGCTCCGTCAAGTCAATTGGACACCTTATTTATTTCTGACTCCTGCTTTGCTGTTGCTGGGTCTAACTGTTTTTTTGCCCGCGTTGCAAGCTTTTTATCTCAGCTTTACTCATTATGACCCGATCGCTGGTACTGCGGTTTGGCTCGGTTTGGCAAATTTCGAGCGATTGTTCGCGGATGAGGTGTTCTGGCAGACGATCGGCAATACGGTGATTTATCTGTGTGGGGTAGTTCCGGTATTGGTTTTTGCTCCTTTGTTGTTGGCAATTTTAGTCGATCGTCAGATGAAGGGGATGAGTTTTTTTCGGGCGGCTTATTATGTGCCTGTGATTATTTCGATGGTGGTGGCGGGAATTGCTTGGAAGTTTATTTATGCCGAAAATGGATTGCTCAATCAGTTGGTAAAAGGGGTGGGTATCCCGCCGATTCCCTGGTTGACTAGTCCTGGTTTGGCGTTATTTAGTGTGATGGTGGTGACGATTTGGAAGGGGTTGGGTTATTATATGACAATCTATTTGGCGGGATTGCAATCTATTCCTGCGGATCTATATGAGGCTGCGGCGATCGATGGTTCGGATGGTTTTACCAAGCATTGGGATATTACGATTCCATTGATGCGCCCTTATATGTTATTGGTTGGTGTGGTTTCGGCGATCGCGGCTACCAAAATTTTTGAGGAAGTGTATGTGATGACTCAGGGTGGGCCGCGCAATAGTTCCAAAACGGTAGTCTATTATCTTTATCAGCAAGGGTTTGGTTCGACAAATCCCGATCTCAGCTATGCCTGTACGATCGGGTTGATGTTGTTTTTGGGCATCTTTGTTTTATCACTGCTCAATCTCAAATTGTCTCAGGGAAATGCTAACCTGCCCTGAAAAATTGGCTCTGATTTATCAGTTGGCGATGCAGTTTACCTCGCCGAAGGGTGCCCTTGGAAAATTTTTCGGTCTAGCTAATAGCTTCATTCAGCGATCGAATAAATTCTCGCAATATATCTGTCTTTGTTCTACTCGTTTTATCCGAAAACTCGGCGAGAATTTTTAGTTCTTGTTCGGGGATCTTGATATTCAACTGTTTGACAGCCATTAATTTTCTCCTGCTTCAGATCTGGAGACTCGCTCCAATCTAGCATTATACACAAAATGCGTACGAATCAACAGCGAATATGGACTAGGGTAACCCTGTCCCCTAATGATAATATAGATATATGGTATTCCCAATCAGTTTTCTTATCTATATCTGGGGACTAGGAGGAAGTAGTTGGGATCGATCGATATGGATGTACGAGAAAAACTGCAAACTAGGGTGGAACTACTCAAGATGGAGCGAAATCGGATCCTTAATGAAGGTTGGTATTTACAATATTGTTGGTTGGTGAGGGTGAAACCAGGTGGTACAGCTAGAACTAGTCGTCAATATTGGCAAGTCAGAAGTCGTCAAGAGATGTTTGATGGCAAGAAGCTCAAACATTTACATGCTGATGAAGTGGAGGAATATCGGGCGGCGATCTTGAGAGGGCGACAATTGCAACAGATCGATCGTCAAATTGCCAAGATTCAAGGGGACATCTAGAGAGCAGAGCGAGTGCCCCCGATTGTAAGGTGCAAAAGTCCTGAAACCACGAAAAATCGTAGGTTGGGTTGCGCTCAAGCAAAACCCAACTCCCACACTAAAAGATTTTCACCTTACAATCAGCTCCAACCCTGCTACTTTAGCCGGAAGGATTTAGGTTGGTGGTAAAATCACCCGACGTGCCAAACCAAGTTTTTGTAATGCTAAAATCGACCACCAAGTCATATCGATCTCCCACCATTGCCAACCACCTTTGGCAACATTCGGATAGGCATGATGATTATTGTGCCAACCTTCCCCATAGGTCAATAACGCCGCCCACCATAAATTTCGCGCATTATCTGCCGACTCAAAAGTTCGATAACCAGTGATGTGACTAGCAGAATTGATCAGCCAAGTACTGTGCCATAATATTACCGCCCGCACAAACACACCATACACCACAAACGACCAACCACCGAATGCATATAATAATAAAGCGACAGGAATTTGGAGGAAAAGGTAATATCGATCGAGCCAACGGTAATAACTATCCTTGGCTAAATCCGGTGCAAAGCGTTTGTATTCTTCAAAGTTGAAAAAATCAGCTTTGGGATAAAAAATCCACAACATATGGCTCCACCAAAAACCTCGTTTTGCCGAGTAAGGATCCTTATCCCAATCCTCAGTATGCAAGTGGTGCTGTCGGTGTCCCGCTACCCAAAATACTGGGCCACCCTGAAGAGCTAATGCACCGAGAGTAGCGATAAGATATTCCAGGGGTTTGGGTACCTGAAAACTTCGGTGAGTCAGCAATCGATGATATCCCAAGCAAATGCCGATCGACCCAAATAGCCAATGCAGAAAAATCGCCGTACCTAATGCCGACCAACTAAAGAACCACGGTGCAAGTAGTGCGATCGCATGAAACGACCCAAAAAAGATAACATTCGTCCAACTCAGTGAGGCTGATTCTCGCTGCTGTGAGCTAATCATGAGGATTGAAGGGTTTTTGGAGGTATAGTAGAGATTGCAAGTTTCGCTTGCAAATCCAGTCTAACAAGTCTTCGAGATAAATGCAAGTTTAGCTTGCATTTATCGATCGATCCTGTAGGGGCGCGGTCTTGTGCCCGCCCTTCTTCTCTAGAGGCAGAGGCGCAGGATAGTTTCAGACAAGCCCTTCTTGTGTAGATGGGCGGGCACAAGAAACACCACGCCCGCCTTTCTGGTGTAGACGGGCGGGCACAAGACCGCGCCCCTACGAATCCCCATCGTCCAAAATCCAAAATCCAAAATTTCATGTCCCCCAGAGAAAGATTAATCCAAGCCGCGATCGAATTATTTTGCAGTCAAGGAGTGAGTGAGACTACCACCAAACAGATTGCTGAATTAGCACAGGTAAATGAAGTTACCTTATTTCGCCAATTCGGGAATAAACATAGCCTATTCATCGCAGCGATCGAAGATGCTCAAATATTCGATCGATTAGGTCAGAGTTTAGCCACCCAGCTACCGCCAGGAAGCTCTGTATCGGACACAATCGCCGAATATGTCATTCATTGCCTAGAAGCATTAGAACAGACTCCTGCGGCGATTCGATCGCTAGTTGGCGAGTCAGGGCAATATTCGATCGAACATCGTCAAGGATTGGGGCGCAGTTTCGACAGGGCAAATCAGCGAGTAGCGGAGTATTTAAAAACCAATCTGGGTGAATCCGGCGCGGATTTAAAGTTACCTGTAGAACAATTGGCGAGTTTATTAAATGCGCTGCTGTTTGGATATATGGCGATCGAGTTAACTACTGATGGACATGGATTGTGGCGAGATCGATCGGATTTTGTCGATCGAGTTGTGGCTCTATTTGTTACAGGTGTTGTAAATGAAAATGTTGATGGATTAAACTCGATCGATCGTCGAGATATTCCCCACGATCTACCAGAGCCGATCGTACATCAGATTCTCGATCGTGCCAAAAAACATAGTCTCCAGACTTACGCCCTCGTTTACGTGCTATTTGGTACGGGATTGAGAGCGAGGGAAATTGTAGCTTTGACTCGATCGAACCACTTTAGCACGACCGATCGACAAGTATTACAGATCGCCCAAGGATTAGTGCGTCAAGTACCCGTCAATCAATGGATTATGAGCAAGCGATACGGCTCCTATCTCAAAAATCCCCTGACTCAATGGCTCAAAAGTCGCAAAGATAGCAATCCGGCTCTATTTCTCGATCCGAATGGAGCAGCATTAACCGAAAGCCATTTGCGCCAACAATGGTTACAATTGATGAGTGCGGCAATGTCGCCAACAGATGAACTACCTGAGATCGATCGAACTCAAGCTACTTGGTGTGTCGAAATGCTCATGAGAGGATTGACGCTCGAAGCAATCCAAATGCTCTCAGGATATTCTCCCGCCGAACTCGAACCATATGTTCGACGAGCCAAGGAACAAACAATATTATTGCAAGCATTTAATCTCGATCGAGCTAGCGGTTAATCGATAATTGGTAATCTCACATTTTGCACCAATGCAGAAATACTATTGCTGTGATAATCCAGGGCGGGCACTGTTCCCGCGCCCCTAC
>JANMEL010000050.1:0-9715 GCA_031376885.1 Chamaesiphon sp. OTE_70b_metabat_96 | reverse complement strand
GGATAGGGTAAGAGGGTAGAGCGTTACCTATGCCCATTATTGACAGCCTCCCCCGGCCCCCCGGCCGCCGGGGGCCCCGGGGCCCGCGGGGGGCCCCCGGGGCCCCCCCCCGCCCCGCCCCGCCCCCCCCCCCCCGGGCCCCCGGGGCCCGGGGCAGGCTGTCAATAATGGGCATAGGTAACGCTCTACCCTCTTACCCTATCCCCTATCCCCTATCCTACTCCTGCTTCATATCCCGAAGACCATTGATGTCGATTTCGATCGATGGCCCCATGGTGGCAGATACAAACATACTGCGCCAGTAGCGACCTTTGGCACCAGAAGGGCGGTTACGATCGATACTTTCTTGGAAGGCTTTCAGGTTGATAACTAGATCTTCAGGGGTGAAGGCTGCTTTACCAAATAGAATGTGTACGATTCCACTGCGATCGGCCCGATACTCTAGTTTACCAGCTTTGAACTCAGCGATCGCCGCAGCGAGGTCAGTAGCTACCGTTCCAGCTTTGGGAGAAGGCATCAAACCCCGTGGGCCGAGGACTCGACCTAATTTAGCGATTTGGGGCATCATATCAGGTGTCGCGATCAATAGATCGAAATCCATCATCCCGCCTTGGATTTCGGCGATTAGTTCTTCGGAACCCGACAAATCAGCACCAGCGGCAGCAGCTTCGGCCACTTTTTCACCACGAGCGATAACGGCAACGCGAATAGTTTGTCCGGTACCTTTGGGCATCGCTACGGTCGTCCGTAGCTGTTGGTCGGTATACTTGGGATCGATACCTAGACGGACGTGAACTTCAGCAGATTCGGGAAACTTGGCTGTAGCCGTTTCCGTCAATAATTGCATGGCTTCGAGAGGTTGGTAGACGCGAGCCTCTACCTTCTTTGCCAATTCTTGATAACGACGAGAATACTTTTTGGTCATAATTGCTCCTGGGGTAATTGGCGAGGTACAACCTCTCCCCCAAATTTGAATTTGGTGAATAAAAAACTAGTCAACGATGGTAACACCCATATTGCGGGCGGTACCGCCGACGATTTTCATCGCGGCTTCAATGTCGTTGGCATTGAGATCGGGTAGTTTGATTTGGGCGATTTCTTGCAATTGCGCCGTGGTAATTTGACCGACTTTTTTCTTGTTTGGTTCGTTGGAACCAGCTTCGATTTTAGCGGCTTTCTTGATCAAGATGGACGCAGGAGGAGTTTTGAGAACGAAGGTAAAGCTCCGATCTTCATAAATCGAGATTTCTACCGGAATTACCGTTCCAGTTTGTTCTGCTGTTTTGGCGTTGTATTCTTTACAGAATGCCATGATATTTACACCGTGCTGACCCAAGGCTGGGCCGACTGGTGGTGCGGGGTTGGCTTTACCAGCATTCAAAGCCAACTTAACAATTGCGACTACTTTCTTTGCCATTAGATTGTGTGTATTAGCCCTGTCTTTGGACTTGATTGAATTCGAGTTCTACGGGTGTGTCTCTGCCGAAAATTGAGAGTAGGGCTTTGAGTTTGCTCCGTTCGGGGCTAACTTCGACTACCTCACCTGCAAAATCCTTAAATGGCCCAGACAGAACTACTATTTTATCGCCTTCGGTCAGATCTGTCTTCACTACTGGCTCTTGTTCGAGAGCTTGTTTGAAGATTCGATCGGCTTCACTGCGAGATAATGGTAGTGGTTTGACGTGTCCGCGTCCGCGCCCATAGCCGCGTTTTTGTTCTGAACCGACGAAATTGATTACGTTTGGGGTATTTTTTACTACCTGCCAAGCATCATCATCCATCGACATACTCACCAATACATAGCCAGGGAAAACTTTTTCCTCGGCGGGTGACTTGGTGCCATCTTTTTTGAGCCTGATGGTAGGTGTTTGGGGGATCTCAATTTGGTAGATGCGATCGCCCATCCCAAAAGAGTGTATCCGCTGTGTCAAGTCAATTTTGACCCGATTTTCACAGCCAGATGCTACCTGAACTGCATACCACCTGGCTGGTTCTTTGACTGGATTGGCGCGATCTCGTTCTTGGATGTCGTCTTCTAACTCGTCTGCGTTTGAACTCATGGCAACTTGAATATCACATCATTTGCAAGCCAATTAAACAGATTATTGACCAGATAAATCACTGTAGCTGATAACGACACCATGGCAATTACCGCTAATGACTCACTAATCAGTTGCTGACGGCTCGGCCATACTACTTTAGCTAGTTCGGCTTTGCTCTCCTGAATGAGTTGAGCTGGGTTGAATCTAGTTGAGGGTTCCTCAGCTAATTCAGCCGTTTTTTGAAGTTCACCTTTTTTGACCATAATCTCCTGCTCCCCTGCACTGTGTGGGATCTGAGGTTTGCATTTTGTCGATCGACAGAATACCAGTCTAGCCCAAATTAGCCTCTCCTGCTTGAAGCTCTCAAAGCTTACGCGCCGTCTTCTGCGTTGGCAGACGCTACGCGAACGGCGATCGGAGTCATCGCCAACCGCCAAATGTTGCGGACATCTGAGATCGAGCTTCCAAAAATTGTTGATTCTCCCTAAAAAAACAGATTCTAAAATTAATTACCAAAAAAAGTCGATCTTTCCCAAGACTCAATTAACATTCTTTAATGAGTCCCAGTATGATTTGTAGCTATTCCACGTACGTAAATTCACTTACAGAGTCAAAAAAAAACTTAAATTATTTCCGTATATCAACGCTGTTGTCAATCAGCATATGTGGAGAGAATGTAGCCATGAAGAAAAAAGCAACGGCGTAACTCGATCCCCTCAACACCAGGTTCGTAGTTTTCTTCATTCACATCACTTGGTTCGATTGTGCCGAGTGATAGGAAGAACAAATTTTACCCTGCTTTAACAGGTCAATCAACCAAACAGCATCTATCTTGAAATCAGGTTGTTTAAACGATGGCTACTCAGAGTCCCGCTCATTCAGAATCGATGTGCTTGCTGATTAATTATTATCAGAAACCAAGCGTTCCAGTTCGTAATCAATTGGTGTTGTTAAATACTGGTTTGGTTCGACAAATCGCTCACCGAATTAGTCGTCAGTGCGCCGAACCATATCAAGACTTGGAACAAATTGGTTATTTAGGGTTGATTCGAGCCATCGAACGTTTTAATCCTTATCAAGGTTGTGCTTTTAGTTCGTTTGCCGTTCCCTACATTCGCGGTGAAGTATTGCACTTCCTGCGGGATAAGAGCAGTGTGCTCAAGATTCCCCGTCGTTGGCAAGAACTCCAGAAAGAGGGCGAGAAAGTCCGTCAACAGCTCACGGTCAAATTAGGCCGTAAGCCCCATGACACAGAAATTGCCAAGGTTCTGAACGTTTCTATCGACGAATGGCGCGAAACTCAAGCCGCTGAACACAATCGCCAAGCTTTGAGTCTAGACGCTACTGTAGGACAAATGTTAGATTGTCCAGTTACGTTGGGTGATAGTTTGCCTGATACTCGCGAACAGCAGCGTCAGCATGTGGAGGAAGAACGCCAGCAATTAGAAGGTGCTATTTCTCAACTTGAGGCTAAGACTAAACAAGCGATCGATTATGTCTACATCAAGGGTCTCCCCCGCAAAGAAGCCGCCAAAAGAATCGGCGTAAGTCCCATGACTGTCACTCGTCATCTCCAACGCGGCGTGAAACAATTGTCAGCCATGCTGCACCCAGAGGAGATTTTGGTTGGTTAGGGGAGAGTGGGGGAGGGGGAGAGTGGGAGAGTGGGAGACGGTGGGAACCAATCCCTACCACCCTACCACCCTACCCCCCTACCACCCTACCACCCAACCACCCTCCTACCCCTCCCCCTTAGGTGCGATCCAAAATCGATAAACTAGGTAGAGAATTACGCCCAACACTGAGAGGGTTAGTAGGGAAGTGATGAGTTGAAAGACAGTTTTAATCAGGGTGAGACTTAATAATCCGCCGCCGACGATCGCGACTAATTTGGCACTAGAAGGGATACTATTGAACCAGGCGATCGATTGTTGATAGCTACGTCCAAATGTTTTGGCTCCAAAGCTTTGAGGATCGATTTCCATGCTCTCAAAGGACGGATCGATCTTGGTTTTCAAATCTTGGAAGCGGCGTTGCCAATCTTGAGGTTCGGGGGAAGTCATGAGAGTTTTGGATTCTAAATTTATGATTACTGTTCGCTATTTACTTCGATCGCAATGATGTCAATTGTATCTGGGGGAGTATCTCGTAACAATTTACCCTGGATTACTTGCAGCATTTCACCACAGTTTTCACATTGAATCTCACTTCCCTCAATAGTTTGCAGGGAATAGCTACAGACGGGGCAATCAGCTATGACAATCCTTCGACGCAACCACCAAAAAAATCCCGCAAACCCAATCATCGGCATAAAAATAGCCAATCCGATCAGGATTAATGCTGACTTGACCAACCACCCCAATCCTAAACTACCCAAAACCAGACAAATTACCCCAATGGTCAGCCAAGACTGAAACCGAGGTAAACCGATCTGAAACAGATTGGGATTATTATCGTTCACGCTCATGCTCCGATCGCGTTGGATGTCCATTATCCATTTTAGCCGAAAACGAGCGGAAAGCAGGGTGGTCGATCGCGATAAATTCGTCCTCTGGGATGTGTAGGAATCTCCACGCCTTGATGCTGGGGCGGATGTCCAGGAAAATAACCGCCAAATTCTATTAGAATGGGATCGACCAGCATCTAAATACTGTTAATGTTTAAACGCATTCTGGATCTGATTAACAATTTACTCACCTTTAACGTCTTCTTTGTCATCCTCAGTTTTGCCTGGTTCCTGATCGCTATCATCGGCAAATACACTAATATCCCACTAGGATTACAAGTCTGGCAAAATCTCTGGACTCCGCTATTTCTCCCCGCTATTAGTGTTTTGATGGGTGGTGCTATTCTCAGCGGCACAATTAGTTATGCCATCAAGGGGATGGGGAATAGGGGGTAGGGGATAGGGGATAGGGGATAGGGAATAGGGGGCACGATAGACGAAAATGGTAGTGAAAAAGACTGTATTTTTACTTTTGCAGGAGGTCTAGATTCTCCTGAAGGGGTGACGTAAGCTAAAATGTTAGAATGCGGGTTGTGTTGATTTTTCTCCTACCTAAACGATCGTGTCTAAAGTTCTTGTTTCCGATCCTATCGACCAAGCGGGGATTGATATCCTCTCCCAAGTTGCTCGTGTAGATGTCAAAACTGGCTTACCGCCAGCAGAATTATTAAAAATTATCGGTGACTATGATGCGATCATGATTCGCTCGGAAACCCGTGTCACCAAAGAAATTATTGAAGCTGCTACCAATCTCAAAATTATTGGACGAGCAGGCGTTGGGGTGGACAATGTAGACATTCCCGCCGCTACTCGCAAAGGAATTGTCGTCGTCAACTCACCAGAGGGTAACACGATCGCCGCCGCCGAACACGCATTAGCAATGATGCTGTCGATGTCTCGCTACATCCCCGAAGCCAACCAGTCGATGAAAAGCGGACAGTGGAACCGCAAACAGTTTGTTGGCACAGAAGTATACAAAAAAACGCTCGGTGTGATCGGGTTGGGGAAAATTGGCTCCCACGTAGCTACCGTCGCCAAAGCAATGGGGATGAAACTACTCGCCTACGATCCATTCATCTCCGCCGAACGCGCCGAACAACTGGGCTGTAGACTGGTAGACTTGGATACTATTTTCCGCGAGTCGGATTATATGACACTCCATATCCCCAAAACTCCAGAAACTGCCAATCTGATTAACGCCGAAACATTGGCAAAAATGAAACCCAATGCACGGATTATCAACTGTGCGCGGGGCGGAATCATCGACGAACCCGCCTTAGCCGCAGCCCTAAAAGCGGGTACAATTGCTGGTGCCGCGATCGATGTATTCGATGTCGAACCATTAGGCGAGTCCGATCTTCGCTCCTTGGGCAAAGAAATCGTCCTCACCCCCCATCTAGGAGCCTCCACAGCCGAGGCACAGGTAAATGTTGCTCTGGACGTTGCCGAACAGATTCGAGACGTGTTGTTGGGGCTACCAGCCCGCTCTGCGGTAAATATTCCTGGATTGCATCCCGACGTAATCGAGAAGCTCAAACCCTATCTCCAACTAGCCGAAACTCTAGGAAATATGGTCAGTCAACTCGCTGGCGGCAGAATCAACGATCTCAAAGTCGGTTTGTATGGCGATCTTGCCGAACAACAAACCAAACCAATTATTACCGCCGCGCTCAAAGGTTTACTCCAACCCGCATTACGGGAACGGGTAAATTATGTCAATGCGGGAATTGAAGCCAAGGAGCGGGGAATTCATGTCGCCGAAACTCGCGATTCTACTGTGCGCGATTATACGGCTACGTTGAGTCTAGTTGCCAAGGGGTCTTTGGGGCAACATTCGGTGACTGGCGCACTCTTGGGCGATAGTGAGATGCGAATCACTAGTGTGGATGATTTCCCTGTCAATGTGGTACCAACTCAAAATATGCTATTCACGGTGCATAAAGATGTCCCAGGTATCATCGGCATTATCGGTTCCTTGCTGGGTAAATTCAATGTCAATATCGCCAGTATGCAAGTCGGACGCAAAATCGTTCGTGGGGATGCTGTAATGGTATTGAGTTTGGACGATCCACTTCCAGATGGGATTTTAGCAGAGATTAAGCAGGTCAATGGAATTAGTGATGCCTACACCGTTACTTTAACCTAGCTGATTGACGGACAAAACTCCTGAAACGACGAAAATTGGTAGGTTGGGTAGAGCGATAGCGAAACCCAACTAACACACCAACACCCTGGAAATGTTGGGTTTTCTCTCGCGGGGAGACGCTCCGCGAACGCGGGCTGCTACCCAACCTACGGTAAAAAGATTTGCACCTTATAATCAGCTCAAACAATAAAAACAAATCTAAGGCACTTGATAACTTGATAACAAGCTAATATTAAGGAATCAATCCATGACATCTCAGAACTTTCAAATGGAGACGATCGACGAAAGAATTACTATTGAGCACTACTTTACAATCTCATCTATAGATAGCCGATCTTCATGATTTTGCGACAGCAACTCATTCAAGCGTGTTTGAGAAACTGTCGCAAGCTGACTCTGGGCAAGTGCTTGTAATTCATCTATGTTTAAATCGACCAAGCATTCAGGATCGAAATTCGATGAATTCGCCAACCGTTGATAAACTGCTAGATCGAGTAATACCCCAACTCGCTCTCCCCGCTCGTTAGTAACATATTGCATATATTCAAAGATATATTTTTGATTACATTTAAGTCGCTTCTCTCCTGGAAAACCGATTAATCTAAATTATACCCTGAAACAGTTACCAGATGTTACCAAGTGTTGAAAATGTATATTATCAGTCACATTTAGAATTGCAAGTTATTTAATCCTCATGCCTAACTGACGTTGAAACTTCCTAACTGGATCACAGTTTTGCCGATCGTGATATCTAGTGCAGACATTACCTCTTGTAGTCGATCGAAGCCAACTCCTTGATAATTATTGGCTTCATAGCGTTGAATTTGTTGCTCTTGAACGCCAATTTTTTCTGCTAGTTCCTTCTGAGTTAATCCCGCAGCAATCCTGGCTTCGATCGTTATGCGTGGGATATCTTGGATGGACTCGATTGGAAACTGAGTGATTTGACCGCTTTTGAGCCGCTCGTACCCTGTGATTTCTCGTTCCAATTCTCCAATCAGAATACCTAAGCTATTTTTCCGTGCCAGCATCTGACGAGGATGCAAATCGGATGGTAGATCTAGTGTTGCTAAATCGAGCTGTAGATTTCTTAATTTGCTGCGAGTGATTTTATATTGACGTTCATTTTGAATCATGATTCGCGCCTGATTGGGTAATAAATTCTTTCGGATCTAGGGCAATTACGCCCTTGGGTCTGCCTTCTCTGTCAGTTTGGAAGAATCCTTCATAACTTGGTAAATCGAAGAGTCTGCCGCCAAATACGCTCTGCTGGTCGTTGACGTTTTCGACAAATAATGGGTCGATGATGTTTGGATCTAATCCAAAATCTTCATATAGCAACCGCCAGGGCGGTTAGGACAGATGTAGATGCTCAAACCATCAGTGCATCAGCTTTCCCAACCTGACCCCTGTCCCCTCACCCCTGACCCCTGCTATACCAGCCATCAAAGTCATTAGGTTTTTCTTTAGTTGTCACAAAGCTGCCGCCGATAATTACGCGCCGACAACCAGCAACGCCCAGTTTACGCAACGCCGCAACTAAACCAGTCGCCAATTTTTGGCGGTGAGGATTGACAACAAACTTTTCCATGAATTCTTGCCAAGTAGTTTCATAAACGCCTGGAGGAAGGTATCCCAGGTTGTTGAATTCTGGAATAGACATTTAAGCAACCCAACATAAAAATCGTGTTCAATATAATCTAACACGGTTTTTATGTTGGGTTCACTATTCTAAACCTAAAATTTCACAAGGCTCGGCGATCGCGGGTTAGGATCTATCGCCTGAGCTATGCAGCAAATCCCCAACGTCAAACTCTACAGCCAAATGGCGTAATGTAACTTTCACGATCGATCGAACTAAATTTCATGCTAAAATAGCTTTCAAATTTAGGATAGCTACATGAACACTACTCTACAGTCAGCTAGATCGATCGCCCTGATTGGGGTAGATTGATCTTCGTCTTCTAAGGATTAAATAACTTGCGTAGGTTGGGTTGAGAGCACCGCGTAAGCGCGGGAGTCGCAGGCGTTGGCGTAGCCTCTGCCTGAGCAGAAGCGTCTCCTTTGGAGAAAACCCAACATTCTCAGGGCTGTCAACACAGCCAATTGCGATTACCTCCGGTAGGCTTTGCCAACGGAAAAATAATTTTCAAATTTTATCGGTTTTTTGCGTAAAACTTGTGAGATCGACTGATAAGTGATCTAGAGGGTACGCTAAATGCTCTACTTAACCCTTGGTAGTTGAGCAGAACCGAGGGTTTCGGTGGTTGAGCAGAACCGAGGGTTTCGGTGATTGAGCGGAGCCGTTGGCGATAGCCTACCGTAGGGAAAACCATAAATACAACATCCTCACTACCAGGAATCACTTTATCAGATTACCTACCTAGTTTTCCAATCCAGGCAACACCTATTTATCAAATCTTACTTATTTTTATGACGGACAAAAATTTAAGAGCAGCATTAAATCTCGTAAATAACTATCTAAATAATTTTGCGAATAGTAGTGATTTCTCAAATGATTTTGATTTAGCATTCGGCAATAATTACGACAAGAATCTGGTCAGACTTTTTCAGAAACAATGGCAAACTAAAACATTCACTATTCCGCCCATCCAAATCGTTCAAGATCGGGTCTTAGGTACAGCAGTCGGGGCTTTTGCTGCCAGTAACAATACAATTTATATTTCGGAAACCTTAGCCACATCAGGGGATATTGATCGACTTGCAGCGGTATTAATTGAAGAATTAGGACATTCGATCGATGCTAGAATTAATACTAAAGATAGTGCTGGAGATGAGGGAGAAATATTCTCGGCATTAGTTAGGGGAAAACATCTTACCACAGCAGAATTAGCCCAGGGTGAACGCACCAAAATGGGTTATGCTTCGATCGATAAAAACTAGAATGGCTAATTTAATAGTATCTACAAACTAGTTGCAATCACTACAATATCAACTGAAACTAAAATCAAATAAGAGATCGTATTAATTTAATTTATTGCAGGACAAATTTTGACTAAA
>JANMEL010000232.1:0-38176 GCA_031376885.1 Chamaesiphon sp. OTE_70b_metabat_96 | reverse complement strand
TTTTAAGTTAATTTGCGGACTAACACTTAGTCCGCATTCAAACCCTTTCCCAGTATGGATTTAACTATGTTTCGGACTAAAAAAACTAGTTTTTCTAGAAATTAAAATTTGATATTTAGAGGAGGTAGGCGGTAAACCATTGTCAATTGCTTGTCCTAAAGCTACTACTTCAGCCATAAATGCTCTGATGTCGTTCGCTCCTGGTTTAGTTGTGGCACTCCACCAAGCCTTAACAGTTTGAGCGTTAATCCAGTCTCGTCCATCGAACCGATCGATAAATTTGAAGATCCGGTTTAACTTGGAATTGTCTAGTAACCCCATCCGTTGATATTCCAGCAATGTCTGATTGAGCAGCCATTGAGTGAAGGCGATCGCATCAGACAGTGTTTCACTAGAAATCGGTGTATCCGGTAGCTGATTGACGATCGCTGCATTGGTACAGTGGAGTACTAATGCAATTCGCGCTGCTGCTCCCTTAAATTTGGCGTAGGTAGCTCGTAAGAGGTTGCTAGGCTCATTCCATACCTTTTCTTCCATTTGGTCGTGCCACAGCTTCCAAACAGGCTTAGATTCATCAGCTAACTTATACTCCCGCTCGGGCTGGTTCGATAGTCGTTGGTAAATTGTTTTCAACTCATCGGCTAGTCCGAATGAATAGGTAGAAAATGCTTCCATCTTCGATTGAGGAAGATGAACGAACATAAATCGATTCCATAGTCCGTCTTCAGGGGAATCATCCTGTTTGATCAGTTTTTCCAGTACTGAAGGCTGAACCCCTCCGAGCATCGATAAGGAAGTATGTGATGTCCATAAGGTATCAGCTCCTTTTCTGTTGACCTTAAAGCCGCCACCATTGTAAGCTGTGAGCCATTTCTGTCTATCTCCTCCACTTTGGCGGTAAGCATCCATAGATTTAAAAAATCCAGCTAACTCATCTACGAAGATCAAATAACCTGTGTCTGGATAGTTACTGACAGATTGAGCGATCGATTCAATCGTGAAGTCAGAGAAGAAAATATCCCGCAAAGGAGCTAGAGGCATTGGTGGCTCTGTTTTTTCACCTTTCTTTTTGAATTTGTGATACTCTAGTTCTCGTTCCCGCTCGGCTTTGTTTAACTTCCATTGCTCTGCTAGTTCTCCCTGGATCAGGCATAGTGAAGAAGTTAAAATATTCAAAATCGGTGTTTTCATCGTTCCTGATTCTCCGACCATCCCCACCCAGAGAATGGGAGGTGCTTTGTAATCAGTTCCAGGATTAATCATCAACCTCGACTTAGCAGCAATCTGACTAGCTAGGATAGGCAATAGGCAAGCACTGAATATTTCTAGGGGAATATTAAAATTAGCGGCTGTATGTGCCATTTCTATCCCTAACTTACCTGCAAATATCTGTGGGGCTATTTGGCTCTTTTTATTTAATAGTTCGCTTAATTCTTGGACTAGTTGTTGGGATTCTTCTTTTTTCTCTAAATCGATTTCTGAAGATAGATTAATGATTTCTCCATACTTGTGTGGACTAATTACTTTAGCTAAAATTTGTTCTTTCGTTAAATTGTGGTCGCGGATATCATCGCCGATATCCATTCCCCCCTGGGGATTACGCCATAATCCTTGAGTACCTGCTAGATAATATCCCTCAATTTGCTTGGGAAAATCTCGCTCGATGTTGGCGATATACTTTAGTCCATTCCGATCTCGATCCGGTGTCAAGACTAACCTTGCTCCTGCTAAGTCCGCTTGATAAGTTCCATACTTGCTATACCCATCCGAACCGCCCAGGGTAGTAGTAGCAGCAATACCCCGTTTCCACAGCAAATCGGCAATATCTTCACCTTCTACCTGAAAAATTAATTCACCACGCCCAATCGCCGCTCTGACTTCTTTTAATCGATAGATCGGAATCCAGTGTCGAATTTCCTGCGGGTTCCCTTTCTGCCAATTGCTAACCGTCCAGTGAAATTGGGGAAAATTTTTATTGCCATTGCCATCATCGATCCGCACCACTTTAATTAATGAATTGCCATCGCGGTCGGGATAAAAATATTCTGTCCGAGCTTGAGGACGGATTGGTTTAACCCATTCAGATCGTACTGGCTTCCACTCAGGCTTACCTTCTAGCTTATCGATCGCCGCTCGGATATCTTTCGAGATACAGCCATTAAAGCAGCTATAAACGCCTGTGCTTGTTTTAATATCTAGGTTGTGACCATTGCAGACGGGGCAATGGTATTTAGTTTTGGAACCTTTTGAGGGCGTGAGGACATTAAGATGCTGTCTGATGTCGTAGGTCATAGTGGTGAAACACTCGCTGAATCACCGGATTCTTCTTCCGAAACTTCTAATACAGTCTAGTTACATCCTAAGCTGCACTAAGGGCATATACTACACCCTTTTTTTGGGTACAATATCAACATAGATTTTGTATGTTGTCGGAAGTTCAGTTTCCGGTGACGCAAGGTCGTTAATTTATTAATGGACTGCTAATCAACCTCTCTCGCACAGCGCGGGCAGAGGGTTTTTAGTTTTTGGGTACTACTGTATTATGCCCTATATCTACATTTTTTTCGCAGAAGCTAAAAAATCTATCATTTTGGACTGTTCTAGAACGTGAATATTAGCTCCCGCATACACTCGTAAAACATTGGTCAGACCGAAATCAACGAATAGACCTGGATCGTTGCTGGGATCTACCGTAGTTTTACTAGTTAATACGATCGCTTTTGTGATCGGAGCGTTACGCTCTGTCCTACTTTCACCCAACAAGTAATTCTTTTCCTTTTTCAAAGATAGTGTCGCTCTATTCAGAGCTTGACCTGATTTAACTAGATCGGCATATTTTTGTACTCTCGCTGTCTTCCCTTTTCTAGGTGTAACAGCAAAAAACTCTTGTTCTTCTTCTCGCCATTTAATACGAGATTCTCCTTTAGATCTAAGTGCAAAAGCAAAACATCTCCGGTCTGGCATTTTAACTAGTAAATCGATAGTCCCCTCATTCGTTTTGACACGGGGAGTAACTGTAATTCCCTCAACTTCTTCTATTAATTGTCTAATTACAGAGACTAATCGGTCAACTGGTCTTGAAAGTTCTATCGTAGCTAGAGCAACAGAACCTCCAGCTAGCCCCGGTGGGACAGTAGCAGCACCAGCAAACATCGCCGTACCAGCTCCTATAATTCCTGCATTGTAACAAGTCTGTTCTCTTTCTAAACTATCTAATGATTCCCAATTTTGTAGATATGGCTTTTCTCCTGTTTGAGATAAAGATTCTAGCCATAAAATATAGTTTTTTTCAATCATAAGATTCTCGATATTTTTCAAAAATTATTACTATATAAAATATCTCTGCTTATACTTCTAATATGCTTTGTGTCCTGCAATTTGGCTATTTGGGGGGAACGCAGAATATAGTATCTTTTCAGATATTAATAAGTTTTTTCAATAAATATTATCCCCGATCGAGCTTTGCATAAATTGCTTCAAGTAGCCATTGATGCCGACTTAACAACGGCTTGCGACTCTCGACTGAATCATCAATCTGTTCTAGTAAACTCGTCGGTAAACGCAGCTTGACCCCAACTTCTACTTCCTTCTCCTTGCGGGGTCGTCCTCTTTGAGCTGCGAGCGGCGGTTCAGTAGGCTGGTCAATCTCGATGTTAATTGCGGCCGAACCACCATTCTCAATAAAATTATCTGCGGTTGTAGCTTTTGGTTTACGTGTAATCGCCATTTTAGCCTTATTATAGCCTTTTAATAAAATTATAATAACATCTTTTTGATATTTAAGTGGCATCACTTAAATATCAAAAAGATGCTTAAATAGTTTAGTTAATTCCGAAATCGCTTTAGCATCTTGTGGTTTCATCTCTGTTACAGCTAATCCCTGCGCTGCTGCTGCCCGAAATGCCTTACGGTTTCCTAATGGCGCATCGATATAAACTAACCCTGGAATCTCACTAGCAATTTCGGCGGCATCTTGATTGTCCGAACCTTTGGCATCAGCCCGATTAATCACACACACAGCTTTTAGCTTGTCATTAAAGGCTTTAGCTTCTTCTACTAATGTGCCCACACTGTCTAACGTCCAAACATCGAAGCTTCCTGGTAAAAAAGGAACTACATATACATCTGCTACAAGTAAAGCAGCTCTTTGACCAGCCGTATCCCGACCGCCAACATCAATCACTATATCGTCGTACTTGGGAGCTAGTTTCAGTACCTCATTACGAACAGCAGCTCCATGTAACTGGATCGAGGTATACCCTGCATTTTCAAGGGACTCATTTCTTACCGCTGTAAAATCTGTTGCAGTTGCCTGGTCGTCAGCATCTACCAATAGAACATCTCGTCCGGCAGCAGACCGTAATATAACCATGCTGGTTGCCAAAGTTGTTTTGCCGACCCCACCTTTGATACCGCCGCATACTAGGATCATCTTGACCTCTAAAAGATGTTAATTTGACATATTAAATATATCATTATTAGTCTTAATTAGCATTTTAATGATGTCATTAAAATATCATTTAATTCACTGAATTAATTCTCATGCCAAGTGAGGCTGGTAAAATGCTTGTAGTGACTACTCATTATCGAAATGAGCTTCTAAGTCGGGGTTGATGCAAATAACCCCAGGTTACTGACAAGAGGGTTCTTATTTTGGCAAGGTAGTAATTGAAGTCCAAGCACTCCCAGCCACCCAAGTTATTGGCGAGAGATTATTTTTCCAGTGGCTTGACGAACACTAGTTTTTTAGTACTATACTTTAAATAAGTATTTTGGAAGAATAGATCGGGAGCACCTTTATGTCCAACCACTCTGGCAGCTATATGTTAAATGAGGTAATTGAAATCCTAGATCGACATCAAGTATTTGCAGGAATAGAAAAAACCACAACTCAAACCTTGATTAAAGAAATTTTGCTCATGGCAACAAACAAGTATGACTGCAACCAAGGAGAGATTTTAGAAGGATATGCCCAGCAATTCAATCTCTGTTACTCCTGTCTAGCCGATGATGCTAATTTGGATGATGGACTTTGTGTGACATGTCTAGGGGACTAAAACAACGATCGATCCATCAATTTATCCCCATATTTGCAGGGACAGTAATCTGATATTTGGGATCTAATCGCCCACCACTAACGATCGATCGATTACCCACTCCTAGATCCAAAGCGTCAACATCCAAACGATTGAACCAAGGATGCTGGTGTTGCTCTGCTAAATACAAAAACAACCGCCGTACCTTAATCGAATTGCAAGCAGCGAGTAATGACTGTACCAATAACCAGCTAATTCCAGGGCTGTTTTACCACCAGGATGGATGGCTAACCCTAATTGTTGTTGTACCGCCCATAGACCGCCGCTCCAGTCGTAGGTATCGCCAACTTTGACGAATGCACCTCGACCGATCGAGCGGAGCCAATTGCTCTGACAGTAGCCTGCGATCGCGCTAGGCGAAAAGCCTTGGCTTGACAACCACGTTGAGGTGTAGACTGCGCCTGGTTGCCAATTGACGAGGAGATTATTTAGTTTCGTGCTATTTAATATACTCATACTAGATAAAATAGCATGAAATCAAATTAACGCTCTTTGGCTGGTAACTTCAGCCCCGATTTAATCGATCGGGGACAGAGGAGGATAAGCACACGCAAAAACTTATTATCGTGCGCTTTATTGCTGTCAGTCCAGATCGTCGAACTTATAGCAGTCGAAGGCAATAGTCGAAATCGTCATCTTTAGAAATATCGCTCGTCCAGCTAATAATAAACTAGCCAATTTAGTGAAATTTTGGTAGAAATATCTCAAAGCTAGTCAGCGATTGGAACCTAATTCCAGTAATGAGTATAGTCTCAAAACGTTCCGCTAAAGAGGATTAGCGGGACGTTGTTTTTAGGGGTGTGGGGGGTGTGGGGAGGGTGGGAGGTGTGGGGGTACTTGTTAAAAACTCAGCTCTGATTTGGCGTAAAATTTAGATACTAGCCTCAATTAGAGTGCCCCATTGGACGATCTAAATCCCACTGCTACTACCTCACCTTCAGACATCGAGCAGTCCACTCCATTTGTCCTCAATGCTGATGAATTACTGGCGGCGTTTACCAATTTCCTCCAATTCGATGTTGGCTCTGGCGGTGCTAGTGCTGAAACTATCCGCACTTACTGGTGTGAAGTCCGCTACTATCTACTCTGGTGCGAGACAAACCAGCTTCAACCCCTCACTGTCACCAGAGACCAGATTAAGATCTACCGTCACCATCTCGTCTCTAAGAAATATAAACCCACTACCATCAGCCTCAAACTAGTTGCCATCAGTCGGATGTACGATGCGGCGATGGAATACAGACTGCTAACGATTAACCCCGTCTGGGGCGTTAAACCACCCAAACAGCGCAGCGATCCTGCCGAACGGATTACTTATTTGACTGCGGAAGAAGCGACCGCTTTTCTCCAGGCTCCTTTAGCTAACCCTACATCCCTCAAGACTTTACGCGACCAACTTTTATTGGGGATTATGACTTTAGAAGGGGCGCGGACGATGGAGGTTCACTCCGCTAATATTGGGAATATCGTCCGTGGAGCGATGGGTGTGGGGATTACGGTGACTAGTAAGCAACAACAGCGGATTGTGCCCTTAATTCCCGAACTGGTAGAGTTGTTAGACTGTTATTTACTCGCTAGGAGGAAGGCTGGGTATAGTATTGCCGCGATTACGCCGCTATTTATCAATCTGTATAATCGTCCCAAGCATTTAACTGAAGAGGAGCAGGATTATCGGTTGTCGCGACGGGGAATTAGAAAAATTGTGGATAGTTACCTCAAAGCTCTCAATCTCAAGTATGGGGAAGGACGGACTTTATCCGCTCACTCATTGCGGCATACTGCGGGGACTCTGGCGATTCAGAGCGGTGCGTCGCTAAGACAGGTACAAGATTTATTGGGACATGCCGATCCTCGGACTACGGCGATTTATACCCATGTGGGGGATAGATGGTTGAATAATCCGGCTTTGAATTTGGGGATTAAGTTGAAACCTGATGAGTGAAATCACCATGTTTTTAAGCGGCATAAATAACCCAACCATTCTTAAATAGCGCAGCAAATGAAAACATCTAATTTTCCGAATCAAATGATTACCGCATTATACATGGGTTGGACAGATCCAATTAGCAATAAATGGTTCCCAATTAAAAAAATGACTTGGGAAAATAAAAAATACTATACAGTATACCTCCAAGGGATGCTGGCGGCAATGGAAGTTAGTGAGGCTCATCGAACTGCGGTTAAACATGGATTAGTGAAGTTAGAGCAAGTCAGAATCTCTAATGATATCGATGTCTCCTTCCGCACAAGAATGCCCGTCAATCGCCCATTTACCTCTGAATGGAAATTGAGAAGATTGGGTTTATCTACAGATCTAACCCAATTCGATCCATTCGAGTATATATCTAGAAGTGGTGGATACACTGGCGGAGATACATCAGATTTATTTGCCGAAGTCACTCCTGATGAATTTGGTAAGTATAACTTTTACTTTGGAATTAGATATATCGAAGGTATCGATATATCTGAATATATTCGTCAACTTCAACTTGGGACTAAACTGATGATAAATGATGGTCAAATTTACCATCAAAATTTTCTCTTGGGTAAATCTCCTGGAT
Source organism: Chamaesiphon sp. OTE_70b_metabat_96 (assembly GCA_031376885.1). Lineage (GTDB taxonomy): Bacteria > Cyanobacteriota > Cyanobacteriia > Cyanobacteriales > Chamaesiphonaceae > Chamaesiphon. The sequence continues at coordinate 30,519 of JANMEL010000232.1, read as the reverse complement.
ATATTGCCGACATGGCAATATATCATCCTCAAGCAATTGAGTTGACAGTCAAACAAATTAACCATGATATCTACAAATTTGGCAAGCTACTCTGCCATGCTGAAATTAACAATCAAGTTAATATCCCTTTTAGTGATTCTCATTATGAGCCTTTAGTGAATATTTTAGCTATGAGTAGATAAATGACTAAAAAATATCAGATTTACAATATAGCTCCCGAACTAATTCTAGATGAACAGATCGATGATGGAATGCTTCGTAAAGACTGGTATCTTCATCCTGAATTAGGCAAGTGTCTATTCAAGGAAGCTGCTCCATCTCAAGCAATTATTAGTGAGGCTAGAACAGACTGGACAGAAAAAGTTGTCAATGAGATTGCCGAGCTATTAAATTTACCTGTAGCTCGATATGAATTAGCAAATGGATACTTTGAAGAATCTGCCGAACTTGTTGAAGGAGTTGTATCAATTAACTGTATCCCCGAACGTGCTGAAATATTCACTGGGGAAGACTTTCTGATTCAATCTATCGATTATGACCGAGATAATCCCAGTCAATATACAATCGAAAATGTTCTAAAAGCTCTAGATTTAGCCGAGGTAAAACCACCATGTAACTGGCAAAACCCAATTCCAGGAATAGATACTGGAGCAGAGTTATTTGTCGGATACATGCTCCTGGACTGTTATGTGACAAATAGCGACCGCCACGACCACAACTGGAGTATAATGTCGGTTGGCGAGCGACTCGAACTAGTTCCGTCTTTCGATCATGGAATATCGTTAGGTAGTACTGATGAAGATGATGGAAAACCGAATATGCCTCTCTCAGATTATGTCAATCGATATAGTCAATCTTGCTTCCAGGAGGGGTACAATAAACTCCCAACGTTGACTATATTCGCTCGCGCTGCCAAATTATATCCCAAATCTGCCCAAATCTGGCTAGAGAAGCTCACAGCAATTACCCCCGACGAAATTGACGAAATATTCGCTCGCATCCCTGAAGGTCGAATTACTCAAGCATCAGCTAACTTTGCCAAAGGTTTAATCGAATACAATCGAACCGAACTATTAAAACTATACCAACTAGAACTAGATAAATAGAGGATCTATTGGCAGACTCGAAAACGCATTTAATTTGAGATCTCGTTGGCTGCTGCGAGTGTGGTTTTGAGCTTATTTACAAACAATGAATCTCGAAGGACGACCGAGCCGATTTTAATTGGGTTATGATTCGTTATCGTCATCATCATCCCTAGCGTTAGAGTCATATGGAACGTAGATATTTTCACTAATGGCAAATGCCCTGAGTTCTCGATAAGCAGCAAGCAAAGACGACCGATTCCCCCAATTATCACCCTTGCCGCCAGTGAAATGTTCTCCAGGAAATGGGTCTATAAAAGTCCCATCTTTGCCGAATGAATATTCGGAATTTAATGACATTTTAGTATAATCCCAGTCGATTCCAAAAACCAAATCAAAACTTTGCAAAAAATCTTGAATCCGCTCTTGTAATTCAGAACTACCGTATTTATCTTCTTCGTTCGGTTCCATTTTTACTATGCTCTAATTGAATTAGAGCTATTCCGGTGATATCTAAATATTACTGGATTAGCAATAATTAGCAATAATCCCAAGTACTCCCAATTGTAAGTTTGGCAGCATCGTGACAAGCAATGAATTTGACATCTGACTGTTGTTCTAGTATCGGTAGCCGATCCAAATTACTTCTGGCTATCTGTAATGCGACCGCCGAAGACGGCGCGCAAGCTTCGCATCACCTTGCAAACGATCGCATTCGGGTTAATGCGACCGCCGAAGACGGCGCGCAAGCTTCGCATTCAAAATCTCGACTCTTAGAGGACGATCGATCGGCTAAAACCCGCTGTCAATCGATATTTGAAGGTAAGAATACCTAGACAAGTACCGATCGACTAATGCGATCGCGATCGCGAAGCTTGCGCGCCGTCTTTCGGCACAAGGCAGACGCTACGCGAACGGCGATCGGGTCGAACGGAAATCAGCTCTTTCCCACTCGGCATCTTTCCCCTTCTGGATGCAGCGAATCTGACCCTCCAAACGGAGTTCGTCCAAGACGCGCCGGATCGTGGGCTGGCTGATCCCAGGACAAGCGCGAATAATCTCCCCCACCTTAAAACGTGAGGTGAGACGAGTGATGCCTTAAATGTCGATTTGTTTTTAAGCACTTTTACGCAGATTTTACAAGGGTTTCAGGCTGTGACTACTGACAATAGCGATTTGCTTTTAAGCACTTTTACGCCCAGAACGGAAGATATCGAGCATAACGAGTAGAGCTAGATGTAGAATTATCTGCTTTAATTAACCCAGCCTCCTTGGTAGCACCAATGACCTGAGAAACGAGAACATTCTTTGACTCATCAAAGTGAAATCGTTCCCGTAACGTCTGGTTAGACATGCGTTGATTACTCACATACAACAAGCAGCAATGCTGGTAGCAAGCTCTGATCCGGTCAGATTTACTCATATCTTCAAAATCTTGATGGGCAAATAATAATGCTGTGGTGCGAGTCTCGCCCACTCGAAAATCTGGTGCTGATAGCTGAAACTCTTCTGCCGCTGTCACTACCTTGTCAATACCACTACCTTTTTCTTCACAGATACCGAACCGCCGCATCAGATCGGCGAGTCGTTCGTTGCGGGAACGATATTCATCGATAAAGCGTTCGACCTGAATTGGTGGTATCCCAGGGTTAGAGATTTCTACTCTGTCTGCGTACATTGTAAGTCTGGCTATCGAGCAGCGCGATTACATCGCTACAACTAGCATCAGACCGAGCGGGTTGAGAAAACCAATCTTGTTGGTCTTCCGCGAAAATGCGTTTGAGTACATCTGGAGTCATCGGGACTAGATCCTCGCCCGCTCTCATTAGATAAGCACCATCGAAGGCTAATGGTTGCCCGATGGGACGAGTCGGCACTTCAAAAACCAGCACCCGTCCGTCGGGATGCTGTAATTCTGTCGCCTCCACTCGGAATCTAAGTTTCTCCACAATCCGCGCTTTGATGTCGTTGAGAGAAGTCTGGGATGGAAACGCCTGGGAACCAACAACCCGACGCGGGGGCTTATCGGTTACGCCAAAAACCAGATATCCACCTCCTTCATTGGCAAGAGCAACGCAGTAGCGTAACAGTTTGGCGATCTCAAACTGGTGCTTGGCTTCTTTAAATTCCAGCCGCTCTGTTTCAGCCAGAGCCTCCAACCATTTTTCAAGAGTTTCAAGGGTAATCATCATCTAACTAGATCGTTGCTCTAATTTTCTATTTAGTAAATAATGCCCAGCGGTTTCGGAGTCGATTTACCACGCCCTGACAATATTTCTTGGTCTATTCGCGATCGCGTGGTGCCAATGTGATGTAAAATACAGCTAGGAATATTTGTGGTTTGTTGTCTGCCAAATAAATGCAGTCAAACGACAAAACCCCGCCTAATTCTGACAAAGGCGAGGTTCCGCACCCAGCAGCGATCTGGGTGTTCCAATAACATTACTTATAGAGGTATTTTACCATGCTCAAGAGCAATGGTGCATCTGTTGTTGCACCCAAATTTAAGAATTTAAGTCAAAATACCGATCGAGCGGCTACTGGCAATACTAAATACCGCAGATCCGGCAAGAATTCCCCCTGTCCCGTCTGCGGTCGAACCAAAGATAAAGATTGCAGCTTACACCCAGACGGTCAAACAGCCCACTGTAAAACTTATGTCAGTGGCATCGGACACGATTCATCACAATGGCACTATAACGGGGTAAATAAGCAGGGTTTTCAGGGAATTTTTGTCCTCAAGCAAGCAGAGCCGGAGTTTATTAAGCCAATTCGATCCAAAAACGAGCGATTCTATTATTATCCCAACCTTGACGGCTCTCCACTAGTGCGAGTCAAGCGGATTGATAAGGGCAATGGCGAGAAGAAAGATTTTTTTCAATCCCATTGGGATGGCAGCAACTGGGTTGATGGTAATCCAGAAAATATTAAACAGCAGATCCATATCTATCGGTGTACCGAAGTCCAGGCAGCAATCCAACGTCAAGAATTAATATTTGTCGTCGAGGGGGAAGTGACAGTCGATGCGCTGTGGAAATTAGGGATCGCTGCGACTACGACGATTGGGGGAAGTGGATCGTATGCTAATTATGGAGTTGCTTATCGAGAGGATCTAGTTGGAGCGCGGTTGGTACTGACTCCAGATCGAGATTCAGCCGGAGTCCAGTATATGTCCAATTTAGATCGAGACTTCAAGGCTCAGATTGAAGGCTGGTATCTGGCAGGTACTCAAGGATTATGGCAAAATCCACAGGGAGGAATGGATATTGGGGACGAGATTGACGATCTACAGTTCACTAAAGAGCAGATTTTAGCAAAGGTAATTACTCCAACTGATTATCAGCAAATCAGCAAATCATTTAAAACTGGCTCTACCAGCGGTGTAGATCGTGCTGATAACTTATCAGCAGTTTATCAGCAGTTATCAGCAGATGAAGTTAAAGCTTTAGTTGAGGCGATCGTCCAGCGGAATCTACCACCAGCAGATCGAGAGTCGGAACTAGTTGTTCTAGCACGTCAGCTATCGATCTCCAAACAATCCCTAGCCGGAATAGCTGACAGGCTAGAAGGCATTGGTAGTGCCAGTGCTGATAAAGTTGAGATCGATAAAATTTTAACAGCACAACGTCATCAGCTCTCACCCCATCGCATCCTACCCAACCATCTAGCCGATAAGATCGAGCAAATATCCTTCGCACGCGGGACTAACCGCGAACCAATGATTTTAGGCTTATTGGTGGCGACAAGCTCTGTCGCTCATGCCAATACAAGGCTTATCGTCGGTAACTATGGCGATGAATTATCGATCTATCCAAATCTATTCGGGATGGGTGTAGGCGATAGCGGCTCGTTAAAATCACCAACTATTAATACCAGCTTCACCAAACCATTGCGCTCTCTTCAGACTACTTATATCGAACGGTACGAAACAGAGCTGCAACAATATAAAGCCGAGTTACAGGTTTGGGAGTCATCAGACAAAAAACAACGGGGAGATGAGCCGATCAAGCCGCAATTGACCGTAGTTATCGCTGAAGATGCCACGATGGAGAAGATCGAGGATTTGGCATTACACCAACCCACAATCTGTCCGGGGATTTATCGCGATGAAATCATCGGTATTTTCCAAGCTTTCGACAAACATGGTGGCAAGGGGGGGAATGATAGCCGTGCCAAACTGTTGAGTTATTATGACGGTAGCCCGATTAATATTCATCGCGTTGGTACGGGATCTAAAATATCTAAGCATGACTATCATCCCGTGGTATTTGGGGGGATTCAACCAGAGGTTTTAAAAGGACTGGCACAATCGATCGGTATGGATAATGATGGGACATTATGCCGATTCCTGTATGCACCGATTTATCGCCATTACAAAGACTGGGATGAACACCCCGACACGCCAAAGATCGACATTACTGCGTTTAATCGGCTGATTGAAGGGGTTCACAATCTACCTCCGCTAGAGTGTCGTCTCGACGATCAAGGACAAAAAGTGTGGGCGAATGTTGCTAACCACTATAACTATGAATGTTTGAACAATCCCAAACTTTCGCAATGGCTGAAACACTCGTATAGTAAAGCGATCGGTCAATTGGGGAAATTGGCTCTAACTCTGCACTTAATCGAATGTGCCACTACTGGTACCTTATCAGCACTTATCAGCGCGGAGACGATCGAACGTGCTGCACTCGCACTCGATTATTTTATCTCCCAAGCGATCGCGCTGATTGCCAGTACTGAAGACACCTTAGAAGCCCATTTAATCAGGGTGTTAGAGAAGGCTAAGAAGCTGGGAAGTATCGCCCCTAGACAGGTTCAGACCCTATTCTCTGGGAAGAAACGGATCGATGGTGCCACAGCTCGGAGCTACTTACAGCAACTAGTCGATGGTGGATATGGATTCCTCCATGACAAGGGGATTTTTACCCCCGAACAACTGGGAATGGCTGTAGGAGACAGTGCTGATAATGCTGATAAAGTGCTGATAACTTATCAGCAGCCAGAACCTAGTCTAGATCGTGGTTTAAGTGGCGTTGCTGATAATGCTGATAATTTAGAGCGATCTATTTATTCTCAACCACAGTACAACGAAACTAAACTAGACATTCAGGTTAGTCACAACGCTAGTCAGTTATCACAACCCTGGCAAGACATTGATGAGTGGGATACTCTTCCCCTCGAACAATTGGAAACGCCTCCTACAGCCAGTGCTGATAATGTCGATAATGCTGATAAAGTGCTGACAACCGATCGTCCGTTAGATTCTAGTTATCCACTGAGTCAAAACGATCGATCGATCCAAAAAGGCGATCTGGTAATTTATATTGGTACCGATCGAAAGTACAAGGAAATGACAGGTCGAGTTATTGCAGTTGTAGATAATACCTGTGAGACAACTTTTACCGTCAAACACCGTGAAATTATCGCGATCGCCGATCTAAAATGCCAAGCAAATTGTTGATTATCAGCAAATCAGCAATTTGTTTAAAACTGGCTCTACTAAAGGTGTAGATAGTGCTGATAACTTATCAGCAGCTTATCAGCAGTTATCAGCAGTTATCGGGGGTTGAGTAGCATTGGAACCAAAAACAGTGTTAAGGGTTTTAAATCACTCGAAAGCCGCTCCTGATGTAGCTTTGAGAAAAAATAATAAGTCCCCTTGTAAAGCAGCCAACGGCATAAATAATTGTGCAAAAAGCTTTGTTTTTCAAGATTGGGTTCTACAAATCACGAAACCCTCTCCAAGAGAAGGTTTCAGATGATTTATCGATCCTTAAACCTGTTTTTTGTTCCAATGCTACTCAACCCCCGTATAGATCGAGCGCAAGAAAAACTTATCTAGATTCTAGATATCCTTTTTGTTCTAATTTCCACTGTTTCGGCATACTAGGCTTAGTAATAGTGACGATCGCTGGTTTAAATAGTGTAAAGTTGCTGGAGTCATTCGCACCGTCAAATAGTAATGATAGTGCCTCAAGGCATTTATCATAATTACGAAAGTTCATTTTGGGAACTAGATAGTGAGTGCTACTGCTAAAAGGGATAATCCAGTAATGCCCGATGTTATCTTCCACAAGTTCAACTTTTAGATTGTTATTTTTCATTAAACTTGCGGTTGAAACCATGTACGAGCGCAAGAAATCTTTCTCACCAGCATTATAAAGTTTGGCAAAAGGTGATATTAAATTGTTGACAATAGGCTCACTTGGTGTCGTAGACGGCGGGCTATTCGGTTTTTGTTTTGGTTTCGGTACTGGTGATCGACTAATAACCTCAGCCTCGATTGTTTCCGGTCTTTTGGTTGTCGATACTGGTTGTATTTTAGCCATCGATTCTGATACAAATGTTTTCATACTATGTATCAGATATTGGTTATTTTTATTTTGCTGAAGCTGATTATTTTGATATTCTATTTTTAACTTTTCTAGATCTATTTTAAGTGCGGCAATTTCCCTCAGCTCAGTCGATGAAGTACTTGCTATTGAAGAGCCTGAAACATTACTAGAAGTTCTAATATGCCCTCTCTCTGTTAATTTCCAAGTTAATCGGTCTGAGTTTGGTATAATTTTGACTAAAGCAGGTTTTTCTAGAATAATAATGGTATTATTATTTTGATTAGATGAATTGAGATCGAAACTAAAATTTAGAGACTTATTTCTATCGATCTTAATATCTTTGAGTGGATTGGGTACTAGCCATGCTGCACCTTGTTTGCCAATTCGAGCGGTAGGGAAGATCCAGTAGGTACCTCGATCGAGACGATGAAATGTGATTTGAGAAATATCTGGTTCGCGATAGCTCTCATCGCTCAAAGTCGCACCAATCGCATAACCAGTTAGGATATTTGGTAGATCGTTATAGAGATCTACAAACTTGTCAGCCGGAACATCGATCGATAGTCGATCCGATGTAACTAAACTATCAAATACTTGAGTAACTTTTTTGAGATTGACAGGGAGTTCACCACGATTGAGAGCGACAACGAGATTGTCTAGGTAAAATTCTAACTGCTGAATTTGTTCAGTCGTCGATCTATTGTTCCTTGGATCATCTATTTCTGGTTTTGCATTTTCTGGTTCTTTGATAGTTACAGAAGTTAGTAGGTTATCTATTGATTGGTTGATTTTACTGAAAATTGATGACTTAGGCATGGAATTAACCAAGGTAGTTTCATGATAGTGTGCGTCAGATTTATCAACTAATGGATGAGATGAAGTATTTTCAACGACTTGATTCATCAAATAAGATTTTATATATTCTAATCCACTATTAGCAAATTGGATGAATTCTGGATCGGTGGTAAGGTGGATTACAGCTTCGTACTCTTTTTTGCCAATTTCGTATTGATACAATCCATAACAATAAATGTGCCCTCGCAACAGTCGTACACTAGGATCGTCCTCAAATTTTGAGACTAAGACATCAATAATGGTAGCAGCCTTCTCATAGTTACCTTGTAAATAAGCCGCTTCCGCTAGTTTGTATTCCTGAGTGTAATCTTTAATATAATCATATTTTAGAGTCATATTGCTCTCTGCAAATAACGGATAGGAGGATTCAGACTCTAAGTGATAAAGGGGCGAAAAGTGAGTAAAATAGACGCATGAAAAATAATTATATTCATGATACAGAAATCAAAGAGGAAAACTTATTAAGGAATGAGAACTAAATAACTTGCAATTCTTCTTGGGTAGGGGCAATTCATGAATTGCCCCTACCCAAGGAGAATTGCACAGATTGCGACGAGCGCAAAGTTGTAGATTATTAAATCCTCATTCCTAAGCGAATTTAAGTATGCCTTTTTCTTTCAATCGCCAAACTTCATTGATTTGCTTGCTCACCAGAGCAGGTTTAATGAGTATGTAATTATTGTAATTAGATTCTTGATAGTTTTGACAATCAAATAAATCTTTTACTTCATTAAGTTTATCATCTGTAATCTTGAACTTCTGGCTAGGAACTACATAAATGAACTCTTCGTGAGAGAATAGCCAGTAATTACCTCTATTTTCTTCAGCTAAAATTACGTCTTCTGTTTGCCCAGCCCGACTTAGATTATAGTTTTCAAGATCTCGAACTACTACTAAGCTTCTGTAAGTATCTGCAAAGTTCTTTTGATGATTATTATAATCAGTTAGATAAGCTGGCTCAATATTTTCTGATGGGTAAGAGTTAATCAATGAATCATGGGACTGTTGATTATTGCTGATTGATACAGTATTTTGAGTTCTAGAGCTTAAATCTCGAATAGTCGCGGTTAATATAGACAGAGAATTTTTAGTTTCTTTCTGAAAAGTACTGATCTCTCTTTGGACACTACTTACACCAAATTCTAATTTTTGCTGCTTTTCGACTAGCTTATTTAATTCAGTCTTGGTAGAAAAAGAATCTCGATCGGCTTTGTCTATTTTTGTGGATAGCTTATCTTTTATTGAATTATTACGTGTCTTCGCAGTTTCTGATATTTTTTTTGTTCTATATACTAGATATACCAATCCTCCTAATGTTGCTATATTCAAAGTAAATAGAAGAGGAATAATCCAGGGAGGATGAGCATCGACAGAACTTTTTTTTTCAAGGATTGTAATTTTCTCTTGTAATTTTTCAGTTCCCCCTGTGCTTGTCGTTATGAATTCTTTTAAATCTTTATCGACTTTTTCTACTTCTTCTTTAGTAGCTGGAAGCTCTTTAGATAGAGAGAGAGGTGTGTCAATACTAGTTATTCCAGTTATTACAATTAATGCTAGTAAAAAAGCTAATAATCTGAGCTGTTTCATACATTTAGTTAATTTTAAATAAATAATTTCAGATAAGATGCACTATGATTAGAGACAGTACATCCTATACATATGTTAACTTAACTTATTTACCAGCCCATTCTTTAGCTAATACTTTGAGTAAAGCCTTCAGAGCAAGGATAAATGGTGGATCGAAGCGGATATCTTCAGACTTGCCTTGAAGCTTGAGCAACATTGCTTTTAGTTCAGTTTCTGTCTTATCCATTAACTCTTTTTGGTACTTAGGATCGAGACCAGTTGACTTCTTGTAGGTATCTAAAGGTTTAATATCTTTGATCTCTAAATCCTTAATCGCTTGATTGAAAGTATCGATGAATTGTATCAATCGATCGAGCTTAGGTATAGTGAGCGTAATCGTCTCTTCATCATCAAATATTAATCTTTCCGCCGCCAGTAATTCCCGACCATTTAATAGACAGTTTTCGCCTGCAATTAGGGGATCTTTAGTTCTTTGCTCTAAACCACTGAGTCTAGTATCTGAGAGTACCAGTCCACAAGCTGCTTCGTCTTTTGGTTGGCGACTGAGTTGGGTAGGTTGACTGACTTCTTCAAGTTCAGAACCGATAGCCAACATCCGATTAAATAAATCGTTAATCTCTGAGCCAGAGTCGAATTTACCATTTGGATCTAACCAGTGCAATAATTGTGAACCATTACCACCCATATAGACAGCGGTAGTTCTGGATTCAGTATATTTACCTTCAGCTTTAAGAGCGCGGAGAATTGTGCCGAGGTAATAGTATAAACCGCAGGTACCAATCGCCATCAGTCCGATTAATCCCTGGAATTCTTTATCCTCTTCTAATTTATCCCGTTTATTCTTCAACCAGTCGCTGCTTTCGTTCCGCAGAAGAATATCAACCTTGGTTTTAAACTTATCAGTGGGTAGATTTGACCATTCTCGAAGATCTTTACCAAATAAACGGGGGATGAGACCAGGTTTCAATTCTAAGAACTGAGAAAATAGATCTCGCCCTGCTAATTGGAGTGAGCATTGATGGATCAGGTTATTATCTTGCCAAATAGAGATATCGGCTGTACCACCACCCAAATCAATACAGCTACTCCGAACTAGGTTGCAATCTTCTTTATCCGCGAAGTATTGAGCCATTGCCAAACTTTCAGTGCGGAAGAATCTCAGGTCATTTTGTTCGGGACAGTGATGAGTCATACCCGTATCTGTTTGAAGTTGAGTAATCACATCTTGCCAGTTTCTGATGTACCTTCTAGTATCTCCTCTCGAAAAAGCTGATGGGTAAGAAATTGACCACTGAATATCTTTGACTCCTTCTTTCGCGGCGATCGCAGAGATAATCAAGCAAAGATTACCCAAGAATAACTTAGTCAAGTCTACATCTTTCCACTTCAGGTTAGTCTCAATATATCCCTTGCTAGGGTCAAAATTTTTGACATCGGGGATATAAATTCGACCATCATAGATAGGTTTTTTGTGCTCGATATTTCTAGATTCTCTCGTACTGAGAATAGTCGCTAAAGGTAGGGGTTTATCGAGCGGTAGGAAGTCTTCGGGGATGAAGTATTCAAACATCGTTCGTCGATCGATCGGTGCGGCGGCTGTAACGCTTAAATGTAGGCTTTTGAGTGGGAGTTGCTTAGTTCCCGATCCCCTTTCGTTGATATAGACATTAGTGAAGGATGTCCCAAAGTCTACCCCAACTGTCCAGTTTTCAGAGAGGCGAGTTTGTTTGGGTGGATTGAGTAAAATTAGACCGATCGATCGTCCTTTGATATGACAATTAACATGGCTGGGGAAGCGATCGAATTTACTGGTGAGATACTGAACTGATTGGTATTCAAAGTCATGGGGTTCTTTAGCTCCACCGAAACTCACCTGGAAGGAATTGGTATCTAATTCACCACGGTAGAAGGCATAATACTCTTTCCATTCAGGAATATTAAAATGTGGCCATAATTCTAGTACGGGGACAGTATCGATCGCATTTGCTTCTTCGAGCGTATAGTCTTTAAAGATCTGATGAGGTTCTGCTGTTTGTTTTGTGCCACTCAGATGTAGAGTGAGAGTGAGGCGGATCTTTGGACTATTTCCATCTTGATGGAATCGCAATTTAGATATTAATTCAGCGGGGGTAAAATATTCCAGTAGAATCGGATTAATTGGTAATAAAGGGGTGATTTTATTACCTTTGAAATTCAGGGCTTGATTAGTTGCAGGGATGTAGCCACCAGGAAGAGCATTTTCGATATCGATAAATGTTAATTCTGGTAGGAACAAGTCTTTCGGTTCTAGACATAACACATCATCCCATTCACCAATTTTTCCAGATTTGAGATCTTGAATACTAAAATTGGCAAGGGTTCGATCGCGATGAATACAAATATATTGAGGTGCGAGATCCCAAACCTTAGAGATATCTGGATCGATTAGTAGCAGAGATTTGAGCGGTTGCTGTTCTTTGGTAATGACTCGCAGGTGAGAAGATTGGGCATCAACTTGTTTAGCTTTAATCGGATAGTTTAATCCGGCTAAAGATCCAATATTTAATCGAACACCAAAATATTGGTGAGATTCTTCATCGATAATATTATCAGTAGGTGGTGCAGGTAGACTATTCCGAAAGTCTCTTAATAACCCAATGATCATATTAATTGAAGCTCGATTGCTATCGGGTTTATGGTCATTTACCGACTTCATTAACAGATCCAACCAGCCAGCCAGGAGAGATTTCTCATCATCATTGAGATGATTGTGGGGCTTTGTTAATTGACAAGTATCGACATTCCACCAGGGCAATTTATCCCAGATCGCATGTGCCGTAGGAACGATAATTGTTGAGGGGCTAGTCATCCCAACAGGTTTACGATTCCAAGTCCAGATGAAGATTTTTCGCCACGGATTGCTATCGTCGTTGAGATTGTAGAGCGCGTTATCACGAGTAGGCAATAAATCCAATAATGCCGTAGCAAAAGGATCTGTCCGACTAAGATCGGCAATATCCAGTGCTTGTACCTGGAGAGGGAAGCTCCGCACCTTAGCGAGGGCAATTGTAGCTAACATCCCTTGCCATTGGGCGACAGCTTGAGGATGTAGAGCATGGGTGGGATTGTGGAGAGGCATCTCCAATGTCAGGGGTAATGCCCACATCGTAGGCACAGAATTAACTTTCTGATTTTCTCCTGATGATGGATAATCTAGACTTTTGGCAATACTTTCAAAAGCCGCAGTCGGATAACTACTCCATTCGCCACAACGATCTGGTGGCTTAACATCTGATTCGACTCTAAGGCTGGGTAAGATTAAAACTGCCATGATGATTTATTGATAAATATCTCGAAGATGAAGCGATCGATTTAATTCAATTCGGTACTTAGATATAGAGATTTGGCGAGTCCGACTGTTCCTTGACTTTCGCCCTCGATCGTGTCCAATCTTTTTGTCCCGATCCGACTCTTGACACTGGCAAGATCGTCCTGTTTAATGCGAGTATTCAAATCTCGATCGTCATTGAATAAAATATCTTTTAACCCACCTGACTGGATTTGTTTATTAAATAACTGAGTCTGGAATAGCTCGACTCGATCGCTTTCACAATCATGGAGATCGCTAGTCCACCGGAGATAGTCCTGACACCAATCTGTTAAGACTTGAATCCCCTGTTGTTGAGCAGTAGAATCAAACTTAATCCGACTATCAGATTTGTCATCATAATAAGGGGTTGCCCAGTTAGCAAATTTCTTCAATCCCTTAAAACCTTCGTTCTTTAATTGGGCTAATTCACCTTCGATATCACTCAACCATGTATACGCCAATCTGGTGGCATTAGCCATCATTTTTTTGACTATTGGTGACTCTGGTAAATCTTGCCAAGTTAATTTACCTGTTTGCTGACGACCAACTAGCATGACTGAATTGTCTCTGTTTTCCGCTTGCAAAAAATCACGGGCTGCAAGTCCAGCATATAGTTCGACAAAATGAGGAATATTTTTCTGAGTACCTTTACCCACACTAAAGGAAACATCACTGCGGTTTTCATTACCCAATACATACACGGTATCGAATAACTTACTTGCTTGGCTGATATAATAGCGCAGAGCTGCTTCCGTATTTAGTAAGAATCGATCGGCAGTAGCATATAAACCGCGACTATCCTCACCAATTGGAGCCGTGAAGCTAAAATATGGTAGTAAAAAGACACTGCCAATCTTAACCACATCTTCTAATTTTTCGGCTTTAAATTTATCTCTTAATAACTTGGCAATAGTCGGTACTCCAGCCGCACCAGTGCCACCAAAAACCGAACCACACAATAGAATCCTTGGTCTTTTACCACCGCTTTTGGCATCATTGGAGATTGATTGGATCAAACTGGCCCACGGCTCTTTATCTAGCTGTTTCAAATCAATTTGACTCATGATTGCTGCACCGATCGCTGGACGACCGCGAAAGCCTTCATCTAGTTGCTGCTGACGTTCTTCTGGTGCGTACAAAACATCAAATAAACCAGCTAAAGAACTATCATTATTCTCCATCGAATTGTATTGAAAGAAGCTGGCTAAATCTCGATTATGTGGTCGATCGTTGAAGGGAGACCACAAATCATGAGATTTAATTGGAGTGGACATCCAGCCAATTTTAGCCTGACGATTGCCACCAGAAATTAGCTGTTGACAGTCTTGATAGAAACGCACTGTATTTCTAGCACGTTCGACATTTCCATTAGCTTCATCTGGATCGATAAATAGGACTTCGATCGTTTCTTCACTATATAAACCTGCTGCGGCAAGATGCACGATTGATTCGATACATTTCGCACCGGAACCACCGATGCCAATGACGAATAATTTACTTTTTTCACCCATGTTCATGTTGTCTAGACTATTGCTCCGAGATTGCCAGATGTGACGTTAATAAGATCAAAGTTATCGCCCAAATAATCCTGCCCCTGGAGGAAGAGATTTGGCTGATATGCCTGGGGTGCTGGTTGCTGTCGTCAGCCAATAAAGCCACAGCACATCAAGCAAGAATAAACAGATCAGCGAAATAGTAGCGTCGTTACTACCTTTAAGTGCAAGATTGGCAGCTTCTTTGATTGTATTGGGCTGGCTCAATACGAAAGTTGCCGTAACACCCTGGCGCGATAGGAAAATTGCTAGGGCAATACTCAGAATGGGAATAGCCCCCATTCCCCACCACAAAGTTGCTCTCTTTTTGCATTCTTTGATATTGCGAGGAGGGGAGAATGTATTGAGAACACACCAAGCCAAAGCAGTAAAAATCGCACAAGCAAAAACTATCGTAGCGCAGGGAAAGTAGTGAGCATAAACCCACACCTGGGGTTTAACATCTGTCAATCGTAATAGCTGTGATTGATAGAGGATTGGCTGCAAAACAAACATTGCCACTGCACCAGTTAGGGGAAATAGGAATAATCGGATGACTTCGGCTGTTGTAACCATGTCGATAAATTTGTAACGAAAGTTTTTTAAAAGTGTCCCGATTTAGAGTTCTACTCGCTGTAAGTAATTGCATTGTCAGATGAAGATTACTGACTATTCGTGAAGATGACTACTTAGATCGAATAGCTAGCAATGTCATCCGTGAAAATAACTATTTATGAGGTCATGGCTTTGTTAAAATCCGTAAAATCATCTACTAGCCTTTTTTTATTCGTTCTAATCGCCACTTTATTACCCGCAATAAGTGGCTGTGTCAACACAAATGCCAGTGAAAATGCTATAGTTTTGCCCTGTCAGGATAAAACCTCGAAAGATGTCACTGCTAATAAGAGTATTCCCAAGATTTCCCTGGTAATTGATGGATCACTATCGATGTTGGGATATGTTAAGCTTGCCAATAGTCGCTACATCCAAACTTTAGGTTTATTAGATACTATTTTATTGTCTCAACCTGGCGGGGTTGAATATGCTCGGCTAGAATCAGATCGTCAAATGATGCCAAGATCGGGAGTTGTTGAAGCCCAAAAATCTGGATTTTATACTGGCACCAGTAGTCTGATTGCTAAAGCTTTTGAGCCGAGTAGTAAAGCAGTAAAAGATCTAAAAGAAGCGAAAGACCGATTAGTCGCTGTTGTCACGGATCTACAGCCTGATGGCGGGGATGTTAACCTAATTGGCAAAAAAATTCTCGATCGCTATCTCAAAAAACCTGGCTACGCAGTCGCCATTTGGGGCATCAAAAGTGAATTTGAGGGTAAGGTTTATCCGCCCGATAATGCGGCTGCTTTTGACTATTCGACTAAAGGTAAAGGTATCGACAAGGGGAGACCTTTCTATGTCCTCATTGCTGGCCCCGAAGCCGCAATCTCCGATCTAGTTAAACAAGTCAAGAATCAAGGTGGCTCTCTATTTGATAAAGATAGTAAATTTGCACTCTTTAGCCCATCTTACTCACTCGATAAAATTGCCTATGCTAAAGAGCTAAAAGAACCTCCCACAGGCTTTAGTACTCCAGCAACTATTAAAGCTCAAGATGGCGCGATTATTGAAGATCGGGGTCAACCAGTTAGATTTTTAGAATTTGACAATCGGGCACAATCACAAAAAATCGAATTCGAGTTTGACGACAGCATTAACAACGATCTAATATCTAACCTGCAAATCAATCCAGTCTTATCATTGCAATCCTACGATCTCGACAAACAAAAGTTTGTTGATACTCCAGATACTGCTGCAATTAAATTAGAACCCAGTATTACTAAAAATAGAATCGCCTTGACTCTCAACCTTAATCCAGAGCAGCTAAAGAGCGGTACTTACTATCTGAATGCTGACCTCCAAGCTATAGGTATCAATCTACCAAAGAATTGGGAACAGTGGAACGATCCAACCGGACAAGATGGCTCTAAAACTCAAGGGTTAACTAATTTTGTTCGCAGCATCGCTACGAATGTCTCTGCTGTAAATCAAGATCGGCAGCCAGCCGTCGCTAGAATTTGTCTTGCTATTCAAAAAAGCTAATTTCAATTTGTAATAATTACAAAATTAAGCAACCTAGATAAAACTCATTAATCCATATGGCAAGCGTCGATCTATTGATTGCAAAGACTGATAGTAAACTAAGATCCCTTGAACAGGAACAATCTCTAGCTAGTAAAACTGGTAAAACAGCCGTTACTCAAAATCCATTACTTTCTGAATATCTCCAACTAACCAGCACAGAAGGAATTATCCCTGCGATTCAATATATCGCCCTAGATGGTTTAGCCAGACATTTTAACTTGTATGAAGACGACCGCGAACGTTCCCAATTACTGGCAGTCATGGCTGACGAATTAAATCAGTCAACTAATAGTGAAATTTTAGCATCGGCGCAAGTCCTTCAATATACATATCCGTCAATATATGAAATTAGTCGGGAGCAAATGACTCGTACTCAAGAACGTACAATTAGTAAAATAACCGGAGTAAAGATCCCTTCACCAAAAAAGGAAAATTTATTACCAGGTAAAATACATACTCCACCAAATCCACCCAATCCACCACAACCGCCACCGATATCATCACATGAATATCGAACCCAAGTAATGATTGCGGTAGGTATTAGTAGTCTTTTCGCAGCGATAATTGGAGTGTTACTTGCGAATAATTTTAATAAACCACCTGCCTCGAATATCGATCTAAGCATTACTCCTCCAGTATCTACGATCGAAAGTCAACCAACTGACACTTCAAATAATAATCATCAGCTTAGTCCACAATCATCGACTAATACTAGCCCTGTGCCTGCTTCAGAAATATCCCCAACTCCACATAATCCAAATGATAGCACCAGAGAGATTCCGACAATCGATCCTCCACAGGTGTCTCCGTCTCGCGACTCCCCTGCCCAAGCAATTCGAGATCATTATCAAGCTTTAAACGATCGCAATTACGATCTCACTTGGGACAACCTCTCATCACGTTTCAAAGCAGAAAGTGGTAAATCATCTACACTAGCTCGCCAAGAGTATGACGATTGGTGGAACTCAATACGCAGTATCAATCTACAGCGATCTGAAACATCATATATTAGCAGTGACGGCAGTAGAGCTATTGTCAGTTATCGTCATGGCTATACGATGAATACTGGTAGATTTATTCAGGATCGACATACTCGTATATTTTTAGTATGGGATGAAGCAAAAGGCAAATGGCTAATCGATAGGCGTGTTTAGTATTTTCGATCTAATGATAAAAAAACTAATCATAATCATCAACGGATAAATCTTACAGTTCCAAAGATAACAGGGGTAGCTACAGGATATGCCCGAAAACCTGCAAGATAGGTTTCAAAGGCGCATTTTCTCGTGGTATTTTTTACAAAAAACAGCCAAAATATTAGATGGTAGAACTGGCTCTGAGCAAGGATTAGAATGCTATCTTGCAGGTTTTTACAATTATCGTGTAGCTATCCCGATGATGGGAGCTGCCATCTGTCGTCGTACCGAGAGAGCTGCCGAGAATTTTAATTTCCCAGATTTGGCAAGAGAATTACTCGATCTCTATCCTACCGCAGCCAGTTATTGGATTGGCAAAATTAAGGCTATTTCTTCAACTACCGTTAGCGATCTATTCGAGCGAATTCCCACTGATTGGATCGATCTTGCTTCAAAAGAATTTGCCATCGATTTATTAGAATTTAACCGCCAACAATTGACATCGATGATAGTTAACTTTAAACCGAAGGAGTAATTATCGATCGGCCTGAAATTATATTTAAAGTACTAAGTAAATCTAGCATTCACAAACGCATATTTTATCAATTTTAATCCTGAACAATCTCACCGAACTAATAATAAAGAGATTGCTAAAGCTGAAAATTATTTGGCATATTGCAAATATAAGATTAGCCAGTTTTGTTAGCTTCAAAAACTGGATCTGGTGCGATAACAAACCATTCATGATAGATAATCGCCAACCACAGTTCTTCTCCAGCAATTCGATCGCACACAGCTAAATAACCGATCCCATCCTCCGCACTGTAATGAGTTGTATCCTTCAAAAATATCGTGACTGAGTTCCCATCTGCACTCCAAATCGTTCTCAAAATTTCAATATTGGCATAATGGTCGGGATCGAGCGGTAGTAAAACTAGGCGATTGTCGATAGTCAAAAATGCTAGATCGTTTTCTTCCTCGGCGGTTCTGAACACCCAATTCCAATCATATGGCCCCTCATGCTTCTCAAGACTGCTATCGAATTTTACCTTGTCAATTCTTTGAAGTGTCGCTGCGGATAAATCGGCTATTTTCATCTAAATCTCCTATTCTATAATCGGTATTTTCACTTATTTCTGATATCTTTATAGCAATTAAAAACTGAGTAAATAATTGGCGATAAGTCCGTTGGCATAGCCTCTCCCGTGGAGAATCGTCGCCTCAGCCTAACAATATGCAGATCGAGCGATTTTCTAGAAGAAAATCTGTCTGCCTCCGCAAAAGCTTTATTCGATAAAAATTGCCCCAGCAGCAATGAGATCCTCGACTGAAATTACTAATTTACCATCCACTTCGATCGTCTGAAAATCACTCACCCTTCGACCTTGTTTGGCTCGCTCTCGACGTTTGCTAGATAACCGCTCCGAACGATCTAGAGCGTCATAGCGATCTATTCGACTCCATTCGTCAAGTGGTTCTTGGAAATCATCATCTAACCAATTTTGCTCGTCTTCAAAACGAGCGGGGAGGCTGCGTCGGCGTATGGATGGTACCCGCTCGTAATCATCATCATCATCTTCCTCCCGTGGAATTATCCGATCTATGATGTCCATCGCTTTAAGGTGGTAGAGTTCTTGAGTTTTTACTGCATCATACTGTGTTTGTAAATTCAGCCAAAACCGATCGCTATTACCAAAATAACCAGCAAATTTGAGCGCAATATCGACCGTAATTCCTCGTTCGCCATTCAAGATTTGACTGATGCTAGATTGAGTCACACCGATGTCCGTACTAAAACGATCGACAGTAATCTGCATCGGCTCTAGAAAATCTAACTGTAAGATTTCCCCTGGATGGACATTTGGCAAGCGTTTACGTTTAGTCATTTCAAAATCTCTCACAATCTCTACGTCTGTTGCATCGTTTTGGACTGTCCATGTGAAGCATATTCGCCACCCAGAGTTATAAATCCGACAACTATATTGTCCCAAATCATCCGAGCGTTTTTCTAGGCAATTCCGTGGAAGTACTTGCAGATCGATAATCGATGTAGCCGCATCAATGATTCTCAACAGCCGCAAAGCAACGAGCTGGATGTGTTCTGGATATCTTCTAGATATTTTACCCTGAAAAATTAATTCTGTTTGTTTTGAACTAAAGTTAACTATCATGAATATCTCCCCACTATATTAGAGATTAATTGGACTCTAATGCTGCCAACACAAGCTGTTCAAAATGTTCTGCCTGAGTGCAAACTTGCTTAATTTGCTCCCATTGTTCGGTAATGTGTGGAGCATGAAGGCGATATTCCCTTGTTGTTTTCTTAATCCGCTCCTTGAGAGGCAGTTGGGCTAGTCTTGACTCTAGGCTGAGATTACACTCGCTATCGACCAACAAAGGATGAGCTGAAGGCAGTACAGCAGCAGCTAACCAAGTACCTGAAGATTGGGCAGGTAAGCAGAAGAGTGTTCGATCTCCCGCTGTAGACTGCCCTAACCAGCTCTCGATCGCCTTAACCAGCAAATCCACCGTATCAGAGATTGGCGGGCATTGCTGGGCACAGGGGAGGTCGCTCCAGTTATTATGCTGGGCGATGTCTTCAACTAATGTGCCACAGTCGGCATATTGCTGACTTGCCACATCCACATCCAAATGGACGATTAGTAAATCAAAACCAACCAGGGTGGGATCTGTATCCAAGGAGCCACTATGCCGTTGACCTGCTGCTTGACACCATTTCAACACCCCACACCAACCCGTCCCCATCATGCCCTGAGTAGCTTCTGGTTGTAATTGAATCATCACAAAGGGGTCTGGTAATACAGCCTTGAGTGCTGCTTGGATCGTTTCATAGTCAGTCGGCCCTTCAGCTACCAGGGCAATCCGCAACTCAGACATTGGGCACAGCTCCTAGATTTCCCATCATCCACAGGCGAGACAGAGGGTATTGCTGATTGAGATTTGCTAGCTCGGTAGTTAGCTCCAAACGGCGCACACAGGTTTGACCGTTGCTATTTCGTTCTACGACAAACAGACGCACCTCTGGATCTGCTAAGTTCAACCCATCGAGAGCGGCGGGGTTGTGGGCGGTAAATAGCAATTGCCTGTCGGGTGAATTGGATTGGAGCCAACCAGATAGACGAGAAATCAGCTTTGCCAGTAGGCGAGGATTGAGAGCTTGGTCTAAGTTATCAATTGCCAGCAACCGAGGAGCCTGGGGTAGCAGACAAAGCAGGGCGGTAAAAATCAAATAAAGTGCTCCTTCACTGGCATCGTAGGCGGTTAGCTCATTACGACTTTGGTTCATGAAGCGATCGGTAAACTTCAGGATTAACGTAGTACGCGGGACTTTTGGCGACAGTAGGGTAGCCCCGTGACTAGTGGTCTGGATATCTGACACCCAGTCGATGAGTTCGAGTACCTGCTCTAAGATGTCAGCACTTGCTTCCGACCCATTTTCTAAGTGTTTACGCAAAGCAGCAAAACCTTCGGCTATTTGTCCGCCATTTAGACCAACAGGCACACGGGACTGTTGGTCTGGGACTATGCCACGTAAGGTTGGGGTATTAGGACAATAAATTGCAAACTCTTGGAGTCGTTGCATCAACTGTGCAGCGGGATTAACTGGTTCTAGGTCTACCAATTTTAAAGCAGCAAGACCAGCCTTTTCATTCAGGTTTTTCCGATTGCGAACACCATCAGAAACGATTTCCTCTCGTCCATCAGTGAGGACTTCGGTTTTATAAGCCCAAGCTGGTTCGGGGGATTCGAGGGGATTGAGCAAGGAAACGCGATAGGCTTCGTTGGCTTCACCTTCAACACCGATGGCGATGTGAGCGGGGGTGCGTTCTGTCGCAAAGGAGCTTTTGTATAACCGTGGTAAACCAGCCCTCACCCCACGCCGTAATAAGCTTTCATCATCCACTACCCCATTGGCTGCTGCTCCCAATACACCGAGAGCTTCTAGGAGGTTACTTTTGCCTACTCCATTGGCACCGATGAAGCAATTGACTCTGCCTAGTTCGATGGTGGTTGAGTAAATAGATTTGAAGCCGCGAATATCTACTTTACGGATCGTGGTCATAGTAGTCGGATTTTCCCAGCGAGCAGTTCTTGGATCATGGCTTGTATAAATTATCGAACGGCTTGCCGTCTGCGACAGCAATCGCGAGCGAGATCTGAAAATAGTTCGAGGGTGGCGATCTAGTATAATCATATACTCGATCGAATAACATACATAACATATAAAATAGTAAACAAGCCTACCATAGCTGTAAATAATGAAGCTGTAAATACAACTAAATCGGAATTAATTAAAGCTTTGTTTTTCCTAATGCTTATTCCAAGCAAATCATTAATTACTAATTTACTGCTAGAATTACGATCGGTTACTTTAACAAGAGCATCAATGCTCTTAATCAGTTGATATTTTCCCAGAAAGTTATCGAGCGTAATATAGTAGCTGTTGTTGGTTGAGGAGCAATAGGCATCTTCATACCCCAAACAAGCATCAAAGCAAATTTGATTAGGACTATCAACCTTGGAATAATTTCGCTCGTTAATCTCAAAGCCTGGGTAGTCATAGGCTATTCTTTCTTGCAAATATCGATCGTTACAATCATAGCCAGCCATAAATGACTGCTGAAGTAAATCCGAACCATACTCAAGAATCCACTCTTTTTTGTCATCAGTTACTGCGACAGAGGAATCGATTGCTTCGCTCGGAAATTTAACTCTAATTATTTCAGCAAAAGGATCTATGAGTTTAACTAACTGATGCTTTCCGAGGTAGTTATCGATCGTGATGTAGTAATCTTCTTTATCGATCGAGCAGTAAGAGTACTCATAGTACTCGCAAGCATAAAGACATCTTTCACTAGGAGTATCAACCTTCTTGTATTCCCACTTGTTAATTGTAAAGTCTGGATAGTCACAGGATAATCTTTCTGCCAAATACCCCTCATTACAATCATAGCCAGCTCTTAATGACTGCTGGAGTAAATCCGAACCATACTTGAAGATCCAGTCCTCTTTATTTTTAGCATAGATATCGATCCTGAACATCTGAGATATGCTAGCAGGAATCAGTACATTAGCCGAATAATGACGAGCGAATAACTCATTATCTACTATTTCTTCCCGGTCATAACCTATATAAAGATGGGATTCATTTCGATCCCATATTCCATTTTCATAGCTAGGAATAATTAGATTTACTGCAAGTATAGCTGCTTGTTGAGATTCATAGTACTCAATCTGACTTTGATGATTTGTATACCACTTATTCCATTTTTTGCTCACTATCTACCACCCATTCAAATCTAAGTGACATCGATCGTTATTTAATAGTATAAAAGCTTTATTCACGAAAGATCGCCCCAGCAGCGATGAGATCCTCAACTGAGATTGCTAATTTACCTCGGTCGTCTGAAAATCACTCACCTTTCTACCTTGTTTGGTTTGCTCTCGATCTCGACGACTCAACTCATTGGGTTGAGATTGGAAATCGACATCTAACCAATCTCGATCGGCTGAGATTTTAATAGCCGCATGTAAAGTGGAACAAGAAATTAGCGGGTTCGAGTCCCGTCAGACTCCCTTTGAAAATTTTGGTGATAATTGTGGTTAATTTAGATAGCATCAAAACTACTTTCAGATTGAGATTGAGATTCAGATTCAGTTTCTTTAATTGTCACTTTCTCTGCTTCTGCGATCGGGTTTGGTATTACTGGATCGATGTTGATGGCTGCTGAATACTCTGAATCAGATTGGTCTTGTTGTTCTTCTTGTAGTTCGTACTCCTTGATTCTAGTTTCAATTTCTTTGTTAGTAATATTTGCTTGTTCTGACTTAGAATAAATAGCAGTTAGTAGTACTTTCTCGATGTTCTTTGTATAGTATATAACCCGATATCCACCACTTTGACCTTTGTTGATATCACTATTTTTTACTCTAACTTTGTAGACTTCATATTGATTACCATTAATTCTATCTCCAGGTGTTTCACCAGCTTCTAATTTTTCAATTAAGTCCTTAATATCTTGTTCGATCGATCTGTATTTTTTTTCAATCTTTTTCAGCTCTTTTTTATATTGAGTAGCCTTCTCTACTTTTACTATCGGTGTATTATCCTGCATAAGAAGGTACTTTAGAGTCGCTAGGTTCTTTTATTAAAGCTGGATGCTCTTCATAGATGTTTTCCTCAGACCCGTAGAATTTTTGATTATATTCCTCATCTTTAATGAAGAAGATGATCACATCAACATATTGAGCTTCAGCTTGTTTTAGTGGCTCATCTAGTACGAGTTGACCGAAATCATTAATTTCTCCAGTAGCTTTAATCTTGATATCGCTCCAATCAGAGGCTGGCGTACATTCGCCTCTTGATTGTTCGAGTAAGGCTCGTTCGACTCGCTCGAATATTTCTTCATCGGTTGGTTCCCGTTCGATATCGACATCATCATCGTCATTATCTCGAAACACGATATCAATCTCTACCTGTTGAGGCTTAATCTGATCTAATAATTCATGTAGAATAAGTTGATTGTTTTTATCAATTTCTCCGCCAACTTCAATATATCTCATATAATTTTAGATATTTATGATGATAAGTTAACTATAGATCGATCTGATTTACATGTCTATAATTATAGATTACATAGTGGCTATTTTAGCCCAACACGCTAAAAATGTAAAAAGTACATTTTAAACTATTGCTAGCTATAGATTTCAGCTATTGCATTCGACTCTAACCAAATAAACTATCCAGACCATCTACAGCCCCAAACTCCGACTTAGGATGTGCAGGCTTCACCTCAACCTTCTCCTTCACCTGAGTATTCTTAACCTGCGACTTAACTGAAGATACCAAAACCTCCCCCTCCACAGGTAACTCCACCTCAACCCCCATCACCTGCCGCAAAAAATGCGCCTGTTGAGACAGAGCATGACAACTCTCCAACGTCGAAAACCGCAACACCTTTTCCGACACACCCCGCTCATGCCGAGCCAACGGCAACAACGAAATCGTCAAAATCTCCGCCACTTTTCGATTCACCTCCTCCTTATCCAACGTATTCAAATAATCCACCACCTCCGCCAACAACGTCCCCTCATAGGGCTGCAACCGCAAACTTAAATTCTTCCGCCCCCGCTTATTAACCACCATTATTTCCCCTCCATCGACCCAATCAAATAATCAAACAACCCATAACAATCCACCAACCTAATCGCCATATTATGGTCGTCCTTATCTGGGTCGATCTTGAATTTCTCCCGAACTAAATCAATAATCTCCACCCCCCAAAGTAGCTCTGGCATCGGTTTATCTTCATCGGTAGCCATATATTCACCATTTCTTTCCCACTGGCTATAACGATCCTTCTTCCGCCCAGCATGAGCAGCATTAAAATATCGCTCTAGATCTGGCTCTAAAAACTCAGATGCTCCACCACTGATAACTACGATATCTACCGCACTAGGAATTGTTTTCCTCAGCCACTTCTCCACCTTTTCCCAATATTCCTGCGTAGCCACAGTTATCGCATCAACAATCAGCTTGCACTCTTGATTATTCAACTCAACATCTTTCGCCTTCGCTAAACCCTTAATCGGTGGATACTTACCCCAATCAGGATAATGATTGTAACTTTCAGTCTGAGGGTGAGTAATATTATGTGCTTGAGCAATCGTATCCATCACCGCAATCGATAACAACTCCCTATCTACAGACTTCCGCTCCATCACCGCATCCAGAAAATTAGTAAACCCCAACAGCGGACTATCCCCCGACAACTTACCCCTGTCAAAATACAAAGCAGTCACATTCCGATGACCGAACATTAACACCGCAATCTTCTTGTCATGTAACCAATCAGTCCCATTTTGCCGAATATAAGTAGCCGCCACACCACCCCCTTCAGGACGAACTAAAATACTCCCAATCGAGCAGAATAGCGACACTCCTCTCCACTCAAACCCAGCCAAAATCGTTCTCAACCGCTCCTCAAAGATCGAACGGTCATTATACTCATCCCAAGGAATTAACACCCCCAGATGAACCTCTAGCTTCTTTTTCCCCAGCTTGAGCTTCAACTTACTCACAATCACTCCAATCGCAGCAGCTACCTTATACAGAGCATTCTCATACTTCTGCTCGCTCGTCCGGTCTTCTGGGTCAAACTCCCGCGCTAAATCCCCCACCACAAACACTCGTTCCTGCCATTTTAGATAAGCCTCACGCTCTGGAGCAGGACTACCCAGTGACGACTTACGGTCGAGATAACTAGCTATTTTTTCCGGCTTAATCTCCTCCACCAATGGAGACATCAACAAATACCCAGGCGACTCCTCTCCCGCTAACTGATAAATAATCTTAGTCTGAGAGCCACCACAATCGATACTTAAATATAAGGTAGCCATACTATTTCATCAGGTATTTATCCTAGTGTACCCATAGTCCAAAAATCCCGCTCGTCCACCGAGTAACTTTAGAGCAGATTATCCCTTCAAAAACCTAAATATTAGTGCTAACTTCGATTGTTAGAATTAAAAGCCAAAATCGATCGCTATTTGTTATAGCACCTAAGCAACCAAAATAACTGATAAATATCGTGCTAAATTAGCCCTCTGGTCAAAATCAATCGCGTAGGTTATGGTTGAGAGAGCCGCCGAAATTGATGTAAAGCGAGCAGTTCCCTTCGCCGTCGCTTTCGCTCCTCATGCCCCTTCGGGACATCGGGAAGTGCTCGTCGGGGTGTGCCCCGAACCCCCTTAGAAATAATGGGGATGATAATTTCAATTGTTTTTAATAATTTCACCCGATGCGAAACCTCCGCCCGATTAAATTTACGCTCAGATTATCACAAATAGAGAGCGATAAGATCCAGTCTCACGCTACCGAACAAGGGATAGACAAGGCTGATTACATCCGAAATCATCTGTTTGGCAAGGAGAAATCCTCTATTCCCCCAGTAAATTACCGGACATACGAGAGTTTGACCCAACTCAAAACCGAATTATCCCGCTGGGGCAACAACCTCAACCAATTGACTAGAGCGGTAAACGAACAACGCTGTCCTGAAAATGTTCTCCCAGAAATCCAACTAATTCGGTCGAAAATGGCAGCGCAGATGGAAACTATTGCTCGGTTGCAACTTGAGTGCTTAGGAGAAACAGATGATTGCTAGTATCAGCCAAGGTGGAGGTTTTGGTGGTTTGTTTGGCTATTTACTTGCTCTGGAAAAATCCGCCAAAATCATCGGTGGGAATGTTGCCTGTCTATCTGTGAGAGGATTGACACGAGAATTTCAAGCCATCGCCGATCTCAATCCCCAAGTCACAGTCGTAGCCAAACATATTGCTTTAGCCTTTGCGCCTGAAGATGGAGAAATAGCTAACTCCTTGAAAGCAGAAATCGCGATGAGGTTATTAGATGAATTGGGTTATAAAAATAGTCAGTTCCTGATTGTCGAACATCCCCGCAGCGACCACGACCATAACCACGACCATCTACATATCGTGGTCAATGTTGTTGGTTTGGATGGAGAACGGGTGAAGAATGGCTTTGAGTGGCGCAGGACTGAAAAGATCCTCAGAGCAATGGAAACAGAACACAATCTGACTCCAGTGGCTTGTAGCTGGGAAGCGAAAAGATCGCTGCCAACCAAAGGACAGTCCGAACGCTATCGACGGGAAGTAGCAGCGGCTGAAGCAGATCCAACTTTGCCTACGCCTGAATTACCAATTAGTACCAAGCTGCAAGATCTGATTGATGAGGTAGTCCCCCACTCTCCCACCATCACTGATTTGGTAGCCCGATTACAATCTAAAGGTGTTGAAGTCAGACCAAAAATTACGCGGACTGGACTAGTCCAGGGTTTGAGCTATTCATTAGATGGGGTGGCGTTTCAAGGTGCCAATTTGCGGGGATGCAGTTTTCCCAAGCTTCAAGCTAGAGGAGTCAACTACGAGCGGGAACGAGATTTACCAGCCTTGAACGCAGTTGCTAGAGGGGAGAAACTGACCGTGAAGATTGAGGCGGAAATTGTTCCAGAGGTGGAGCTAGATGATTTAAAGTCCAATATTATTCGTGTCTTCGTCAGAAAAGATCCGGTTGAGAGTGAGAGTGAGAGTGAGAGTAGCTCTTATGGGATGTCGATGTGAGGGGATGTCGCCTTCACCAGCACCCTCTAATGGTGGTCGCCAACCTTTAGCGATTCTCAGAAAATTCGCTACTCTCTTTAGAGAATAGAGTTTTTTTATCGCCACCATCCCCACCTAAATCTTGAATAGCTTGCTGTGAGCTGATTTGAAGGGTGGGGATCATCGTTTTTTTATCGCCACCCTTATCGCCACCTCTTAAAAGTATCGCCACCCGAACAGTTGTTCTGATTTATTGGGCGATCGACATCAAAATTTGAATCGATACCGGAATTAGGCGCGAAATTTTGAAAAGTATCGCCACCTCTTAAAGTATCGCCACCCTTATCGCCACCCTCAACATTGTTGCTGTGTGCGGGTTTGGATTGATTAGGTGGCGATGGTGGCGATAGTGGCGATACTTTTAGCTCTTTTTCTAAAGTGAGCTTCTTTGTGCCGTGAATATTTTTTTCGGAAATTATTACGCCTAATGCTCTGAGATCTGGTGGTGGGTTACGATTAAAAGTTAAAGCAATTTGATTCAGGCTAGGTCAACCAATCAATGTCTTCCTTTCTCCCAGAATTCCTGGAACGACAACCCATCACCGTCCAACTGCTATCGACTTGTCGGGCGATTGGTGAATTCAAAGGCAAACAACAACTATTTGCCCAACAGTCCCCCGAACGCTTAGAACAACTCCGACAGGTAGCCGTAATTCAGAGTACTGAGTCCTCCAACCGGATTGAAGGAGTCATCGCCCCTCTGCGGCGGATTGAAGAACTAGTCGCTCAAAAGACCACTCCACAAAATCGTTCCGAACAAGAAATTACCGGATATCGGGACGTATTAACGACGATTCACGCCAATGCAGACCGTTTGTATTTCACTCCTGGTTTATTACAACAATTCCACCGCGACTTGTACCAGTTTCTACCAGGAGCGGGCGGACAATGGAAGATGACCGATAACAATATTGAAGAAACCCATCCCGATGGCACCGTGCGGGTACGATTTACCCCCGTACCAGCCTATCTCACGCCAATGGCAATCCAGGACTTACACCAGCGGTTTAATCGCCGCTGGGATGAAGAATCCTTCGAGCCACTATTGCTCATTCCTGCCTATGTCCTGGACTTCCTTTGCGTCCACCCCTTCCGCGATGGAAACGGGCGGATGGCAAGGTTACTGACTCTGTTACTCCTCCATCGGGCTGGTTATGAAGTCGGTCGCTATATCAGTCTCGAACGTCTGTTCGAGCAAACCAAGGAGAGTTATTACGATACTCTGTACCAGTCTTCTCAAGGGTGGCATTCAGGAGAGCATTCGCTCTTACCGTGGTGGGAATACTTTACAGGCGTGATTTTGGCAGCTTATAAGGAGCTGGATAGTCGAATTGGAGTTGTAACTACAGGTAAGGGCGTAAAACGACAGCAGGTATTAGAGACGATCGCTCGTCTCCCCTCACGCTTTAAGGTGGGGGAGATTATTCGCGCTTGTCCTGGGGTCAGCCAGCCCACGATCCGGCGCGTCTTGGACGAACTCCGTTTGGAGGGTCAGATTCGCTGCATCCAGAAGGGGAAAGATGCCGAGTGGGAAAAGAGCTGATTTCCGTTAATGCGACCGCCGTTCGCGTAGCGTCTGCCTTGTGCCGAAAGACGGCGCGTAAGCTTCGGATCGCGATCGCATTAGTCTATCGGTAATTTTGAGAGGCTCAACTCCTCAAATATATGACCCAATCTAATTTCAGCTTCTTGCTTGTCCTCTAAAAGCTGGGGTTTTGAATGCGATCGCGTTCGGGTGAATGCGATCGTTTACCTGACGATGCGATCGCATTACTTTTCTGGTGAGATAACAAACTGCACCACCAGGTACATTGTCATAAATAATAATTTCAGTGGAATGATTATTTAATGGTCTAACTTCGGACTAAATCGCCTACTTTTCAGTTTTTATTTCTTAAATACCCAGTCCGTTTAGTCCGAAAAGCTCATAACCCTTACCAGGCGAAGGTTTAAGAGCGGACTAACTCTTAGTCCGTTTATTTGAGACAATAGCCTTTAAACCTTGGCTGTACAAAGGTTTGACAGATGGACTAAGGGTTTAGTCTGATTTTAGTCCGAAAATCTCAATCCCGAATTTTTTAACCAGCCTCAATCGAGTTAAATTAAAAACGGACTAACTTCGGACTAAACCCTTAGTCCATTTCTAAATCTTTGCCAGCTATGGGTTACAGAGTTTTTAAGTTAATTTGCGGACTAACACTTAGTCCGCATTCAAACCCTTTCCCAGTATGGATTTAACTATGTTTCGGACTAAAAAAACTAGTTTTTCTAGAAATTAAAATTTGATATTTAGAG
>JANMEL010000228.1:0-3715 GCA_031376885.1 Chamaesiphon sp. OTE_70b_metabat_96 | reverse complement strand
CGCTTCTTCATCTCTGCCTAACTTAGCTAGCGAAATGCTTCGGTTCTCCCAAGCTTGATGGTAGTCAGGTTTAAACTCGATCGCTTGATCATAACTGGCGATCGCTTCTTCATATCTGCCTAAATTACCTAGCACAACGCCTCGGTTAGACCAAACTTCATGGAAGTCAGGTTTAAACTCGATCGCTTGATCATAACTGGCGATCGCTTCTTCATATCTGCCTAAATTACCTAGCGCAACACCTCGGTTATCCCAAGCTTGATGGTAGTCATGTTTAAACTCGATCGCCCGCTCGTAACTAGCGATCGCCTCCTCATATCTGCCTAAATTACGTAGCGCAACGCCTCGGTTAGACCAAGCTTCATGTTTGTCAGGTTTAAACTCTATCGCTCGCTCGTAACTAGCGATCGCTTCTTCATATCTACCCAAACCATATAACTCATTACCTCGATCGAACCACACTTCCGACTCATCAACCTCCGGCTCCCACCCCCTCACCAACTCCCCCGCCACCTCCGCCAACTCCCCCCGCCCCAAACCAGCCAAACCCCCCAACTGACCCCTCACCTCAGCATCCGCCCCCAAAGCCGCCTCATGCTCCCGCAACCACCCCGCCAAATCCGACTCATTGACACGCTTGCCCATCAACCAACCCTTCACACCGCCATAACCCCAACCATCCGCCACCCCAGCCAACAACTCGCGGATTAAAGCCTCGTCATCTCGTACTTGTGCCATAGTGCGATGCTCGTACAACTCAGTATTTTTATTCTAACAATATAGAAACCCCTCCAGAAAATCCCCTCTTGGGAGGGGTGCCCTTCAGGGCGGGGTGGGTTAGATCTCCGCCACCCACAAACCATCACTCATTCGCGGAGCGTCTCATCAGAGAATCGATTTCTGCTCAGAAAATCGATCGAGTCGTAAGACATGCGGGATTGGATTGTGCGATCGAATGGCACCCATAGCCAGATAAATGGTAGATACGGCTGTATTGGTCATGGGGTTATCTTGACCACCATTGAGGGTTCGCTTGTGAGATCGAGTCTGGATCGAACTTATAGCCCAATACTCCGCTCTTACCAACAAGTACATATTTTTGTGTCATGATTAACATATCTCCTCTAATGGGTATAATTGAAGGATAGACAATCGATTGCTACTTTCAAGTCTTCATCAACTACACAACTTCTTTTTGCTGACAATTCCGCTAAATACTGGGATATTTCAATGGCAGTTCTAGAGCAAAATCAATTAACTAATAATCTCCTCAATAGCATTCCAGATTTACTTCAGAGAGAGTATGCTAATATCGTCAAACTTCTAGAAAAAAGTTATTCAGAAGATTGTGAAAAAGCTGCGATAGCTGAGGAAACGTCAGAAATTAAAGTCATTGCCGAACGAGCAAAAGAGTTTGCAGATAACCGACAATTTTACAAGTTTCACAATGCACTAGGTCATGCTTTAGAGAAAATAGAAATCTTCAATAGCTCTAGACCGGAAGATGGTTACTACTTACCTAGCTCTATTGGCAATTTACTAAGAGAATCTATTTCGCTACATACAAAGAACTTGAAAGTTATATTAGCTAGCTCCAAGGCATTATTGAACATAGCTAATTATAGTGAGAATAGTGGCAAAAAAGAATTATTGAAATGGGCTGAAGCTCTTGAAAATTTAGGTGATGCGATCGAAGATAACATTGAATTTTTTAGTGTGGATTTTCTCGAACAAATTCAAGCTTTATCTCTCGATCTAATCCAGACATCTAGAAAAAAACAATCTAACTCTCAAACAAGAACAAATGTCAAAGATTCTTGTCGGATTAGAATTCGTAATGCTGCGGGTTTTATATCCAGATTAATAGATAGTGTCGTGGAAGAATCAGATGCAGAGGATCGCGAAATTCTCGCAGCTATTTCCACTGCTAATCACCCTGTTTTTTTTGAAGACTAATTTGGTCGGAAGGATTTCTAATTTTGACCAAATCTAATGGTTCTTATAAAAAGGGTGACGTTGTTGATGCTCCATTTCCTTATCAGAGCGATTCAGAGGAAGAAAAATACAGACCTGTACTCGTTCTTGCGCCAACCCCAACGGGAGGGTTGCTTTGTGCTTATATAACTACTAAATCTCATCGAGATGGAGTAATTCCAATTCTTGCTAAGGATTTTAAGGACGGCACATTAGGCTACGATGCATCCTATATTCAGCCGTCTACAGTTTACACTCTCAATGCTGAGTTAGTTAGAACTAAATATGGAACGTTGAAGGATGACAAAGTTGATGAAGTAGTTAAGGCTTTAGTCGATTTGCTACAAAAGCCTCCTGAATCTCCATCAACGGCAAAGGCTTGGGAACGTCCTAAAAAACCATTCTAATTTACATTCTCCAGTATTTTGGTAAGACATGAAACACCGATTCTGTTGTCATTCATTCAAACGGTTCGATCGTGCAAGCACACCCCAAGGGTGCTCGAAATAGCTAATGCGTTCCCAACCGTTGAATTGGCTACTCCTAGAGAGATACAGCGACGTTTGCCATCGTTTAACCGCAGCCGCAGTAAACTCCGATGTTCTTCAATTGTTACTTTCATGGTGGTAAATATGGTGGTAAATTTCAAACCAACCAGACCACTTCTGAACACTTCAGCAAAACCTTATGGACAACAAAAAGGCTCCTTGGTGGCATACTATACCATCTAGGAACCCTTCTGTGTCTTAATTTCAGTCAAATCGGAAAGAGAGGATTTGAACCTCCGACCCCTACTACCCCAAAGTAGTAAGCACAATCGCTACAACACTGATGGGATATCCACTCTGAGCATTGTCAATAAGTGAGCGGGGTAAAAAACGGGGTAAAAGGTGGTTTCGGGTTTCGATCTAAATAAGCTTACCGAAAAATAGGATCTTCCCAAACGTCAATAGTAATCCGCCTACGACAGTCACGGTCAATCCGATCGTAATACCGCGCTTGGCAAACTCCCCAGTCGAGATTCGCTGGTCAAAACTCTTCATTTTCTCATCGAAAGCTTTAAACTCACCTTTGACCTCTGCAAAACCTACTCTCACCTCTTCACGGAGTCCAGTAAATGATGCTGTTAGATCGGCGATCGCTTTGGTGTTACCTTCTGTCGCTTTGGTAACGGTTTCGATCGCTTTGGTGTTGGCTTCTGTTATCGCAAATAGTCGATCGATCTGCTTCTGAGTCGTTGCGTTACCCGCCGCGATTAAATCTTTAATTTCTCTGAGATCTATGTCTGTTGCTTGGGTCATAATATTAATCAGTAGTTTGTTTACTATCGACCGCGCTGCTAGTAACAGTCCCTCGATCGATTTAGCCCCTAGTCTTAATTGGCTGGGGGTTATTTCGATTCTAGCCGATCTAGTTCATCGAGTATTTCCAAACCTCTAGCCGCCGATCCTCTAGCTGCTCTCGCTTTGAATCGATTATGGGTGTCAAACTCAACTAAAGCTACTGTAGTCAGCTCTTCAATCATTTTATTGACACTTACACCTTGACTCGCTGCTAATTCCTTTAATCTAGAATGCCGATCGTCTGGCATCCGCACGGTTAAAACTGCCACGATGTTAACTCCTAATAATTTGGTTTTAGCTCGTTTTCAAATAAACAAGGCTGGTGATATTTGGAAGAACTTACCTAAACTTTTAGCCTGTTCCTTGCTGATAGTCCGATGTCCATTCACCACCTCAGA
>JANMEL010000222.1:0-1763 GCA_031376885.1 Chamaesiphon sp. OTE_70b_metabat_96 | reverse complement strand
TGTGGGGAGCGCTGTGGTGAATGTTAGCGAGCAGTTAGATGTAACTCTCTCTGGGGTGGGTTCTGTGGAGTATATTGGTTCTCCCCAAGTCCGGGAATCCAAAAAGGGTCTAGGGTCGATCAAGAAACGTTCCTAAATAATGAATCGATAATCAAAACTCATAAGGAGAAAAGTTACGTAATGTTTAAACTATCTACTAAGTTATTTCTTACTCTATTAGCGATCATTACAACATTCTTAATAGTCTATTTACAACCTTTGAAAGCAACAGCTATTCTGCCAGATTCCACACCTATTAAACAGCTTGTATTGATGGCGACTGCCCCTACTGCTCCTTATCTGGAAACCGCTATTTTGGGAGGCAAACCCATTAGTGTTTTATATGTAACTCGTGCTGATGATAATGTGTTGGTGCGTTGCTATCCCGGCTATCAGCCAAGCATGGTAATTCGATCGATGGGTAGTAATCCTAGTGCAAATACCCAAAAAGAAGGGGTTGTAATTTGTCAGCCATCTTCGTAGCGATCAAGATTTAAGTTTTATCTTTGATAATAAAAAAAGATAAATAATTTTTGTGCTGTAGTTCATCAATCAATACATTAAATAAAGGCAATTCAATGATTACTGTCCATCATTTAAATAATTCCCGTTCCCAGCGTGTACTTTGGCTACTAGAGGAACTTGGACTTCCCTACGAAATCAAGCGCTACGATCGTGACCCGCAAACCATGTTGGCACCCGCATCGCTACGGGAAGTGCATCCGCTCGGCAAATCGCCAGTTATTACTGATGGTGAACTGACCCTAGCTGAATCTGGTGCCATTATCGAGTATCTAGTCGATCGCTATGGCAACGGACGACTGGTTCCTCCTGTAGGTACATCAGAGCATCTACGCTACACCTACTGGCTGCATTATGCAGAAGGGTCTGCAATGCCACCGCTGCTCCTGAAGCTCATCTTCGACCAAATTGAAAAGAATCCCATGCCCTTTTTCGTGCGCCCGATCGCTCGGTCGATCACCAATCGTGTCAAAAGCTCATTTATTGAACCTCAGATCACACAACACCTAGATTACATGGAGGCGGAGCTTGGAAAAAGTACCTGGTTCGCTGGTAACGAATTTACCGCTGCCGATATCCAAATCAGCTTCCCCCTGGAGGCGGCAGCAGCACGGGCTGGACTGAACGCAAGCCGTCCAAAGCTCATGACCTTCTTGAATTGCATCCACATCCGTCCTGCCTACAAAAAAGCATTAGAGCGTGGTGGTACCTACGAGCTTTTGAGTTGAGCAAAAGGACATTTCTACCATGAATAATATCCGGCGTAGATGTCTTTTGAGTTGGCAAATTCCATCGATCGGATTTGGGCTAACATTTCTCTTGGGCTTAGGATTCAGTTATTCCAATCAGGATATTAGAGCAGAAGTTCAGTCTGTGGGATTGGTAGTATTCACAGTGTTAGTAGCGATCGGTAGTTATTTCACTATTCAAGCTTTTCAGTTCTGGCAACGCTACAAAAACAAAACCTATTTCAAACAGGCGATCGCTGGATTATTAGCCAATCTCTTTCTAATCTTTTTTGTGGTAACTAGCGTTAATAAAGTCTATAGCCTGAGTCATCCTTTGAATATAATAAAGCATTCCCTAGAGGAATTCAAACCTCGCTCAAATGCGTCTAAACTTCCAATTTGGATTGATACCGATCCAGCCTGCGGTCAAAGCGCAACCAGTGATGTGGATGATTGTTGGGCATTGATGATGGC
>JANMEL010000184.1:0-29306 GCA_031376885.1 Chamaesiphon sp. OTE_70b_metabat_96 | reverse complement strand
GTAGATCGGGGCGGGCACTGTTCCCGCCCTAAATTATCGCAGTAAACCCTTTCCTGCGCCTCTGGATGGGATCAAAGTATCGATCGTTAAAATACAATTATGGCTAATTGGGATGTTGTTCGGTTTTTAAATACCGTTAGTTATTTTGATGCAGTGCCGATTTTTAGTGATTTGCGACGATTGTTTATGGGCGAGTCGAAGGATAAATCTACTATGGCTGGAGCGCGAACATTGGGATTAATATTGGTAGTTGGATCGACGAGCGCGCAAGGGCGATCGATTGTCGATCGATTGTTGCAGGCTGGAGCTAGAGTTAGAGCTATTGTCGCTGATGTAGACTCCGCCAATCTACCCGATGGAGTTGAAGTAGTCAGAGCTGAAGATCCTTGGTTACCCACTGCTCAGATGATGGCGGGAGTTCGATCGATTGTCTATTGTGCCAATCTTGAGAGTAATCTAACTGAGTCGAGTTTAGAACGTTTGGTGACGATCGCCAAGACTTCTTTACCCCCAGCTACTCAAAATCGGCTGTTTGATTTTACGAATCCGACTCCAAATATCCGCGAGATTTGGGGGAGTGTGGATGATGTGGTGATGGGTGGAGTCAGTGCAAGCGGGATGGGATGGGGTGGAGCTAGTGCGATTTTTAGTGGGCGGGTTTCGATCGACAATTCCGGTGGATTTGCATCTGTGCGTACTCGCAATTTTGAGCCGACTTTCGACCTGAGTAATTATACTGGCATCGAGCTACGAGTCAAAGGCGACGGGCAAAGATACAAATTATTCATTCGCACTGAAACAGCTTGGGATGGAGTCGGTTATGCTTGTTCTTTTGATACCGATCGTGATTGGCTCACCGTCAAAGTTCCCTTTGACAAATTAGTACCTGTATTTCGAGCTAAAGTTGTTAATCCATCACCACAATTCGATCGCACCCAAATTCGCTCGTTTCAATTGATGCTGAGTAAATTTGAATACGATCGAGAATTGAACCCCCGATTTACCCCAGGATTGTTTGCCCTAGAGATTGAATCTATTACTGCCTATGGCGATAATACTCTACCACAACTAACGATCGTCGAAGATCCCGCCCATGACTTTTCGGCGACTATCCTCACCCCGACTGCACTCTCTTTACTCGACAGGTCGAATTTGCCGTACACCATTATTCGATCGGGACGTGCAGACTTGCAAGCGATCGCCGCCACTGTCGTCAAAGCTCTAAATCAACCAACCGCAGTCGGAAAAATCTTGCCTATCTATTCGCCGTGAAAAACATAACTGAGTGTAAAATTACACTCAGTAGCTGGGTACTCTAACTAAAGAACGGAGTACCACATTTAAACTCGATTTATGTCGGAAACTATCATTGATGCTATCGATCGCTTAATGCCATTGATTATCCATTCTACTTGCCTCCGATCTAGTCTCTGGGATTCTCCACATACAAAATTACCCGTGCGGGATTATTCTCTCACCTGGGTAATTATGAACAGCAATCCCCAAGGGCGAGTTGCTTATGAAGATGTGACTTCCGAGATGGTAGAAATTTGGGAAAATGAAGGTATTGATTGGCAGCAAAGAGCCGCAATCAATCTCAAAGTAGCATCTCAAGAATTGTGGACTCATCAAAAACTTCGCCAAGATGGAACCGTTGTCTGGGCGATTATGATGCATGAGGATGGATTTGGATCTTCCCGAATTTTACTCTCACCTTATTTAGAAAAATATTTTCCTGATGGATATTATGTGGCTATGCCCGATCGTAGCATTGGCATAATTATTCCTCGCGATCTTTCGCCAGGGGAAATGGAAGAAACTCAAGATCTGCTCGAATCTTGGTATGATACCGCAACTGCGCCCATGAGTCCCCATTTATTCGCCCCTGACGATCTCATTCCCCAACATTATCATTGGAATTAGGCGATCGAATTTTGGAGCTACCATCGCACCTGGCTCCTGACTCCTGTTACACCAAACTATCTAATTTGGATTCGATCAAATCTACTAGATCGTCGATCGTAATGCAGGTGCAGTCAGTAAAATCAGCGAAAAAATGAAGCTGAAAAGTTTCAGATAAATCGACATAGATATTTGCAGCTTCGATATAGTCAAGTAAATCCTCGGTACCAGTTTTCTTGCGACGAATATCGGCCAAAACATCGATGAAATAGTGGAATCTAAACTCCCGATCGATCGCATCGACATCGATCTCCAAGTTTCTGGCGACGATCTTTGTGACTAAATCGAATGTATCCTGTCTACCACGTCCCATTATATCGTTCTAACTAAATTACAAAACTATTTATCTCCAAGCAAAGTCAAGCGACTTACATCTTATCCCAGTAGATCGGAACTAGTAATTCTCAAATACTGGTGCAAGATGTAAGCTCAATAGTTCGATTTAGCTTTGCTGATGCTAGGCGAACGAATCTAATTTTGAATCTGTACTCTATTTATACCTAGCGATCGCTGTTGTTGTCTTGGGTATAATAGCCGAAATAATAGCAGTAACGACAATTGGATCTTATTCGGTCATCTTTTCGACGAACTCTTCTAGATCTGTCGATCGCTCTCCAGCACTTTGAGGGATCGGATTACTAGTTTTGCCCATTTTCAGACCTTCAATGCGATCGATCAATCCATTAGCATCGGTACCATTAGCTAGGGTGAATAGCATATTTGATTCATTACATCTAGAATTTCGATCTTTAACCCCACAAATTATACCCTGTCCGGTACGTTTTGATGTACCAGAAGTTAGGTATTTCAGCCGTTTTGATTCCCAGGCTTGTTGCAATTTTGGTGAGACGATCTCACACCGACGTTCTGGAGTATATGCCCCAAAACCAGCCGATTTCCACTGAATGAAAGCAACTGGTTCTTTTCGCGAGGAAGTGGCAATCACGGTAGTGGGAACGATCTTATTACTATTGGGATCGAAGCTTTGACCGCAATAAAATCGCACATACTTTGGCGAAGGGGGATTGGCATTCGCTCGATCTATCGTCAAGAATAGATTTCCCATCAGAGATCCACCAACAGCTACCATACCTAGAAAAATTTTCATACACTCAATATCATTCAACATATAAAATACAGTAAATCCCCCGATTTAGGGGGATTTATAACCCACAAATTGCCAAATTGATTAACGAGACAGAGGGGTTCTGCTTGGTGCGTTTACATCACCCTAGAAATCCGAATGGAACGTATCCGCAATTCTCAATTAATCTAACGGAATCTACGTTTGAATAATAAAGCACGTAAATTGACCCGTTTTCCTCCACTGCTTTGATAAACAGGTTGACCCGTTTTACCTTGCATGATTTGACCGAGTTGTTCGACCGTATCATCGGCACTTTGATATGATTTCATCGTTAATAGCATATTAGTCCGATCGCATTTTTGTTCGGGATTTGCTATTCCACAGACGATGCCCAATCCAGTCGCTTTATCGTTACCCGAACCGATATAAGTCCGACCTTCACTAAAGGCTTTTTCAATTGCTGCTGAGACGATCTCACATCGTTTTTCGGGAGTGAATTTTGTACCAAAAAATTCACTTTTCCACACAATCAGGACGATGGTTTCTGGATTGCCAGTGACGCTAGCGACAGTTGCCGGAAGATTTTTTCTGCTGCTGGGATCTCCGGCTTGACCGCAAGTAAACTGGACTTTACCGGAAGCTTGTTCCTGTTCGGGGGCGGGTTGTGCAAAGCTGCGGTTAGGGATAGCAGTGAGTAGAGCAGTCATGAGCAACAAAGCAGGCATCAAAAATGGTTTCATAATTAGACTAATATTTGGAGATAGATCTGGTGAACTTTATTACTGCTTCAATCGGGAGAATATCGATCGAAAATGCGCTAGGGCAGGGATGAGGGTTCAGGGGTCAGGGGTCAGCGAAAAGTGCAATCTTGTCTGGGCGGGGTGCAACTTTCTTGAGCTAACTTTATTTCGAGAGCGTCGAACGGCTAGAAGCTTTACCCGCTATGGCATCTCGAACGAATAAACGGACGAGATCGACACTCAGGGAATAGGCAATGCCTACGTTTCCGATCCCTGTGGCGCAATTTTCACCATTAGCGCAAATTACGCCAGAGGTAGCAATACTTGTATTTACGGCGATTACTTCCCCTTTATCATTCAGAAGCGGGCCACCCGAATTACCTGGATTGATGGCTGCACTGTTTTGGATGATCTGACCATCAGCTCTAATTCCACTCACTAGCCCAGCGGTGAAGGTGTTTTGATTTCGCTCGGCTAGGGGTGTCCCAATCGCATATACGTTATCACCCACCCGAACCGACTTCCCATTGCCTAGAGCGACTGTGGGTAGCTTTCCTGGGCGATTTATTTTGAGTAGAGCCAGATCCAATCCGCCCAGTCCAAATCCGACTACATCGGCGGGCATTTCGGTTTTACCATCTGCCATCATCACTGTGACCACACCTGGTTGACCTTCGACTACATGGGCATTGGTAACCACATAACCATTACCACTGATAATAAACCCACTACCATGTCCGTTGATTCCTCTAACGGTGACGACGGCGGGATTGGCTCTTTCATAGACGCGGTTGGCGGTGTTGGCGATGGCGGGGGCGACAGTGTGCGGATTGGCAGCAATACTGCCGTAGGTGAGGGTGGTGAGGAGAAGGGTGAGGATAATGTTGGTTTTCATGGGTGGAGTGGGTTTGATGGCTGATATAGCAGGGGTCAGAGGTCAGGGGACAGGGGTCAGTTTGGGAAAGCTGAAGCACTAATGGTTTGAGCGTCTACATCTGTCCTAACCGCCCTGGCGGTTGCTATAGTTTTATTTCGGGGAGATGCGATCGGATTATGCACAGAACCCAGTTTAAATTTAGCAGGAATTAAACGAGATCTGGATCTTATTCGGTTGCGCCTAGTTTTTTGAGCCATCCGCGCACCAGTGCGTAATCTTTGAGACCATTAACTTCTTGATAACCTGCGGCAGCTTTGCGCCAATCTTGGATTGCCGCAGTTTTATTACCTTGTCGCTCATAAGCTAGCCCTCGATATTTATAAATATCTGGAGTATTGGGATTAATTTGAACTGCTCGATCGAAACTACCAATTGCCTGGGGGATTAATCCTTGTTCTAAATAAATTATACCCTGAGCGATCGAGCTAACCACAGTAGTTTTATTCAGGGCGATGACTTTCTGAAAGTCGCGAGTGGCTGCACTTTTATTACCGAGAGAGTAGTAAAGATCGCCGCGATTATAGTAAGCATCAAGAAATTTGGGATCTAGTTCGATCGACTTATTTAGGTCTATTATTGCTCCTTGCGGATCGTTAAGGTTTTGAGCTTTTAGGATCCCGCGAACAGCATAGGCGATCGAGTATTTAGGATCGATCGCGATCGCTTGGTTATAGTCAGCAAGGGCACTATCTACATTTTTTAGTTTTTCATATTTAAAGTTGCCACGGTCTACATACAGACTAGCTTTTTTCGGAGCAAGGGCGATCGC
Source organism: Chamaesiphon sp. OTE_70b_metabat_96 (assembly GCA_031376885.1). Classification (GTDB taxonomy): domain Bacteria; phylum Cyanobacteriota; class Cyanobacteriia; order Cyanobacteriales; family Chamaesiphonaceae; genus Chamaesiphon. The sequence continues at coordinate 23,811 of JANMEL010000184.1, read as the reverse complement.
TTTTTCATAATCTGCTAGAGGTTTCAAGATATCGAGAGCACCCATTACTTCTTGAATAAATTTCGTTTGCCCTAGCTGCCGAGCCAACTTGCCTGCATTAGTGATATCTATAATCCCATCATTCCAATTTTCTAAACCTATTTTACCCAAGCCTCTGACAAACAAAGCTGGAGGCAATAGACTAATTATCTCTTGACTTTGAGAAACCTTAATTAATTCAATAGCTCGATCGCTATCAGCGATTGCATCTTTGGATTTTTCCAACTTTATATTAGATTGACTCCGCAATACATAGGCTAGTGTTAGCATTCCACTGTTATTAAATGCTACTGATTTATAAAAACCATTTTTATTATTATTAATATCCGCAATAATATTTACAACCTTTGTACTATCGATTAATGTATCTTTGAAATTATTTGATTGAAGATTAACTACTGACCTTAACAAATAACCCTCTGGAAGATTTGGCTTCATATTAATCGCTCGATCGACATCAACCATCGCACCTTTGAGATTGCCCAATTGTGATGAAATCAAACCACGATTAAGATAAGCTTCTGAATATTTTGGATTGATATTAATAGCTCGATCGATATCAACCAGCGCACTTTTGAGATCGCCTGATTGAAACTTAACTGTAGCGCGAGTATTGTACATATATGCGGCTCCATTGAGACGAATCATCTCATTGCAAACCGCGATCGCCTGTGAATACTGTTTATTTTGAGTTAATATATTCACTTTCTCATAGCGGAGCATCATATCTTTTGGCTCTAAGGCGATCGCAATATCGATTGTTTTGATTGCCCGATCGTATTCACGTAAATGGCCAAGAATTCTACTTTGATATTTCCAAAGATAGTAATATTGAGCGCGATCTTTACTATTTGGGACTAAGTTAATCGCTTTGGCGATCGATATTTTGGCGGCAGCATATTTTCTCAAAATTAGTAGTGATAATGTCTTGCCATAATTGCCCTGAAAGGCTTCACCTCGTTCGATCGCTTTGTCAAATGCAATTACTGCGCGATCGAACTGCAACGTGCGAGTGAGTTGATTCCCATAGGCTAACCAACGGCTCCCTGTAGCTTCCGGCTGAGGTTCTGAGACATTATTCATCGCAGTAATGACTGTCTGACGATCTCGATCGTTTAATACTTTCGGATTATTTTTAGTAATAGTTAATAACCCAGGTTTTATTTGAAATTTGGCTAATAATCCTGTGAAAGATTGAATCGATATACCCAAACTTCCGCCTAATATCGTTTTATCTGTGGCTTCTGCTCGCCCATGAATCCCAATGATATTCCCATCAGTATCAAAAACAGGGCCACCACTCATGCCCCCATAACTTATATTGCCATAATATAGATCGTAGCCGTTGGAAAAGGATAAGTTATTTTGAGTCAGAAATTTCCCCGATTCTTGACTGAGAATAAATCCAGGATTCAGTTGCCACTGCCACAATGGACTCTGGATATTTTCCCGCGCCGGAAATCCACCGACAAAGACTAGATCGTCATTATTTGGTTGAAATTCATTTAGTTTAGCTAGGGGGTAGTTGTTCTTGCTGCTAAATTTTACTACGGCTAAATCGACATTTTCGGCTATAATAGTACTAGTCAGGTTATGGGGTTCTCGATCGTAGGTGATAATCTGGGGATTAGAATATCTCTGATTTGTTTCAGGATCTTGGAGAACGTGTTTGGCAGTCAAAACATAGTAACTATTGTCTTCTTTGGCAATGATGACCCCCGAACCGTTTCCGGTTCCAGCTTCAATTCTGACCGTCATTTGGCGGGTTTTTGTATTTAGTTGACCCAAGTATCCAGTCGGTCTAATTTGACGTTCTAGTTTGGGTAAATTGTCATATCCATAGAGGATATCAGCTTTAACATTAGTTAGAAAATTGTAAATAGGGATTCCCCAATTAGCACGGGTATATTTTGCTGTAAGTTTGGGAATCGGTTTACTACCATCGGCATAGGTATAGTTGGGTAATATCGGCGCGATGCCAATGGTATTGATGCCCAATAAATTCCCCTGAGCATCAAAAATAGCACCACCACTCATCCCTTGACGGATACTTTTTTCTCCTTTATTGGTAACATAGCCGATTTGGGTTCCATCATCGAAGGGAAGATCGGAAAGTTGGGATATTTCTCCACTGGTAATACGGATATCTTTGGAGTCAAAGGGAAATCCGGCACTATAAATAGTGCGCTCGGCTTCGATAGTGCTAGCCGTAACGTTTGATAAGTTGGCGAGAGTGTATTTTGTTTGACTAGTAAATTGGAGTAGAGCGAGATCGTATTTGCTGCTAAATCCGCCATCGATGGGCGTGGCTAGATATTTTTGCCCATCTGGAGCTTGGATTTCGATTTTGGTGGCGCGTTTGATGACGTGAGCGTTGGTGAGGATGAGGTAGGTAGAGCCTTTTTTGGCGATAATGACACCGGAGCCGCCATTAGGTGCTGATGTGATTCGCACGCTGATATTTTTGGCGGTTTGTTGTACTTGTTGGGGGGTGAGGATACCTTCGTTAAAATCGTTTTGAGCGGGTTTGGGGGCGGTGGGGGTTGGGTTGCTGTGCGCGGGCAGGATGAGGCTGGTGGTGAGGATGAGAGCGGTGAGGAGGAGTGTTTTCATGGAGTTTGGATTAAAGGTGTTGGTGCGTAGGTTGGGTTGAGCTAGCGAAACCCAACCCAGAATCATCGACGAAATATAGCGATTCTAAATGATTTTCAATATTTTTTAACCGCAGAGGCGCAGAGGGCGCAGAGATAAGAAAATAAAGATCTAGATTCTCATTTAAGATCGCTATAGTTGTTTGATTATTTCTTTAATTCTTCAACTATACTCATTGCTTTTGTATATAAATCCATTCTTCCTTGTTGACGGAATAAGTCAGCCGCTTTAGTCATATCTTTGATTGCACCTTGTTTATCGCCCAATTCTGCTTTAACAATGCTCCGATTTACATAACCATCACTGGAGTCGGGATTGATTTTAATTGCTCGATTGAAATCGGCGATCGCACCTTGTTTATCGCCTAGAGCTGATTTGACTTTCCCCCGAATGCTGTAAGCTAATTCGATGTTTTTGTCGATCGCAATGGCTTTATTGCTATCGTCGAGGGCACCTTGTTTATCGCCTAGTATATACTTAGAGCCTGCACGACTAGCATAATAGTTGGCATTCTTCGGATTGAGTTCAATTGCTTTCGTATAGTCATCGATCGCACCTTTGTGATCTCCAGTTTGAGATCTGACGACTCCACGAATGTTGTGATTTTCGGGATTGCGTGGATCGAGGGCGATCGCTCGATTGGCATCTTTTAATGCTCCTTGAGTGTCTTTGAGAGCTGTTTTAATCAGTGCTCTAGTCATGTAATTCAGATCTTTATTAGGATCGAGTTCGATCGCTCGATCGGCATCTTTTAATGCTCCTTGATAATCACCTATTTTGATTTTGACTAGCCCTCTGAAACTATAAAAGCCGTCTCCAGTAGGGTTGAGTTCGATCGCTGAATTCAAATCTTGGAGTGCGCCTTGATTATCACCGATTTTTTCTTTGGATAAACCACGGATTACATGAAAAAACCATTCTGGTTTAGTCCGAATCAGCTCATTCTCAATGGCGATCGATGCTTGATACTTTTGCTGATTGAATAAAATGACCGCTTTTTCATGACGTAAAATTAGATCGTCTCGTTTTAAACCGATCGCAATTTCAATTGACTTTAGAGCTTCGTCATATTTGGCTAAATCTTGTAAAATAGTAGCTTGCTTCGACCAAAGGTAATAATAACTAACCCTTTCAATACTAGGCACTGCGGAGATCGATTGCGCGATCGCCATTGCCGCCAAATCCATTTTTTTAGCCGCCCTCAAGGATGAAGCTTTACCATAATTACCCAATAACTTTTCACCTTTACTAATTGCTCGATCGAATGCAGAGATCGATTTAGAGTATTGACGAGTTCGATAGAGTTGATTCCCATAATCTAACCAACGTTTGCCGATCGCTTCTACTGGGGGAATAGAAATGTTTTCCATCGTAGAAATGACATTACTACGATTGGTAGAATTTAGCGCAACGGGGCGATTTGATTCGATAGTCAATAGATTAACTAAACTTGGGGAAATCTGCATCTTCCTTGCTTTTAATAATCCAGTAAAAGTTTGGATTGATATCCCCAAGCTATTGACATCCGTGCCTTCTGTTCGTCCATGAATGCCGATAATATTCCCATTAGTATCAAATACTGGGCCGCCACTCATACCCCCATAACTAATGCTGCTATAGATTAGATCGTAACCATTAGAAAATGATTGATTAGTTTCAGTCTTGAGTTTACCTGATGCTTGACTAGAAATAAAACCAGGATTTAGTTGCCATTGCCACAGCGGACTATTAATTTTATCTCGCCCTGGAAATCCACCAACGAAGGCAAAATCATCATCCTTAGTACTATATCCACCTAGTTTTGCGACGGCATAATTACTATTGCTACTAAACTTCATCACCGCTAGATCCACACCTTCGGCTACTATTGTTGCAGTCGCACCGTGTCGATCTTGATCGTAAGTAATAAGTTGGTGATTGGTAAATCCTCGATTGGTTTGATAATCTTGAAGGACATGTTTTGCAGTTAAAACATAGTAACTATTGCCTTCTTTGGCGATGATTACCCCCGAACCATTACCGCCACTATTTTCAATTCTTACTGTCATCTGACGCGCTTTAGTATTGAGCTGCGCCATGTATCCAGTGGGAGAGACTTGATGTTCTAGCTTGGGGAGATTGTCATAGCCATACAGGATATCAGCCTTGACATTAGTCAAAAAATTATAGATCGGAATCCCCCAATTTGCATTAGCATATTTTGCCGCAAGTTTGGGAATTGGTTTACTCCCATCGTTATAAGTATAGCTGGGTAAAATCGGTGCCGCACTGACGGTATTTATCCCCAAGAAATTTCCCTGAGCATCGAAGATTGCACCGCCACTCATGCCTTGACGGATGCCTTTTTTGTCTTTATCGATCGTATATCCAATTTGGGTGCCATCGTCGAAGGGAAGATCGGAAAGTTGGGATACTTCGCCGCTAGTGACGCGGATATCTTTGGAATCAAAGGGAAATCCGGCACTATAAATAGTGCGTGAGGCTTCGATAGGGCTACCTGCAACGCTCGCTAAATTGGCGAGAGTGTACTTAGTCTGACTGGTAAATTGGAGTAGGGCGAGATCGTATTTGGAGTTGAATCCCCCGTCGATAGTTGTCGCTTGGTACTTTTGCCCGTCTGGTGCTTCGATTTCTACTTTAGCAGCGCGTTTGACGACGTGGGCGTTGGTGAGGATGAGGTAGTTGGAGCCTTTTTGAGCGATGATAACACCGGAGCCGCCATTAGTTGCGGAGGTGATTCGTACGCTGATATTTTTGGCGGTTTGTTGGATTTGTTGAGGGGTGAGGATTCCTTCATCTAGTTGGGCGATGATGGGTTGAAAGGGGAGGGAGGCGACAGGTTGAATGGGCAGGAGCAGGCTAGCGATTAGGATGGCTGTAGCTTTCATGGTTGGGTGTCAGATGATATTTATGCTATCGGGAAAATTTTTGCAGCTAATGCGCTGAGGAGATCGATGATTTTTAAAAACCGATTGACAGACAAATCTTTTATTGTAGGTTGGGTTGAGGCACGTTGGCGTAGCCTTTCCGCCAGGAGATAACCCAACCTACGATTTTTCGACGTTTCAGAAGTTTTGCACTTGACGATCCGATCGTTTCTAAGTATCTGCCAAAATTTTTGACTACAATTCAGATTTATTTACCCATTGAGTCGATTAATTCTTGCATGTCGATCGATTCTTGAGAACTAGATTGATATACCGGAATCCCCTGTCCACGTCGCATATTGATATATAATTGTTTGGTAATTTCTCTAGCTTTCTGCTCATTATTCACGGCGAATAATACCTGACTGGGTTCGCACTTAGCATCTCGTGTCTTAACAGCACAAATTAATCCTTGTCCAGTTTTTCGATCGATCCCAGTAACTAAGTTTTGAAAATCACCTCGATCCCAAGCGATCTGAAATCTCGAAAAAGCTGTCTGACACCGTTGTTCAGGAGCTTGAGATCCTAATTCATTTTTCCAGATCACAATCGGTTGATGCTCTTTTTTTCCACTTACGCCCATCATTGTCACCGGATCCAAATTACCATCATTAGTACGACTACAAAAAAATGCTACTTTCGCTCTACTTGCCTGGGCGATATTAGTAGGTACTATTAAATAAGTAATGGTAGTTGATAAAGCGATCGTCAATAACAGGGGTTTTACCAAAGAAGTAACGATCGTTGAGCGAGTGATATCGATTTTCATCTCAGATACTTTAAAATAGCTATTTATTTATTTTTCAGACGATATCTAAAGTATAGATGTTCCTTGAGTTCACGTCTTATCCCAACTGTGGCTAGTAATTTGGGCAGATTTGCCTGTGTGATTCAAATGTCGATTTATGCTATTGATAATTTTCATGATTTCTACTGTACAGGCAACTAATACGATCGAGATTGATGTAATGATTAGCGGTAATCTCCAGCCAAATAATAACATTCCTGCGATGCCAATGACATCAGCCATTATGATTAAAAATGATAGTGTCCACTTGCGCCGCCAGATTAGTATCCCTGTCACGATCGACCATAAAAATACCCATGAAAATTGTTGACTGATGGGAACGTTGAGGATCGGTGGTAATCGATGCTCGGCATTATTAGCGCGGATAATTTGGTCGATGGCGATCGCTTGTCTAGCTAATGAATTTAGTTCTTTGCCGTCAAAGTTACCGACTAGAATAACTTTACGATCGAATAGTTGTTTTAGTTCGGATGGCGATTGGCTCAATATCTTGTCTGTGCCCAAGCGATCGATCTTATTGAGTAAATTTACATTTAGTCTGAAGTTGAGGGGATCTAGTTCGGGTAAATTGGCTAATTTGAGGATCGAGGTTAGAGACTTTCGATCGCATGAATCCAGTTGAAGATGATTGCTCGAAGCTGATTCGATACAGCCTTGAATAACATTAGGAGCGAATTTAGTTAGATCGTTAATGCCTAGATTCACAGCCCAAATGAGAGGATTAGTATTTGCGGTGACGAAATCGATTGTTTGTTGCAATTCTCGATCGTCAGATATATAACCCGATAAAATCAACGGATCGTAATTGACGATCGTAACTTGAGACGATTTTAATGGTAATCGATCGATTTGGATGGATTGAAATCGATCGACGATCGCATCCTCTAGACTATCGATCGAGGGCGTAGAGCGTAACTGAATCGCCAATAGAGATATGCTCAGACTCAGCCCTACTGTAGTCCAGATTCGATATTTGGGTTGACTCAAGTGGTTGCAAATTGCGACTAGTTTGGGTGGAATCCAACGACTAAAAGCTGTCATTGATAGATCGTGCCAAGTCACGCTTTGACTGAGCGGATTGTGAAATAAAATTGGTAACCAGTCGGCAAATTTAGCAAAGCCACCAGGAGATAATCGCAATCTTTGTCGAGCAGATTGGAAAGCAGCGGGAAAACTCAAGCCTTGGCTATATGCAGTTAATAAGTCTTCTAAAAATGATTGAGCGGTGAGATTGGGAATAATTTCCCGCATCACAATAATATAAGGAATATTCAGATCTGTCACTTGCTCTGCCAATCCCAAACCATTACAACAATTGAAAATAGCGATCTGTAACCCGCGATCGATCGCGGTTTGGATTTCGATTCTGAGTTTGCTAATCTCTAATGGTGTATCATTGTCTAGATAGATCGCTCCATCCCGAATAGATTGACCTTCGATCGTATCACCATGCCCATAGAAGATAAAAATATCTGGTTGAACCTCTTGTAGCTTTGCGGCAACTTCATAGGCTGAAACCGCCTCGATCGAGGTAGGATTAGATTGAGGTAAGGTTTTTAAAAAGGAAAGATCTAGATTTGAGTCTGGATCGCGACCAGATAGAGCGAGAATATTTACTTTACCATTAGACTGTGGCTCGATCTGACTGACATTGCTAAATCTCGGTTTGGAAAATACTTCGACAGCATTGGCATAATCATTTAAGAAATCCCAAAAATGCCAGGGGAGTTGCCAGATTTTCAATTGTTCGCTAATAATAATTGTCAGAATGCGATCGTGAGTATTTAAGTCTGTGCGTAACCTCCGCTCGATTCTAGCAAAGTCGCCAAAATTGAGCCAATCATTAATCGCTGTTTTGAAATGGTGATTTAATTCACCCATATCCTGACTAGACACATTCGTAATCGTATCATCATCGAATACTGGCGATAAATTGTGAGTAGGAGATAGCAACTGAATCGCTGCCGGATATAATACTTGCCACTGATTTAATAACCGATCTAATTCTGGATTGGGAGGTAAATTAGTGCGATCTTCCCATTGGGTTTTGCTGCCAGATTTTAATTCAACATTAACATTATTAAACCCATCTTGAATCGAACCCGTGCCTAATCTAATAATAATTATTTTCATCATATCTTCTCTATTGTAATCCTCAAGTAGAGAATGCTTTTACTGTCTAATTGTTTTCCAACCGCAGAGGCGCACACTTCGGCTCCGCTCAGTGCAAGGAGAGCACAGAGAATAGATTTTAGAGCGGGAATGGAATAGGTAGTTATAAAACATATTCAATCATTAATTTAAATCGCTACACCACAAACCGTTCGATCGATCTAGCCGTATGTAATTGCAATTGAATATTAAATTCCATACCAATCGGACAAGTATAGGCGGGTAATTGAATATAGTCATCATTAGTTCTGGCTGTGACTGTGCGTAAACTAATCCCATCTAGATCGACATAACTTAATTGCAATTGTGGGGGCAAATAACGGGAGCCAATCGCCGGATGTACTCGAACTACGATCCGCATTCGATCGACAGTTTCGGGAATGATACCGAGTAATAGAACTACTGTTTCTCGTTGCAGATCGATTTGGAGATCGATCAGTTTAGCGCGTTCGATCGTGTTATTATACTGATGATTTGGCGACATCACACCGATCGATTGACTGGTTTGCCAGCCGAGCGAGATTGCCCGATTAAATTCTCGATTCAACCATTCGACTAATGAGAAAGTCGGCGCGGGAGCTTGGGCGATAGCAGCTCTTTGGAGCCGAGTTTGATGTAATTGGGAGCGCAAGGTTGGATTATCTAAAAGGGTGCCCCATTCGTCAAAATTGAGGGCAAGACGTGGTGAATATGGAGACGGTTTACTAATAATCTTAATTAATTCTAAGGCGCGATCTAAAGATAGACTCGGCAACTCAGGGATGACATTTCTGGGAGCTAAATCTAATTCCTCGGCAATCCATAGAAGATCGAGATTATAAATCAATGAATCGGTAGTTAAGTGATAAGTGCGATCGCGGCTAGAATATTGCCCTTTATCTTTGAGAGCTTGATGAGAAGCAAACCCCCAAATATCGATCGTATTTGACTCCAAATCGATCTGTACTCCCAAATAATAATCTCCCGCCCAATTGGGTAAATCGATCCATTCTTGAGGTACTCGCAATTCATCGCGATCGAGATTTTCACTAGGTATCAAAATCAATCTTAGTTTACCAATCTCGATCGCACAACCCGTAACCACATCCCAAACTGTCGAAAATTCAGTCTCATTAAAACTTGGGTGATGATTAATCTGTTGTCGATCTAACCAAGCTCCAATCTTCATCAAACATAATTGATTTAACCCGGCATGATATAAACCTGTAGAATTGGTATATAGTTGGGGATTGGGATTGGCTCGATCGATCTCATCTGCGGATAGTTGCAACCAGATTGAGCTAGAATCGATCGCTTTAATTTGCTCTAAATTTAATAACATTGGTAATTATGGTGATTGATGAATTCAAGGATAGTAGAGTGTACGAGTAGTATTTTTTACGTGCAAGTTAAAATAGACAACTAAAGTAAGTAGCTACTTAGAATCGCAATATTATTTTATTTAGTCGATTAAATTCATCACTCTTTGATAATCTTCGATTCGTTCTTGTTCGCGAAATAACTCAGCAGCCTTTCTTAAATCGATAATCGCAGCCTGTTTATTTTCGTATTTTAATTTTGTTAAGCCTCGATTGTAGTAGGCTTCCCCAGATTGAGGATTGATGGAAATAACTAAACTAAAATCAGCAATTGCCGCTTGTTTATCTCCAAGCATAGATTTAGCAATTCCTCGGTTAATATAACTCAATATAAAATTAGGACTAAGAGAAATTGCTGAATCAAAATCGACAATTGCCGACTGTTTATTACCCAGAGCTAATTTAGCATTACCTCGATTATAATAAGCCTCAGATATCTTAGAATTGAGAGAAATTGCTAAATCAAAGTCGGCAATTGCAGCTTGTTTATTGCCCATGGTAGATTTAGCGATGCCGCGATTAATATAAGCATCAGTAGATTTAGAATTGAGGATAATTGCTAGATTAAAGTCACCGATCGCTGCCTGTCTATTGCCGAGACTAGATTGAATAATACCTCGATTAATATAAGCCCCAGCAGATTTAGGATTGAGTGCAATTGTGAAGTCAAAATCAGCAATCGCAGCTTGTTTATTTCCGAGTACAGATTTAGCGATACCTCGATTATTGTATGCTTCAATAAATTTAGGATTGAGTGCAATTGCCCGATCGAAGTCGGCAATCGCAGCTTGTTTATTTCCGAGCGCGGATTTCGCATTACCCCGATTGTAATAAGTATACGCTTCTGGATATTTGCGGATGCCCTCATCGTAGATGGCGATCGCCATTTCATACTGTTTTTTATCGCTCAAGATTACTGCTTTTTGATTTAGCAATGTTAAATCTTTTTGTTCTGATTCTCGCTGTGATAAAATTGCGATTTCGATCGACTTGAGAGCTTCATCATATTTTTCTAATGCTCTAAGAATCGTACTGTTGTAATTCCATAAATAGTAATATTTGCCACGCTCACTAAGTGGAACAATAGCTATAGCCTGAGAAATAGCACTTTCAGCTAGTTGATATTTTTCAACAGCTCGCAGTGATAAGGCTCTACCATAATTACCTAATAATGTTTGATTTTTGGCGATCGATCGATCGAATGCGAGTACAGATCGATCGTATTGACGAGTCCGAAATAGTTGATTACCATAAGCTAACCAGCGTTCCCCATCATCTTCTGATTGAGGTTGAGAGATATTTTGCATAGCTGCAATTATATTACTACGATCGCGTGAATTTAATTCGACTGGATTAGTTTTGACTATTTTTAACAACTTGGAATCGACACGCAATTTATCTAATAATCCCGTAAAAGTTTGGATTGATATACCCAAGCTATGGAGATCCGTTGACTCGGCTCTACCATGAATACCAATCAGATTTCCGGCAAGATCGAATACACCACCACCACTCATTCCACCATAACTAATGCTAGTATAAATTAGATCGTACCCATTAGAAAATGATTGGTTAGTTTGAGTTTGTAATTTACCTCGTTCTCGATCGGCTATAAAGCCAGGATTCAGTTGCCATTGCCATAAAGGACTCTTGATATTCAGTCGCGCGGGAAATCCACCAACAAATGCAATATCATCTTGATTTTGCCGATATTCACCCAGTTGGGCGACAGGATAGTTATTATTACTATCAAATTTAACTATTGCTAAATCCACACCTTCAGCAACTATAACACTAGTTGTACGGCGACGATCCTGGTCGTAGGTAACAATCTGATTATCGGTATATTTGTAATTTGTATTCGGGTGCTCAAAAACGTGTTTTGCTGTTAAAACATAGTAACTATTCCCCTCTTTGCCGATAATAACTCCCGAACCATTGCCGCCGCTATTTTCAATTCTCACCGTCATCTGACGTGTTTTAATATTTAGCTTTGCCATATAGCCGATTGGTGTAACTTGACGTTCTACTTTGGGAAGATTTTCATAACTGTAGAGAATATCGGCTTTGACATTAGCAAGAAAGTTATAAATAGGAATACCCCAATTCGCGCGGGTGTATTGGAGTGCAAGTTTGGGAATCGGTTTACTCCCATCGCGATAAGTATATTTCGGCAATATAGGTGCAATGCTAATCGTATTTATCCCCAATAAATTTCCCTGAATATCAACAATTGCCCCGCCACTCATGCCTTGACGGATGCCTTTTTCTCCTTTATCAATTGTGTATCCGATTTGGGTTCCATCATCAAAGGGAAGATCGGAAAGTTGGGATATTGCTCCACTCGTAATCCGAATATCTTGGGAGTCAAATGGAAATCCAGCACTATAAATAGTTCGCTCAATTTCCATAGAGCTACCCGCAACGTTAGATAAGTTGGCGAGAGCGTATTTTGTATTACTAGTAAATTGAAGTAGGGCGAGATCGTATTTTGTGTCAAATCCGCCGTCGATAACAGTAGCTGAATATTTTTGCCCGTCTGGAGCTTGAATTTCGGCTTTGGTGGCGCGATTGATGACGTGAGCGTTGGTGAGAATTAGGTAGTTGGAGCCTTTTTTGGCGATGATGACACCGGAGCCGCCATTATTTGCGGAGCTGATTCGCACGGTGATATTTTTGGCGATTTGTTGTGCTTGTTGGGGTGTAAGGATACCTTCGCCATCCTCGTTTTGAGCGAGTTTGGGGATATCGGGGTTTGGATTGCTTTGTGCAGGGGTGCTGAGGGTGCTGAAGAGGAATAGGGTAGTGAGGAGGAGTGTTTTCATGAATTGCGCTGGCAATTGGAAGGTAATATGTCTGAGGATGTTAAATTGTTAATCGGGTAAATCGATCCATATTATGCGGCGGTTGGGAAAAAAGATTTGATTTCGTAAATAGGGGGTGCAACCTTTAGCGGTAAATCGTGTAGGATTAAATTAATTCGATCGAATAGATCGACGCTCGACAAAAGTATATACTTTAGTCAGTCCCCCAGAATTTGGTTTGAATCTAAATTGCCAATCAGTTTCTAATCGATCGATAAATTGCTCTACAATACTCGATCGGGTGGAAGTGTGAAGAATTTCCGTAAATAGATTCATGACTAGATCGGTATAATAATCGTCACAGACTAATTTCAGATACTCGATATATTCATCTAAAATCTCGATCGATAGCTGAGTTGTTGATGGTTTATGTTCATAGGATAGATAGAGTTCTTTTGCTAATTTGGCGATCGCTCGATCGTGTTGACGACCGATCGTACTTTGATTGCAGTCAAATTCTATGCCGATCTCACTTTGAGTCAAGCCTAAACCATAGCGAAACAATAATAGCCGATTCTCCACAGGAGATGCTGCGCTAACGAGTGAATATTTGCTGAGGATATCTAGTGCTAGATCTCTTTTTTGGCGATCGTCTAAATCGATAGATTGAGTAAGATCTACTTGTAGATCGCCAATAGTTTGTGAACCGTCATCATCGCCGATCGGTGTATCTAATGATAGTGCCCCACTGGTTGGCTGATAATAATTCCGAGCCATATTACTTAAATCGGTCAATAATTTCTGAACTTCATCGCGATCGACAATATCCCAATCTCCATCTTCCATTCTAAGGCGATATAAAGCCAACAAAGCATCATAATCAGCGGTACGAGGATTTTTGGTGTTAAATTCTCCGGCGATAACTGCTGCTTGAAAACACTGATGCAATAATAATAAACGATCTCGAACAGGTTGTTTTTGTTTTTGCCCTAGCTGTGGGCAAGTAGTGCGAGCCAATATCCCTAGATTCGTCCGTTTAAACTTGTCTCCGGCAAGTCGTCGCAGTTCATCAGTCAGACATTGGGGAAACTTATTATGACTATAGCGATATAAATTTGTGTACCAATCTCCCGATAACGGCAAATTGAAATTCTGTAAAAATTTGGCTGGCTGACTAATTATTACTAAACTAATCTGATAGAGGTCGGCTAATTCTGTAGCTGGAAAATATCGATCCAAGATCTCTAGAAAACTATTCAGGTGAATATTTTTGCGTTGGGCGAATAGGATGTAAGCTAGTAAAGCAGTCATCGAACCACTCAGATACCGATCTTCGAGGGTATAATCTTTTTGCTCCAATGATAGCTCTCGCACCTGAGCGATCGATATCTTGAGCATGTCTAGGATTTGAGCAGACGAATAGTCTTGTGGTATCCGGCGATCGATATAACGCCTCAGTTTCGGATCTACATACCACTGAAGATACGGCGGATGGGCGATCGACTGCGGAATCTGATATAAATGTTTTCGTTCCATTCGATCGCTGAGTATTTTTACGCCTAGAATTTAATTCTATTACAAATAAGAGAGGTGATACCCACAGCAGCTTAAAATGGAAGTATCCCCGCCAGCTAGAACTAACGGGGATATCCAGCGGCACAAACCGCACAACACGAACAAATAATTACCTAATATTATGACTCAATCCAACGACCAACCAAACGATCGCCGAATCGACCGCCAACTGCGAACTATTGCCCGTCGGGTGAATCGTCTCGAAGATACTCAGGTGACTTGGGGCGAACTTAATGTTGAATTCGATCGTCTCTATGACGAGGTTGACGAACTTACAGCAGAGGTAAAACAGCAATTTGCAGAGGTGAACACAAAATTAGACATCATCATTCGAGGGATGACAGGAATGGGACAAGAGTAGGGATGTGAAACTCATCTTACTACCCCAATTCAAAAGCGGTAGTAAGATGAGTCTCACATACTCCCCAGTGCAACAAAAGGCTCTATATGGATGTACTTCCAAGATTTATCGCAGATCTCCCGTCGATCGCCAATGCTAATCCGATCGAATAAAATTTTTACAGGAACTGAAATCGCCGATGACTTGGACAAGATTACATAGTCAGATCCATCAAATTCTACTCGATCGGCAGTTGTTGCCGATCGAGTCAAAAATTTTGGTAGCCGTATCGGGGGGACAAGATTCCCTTTGTCTGGGACAATTACTATTGGACTTGAGATCGCGCTGGAAATGGGAATTGAAGATCGGGCACTGCGATCATGGTTGGGAGCAAGATATCGGGATTGCCGATCGAGTCGCCCAAGTTGCCCGAACGTGGCAATTGCCATACCATAGTGAAACTACAGCAAATCTGCCCGAAACTGAGTCAGCAGCTAGGGGATGGCGATATCAAGCCCTGATCCGCATGGCTACAAGTACCCAGAGTGAGTATATCGTCACCGCGCACACCCAGACCGATCGAGCCGAAACGATCCTCTACAATCTGATTCGGGGTGCAGGGGCAGATGGGCTGAGTGCCCTCTCCTGGCGACGAGAACTGACGAAAGAGATTAATTTGATTCGTCCGTTATTGGAGGTAAATCGATCGGTTACAGGTCAATTTTGCCGCGATCGAGAGTTACCCGTCTGGGAAGATGCTTACAATCACAGTCTCAAATTTGCCCGCAATCGCCTGCGTCAAGAAATTATTCCCCAACTAGTTACGGGATTCAATCCCCAAGTGGAAAGCCATTTAGCCCGCACCGGAGAATTATTACGGGCAGATGTGGAGTATTTAGAATTAGTCGCCGAAGATTTGTATCACCAAGCGATCGGTGAGGATGGTAGACTCGATCGGCTGTTGCTGCGATCGGCTCATCTAGCACTTCAACGCCGAGTCATCAGGAGATTCCTCGCGCAAGCTTTGGATAAAATGCCGACATTCGATCGGATTGAAGCGACAGTCGCGCTAATTACTGCGCCCAATCGCACTCGTACATCAACACTGAGTGGCTCACTAATTGCTGAAGTTTCGGGTAACTGGATTGCGATCGTCAATCGATCGTAGACAGGGGATTGCAATCAGCGTTATGCTTTATTAAGCATAACAGCATGAATACATCATCTGCACACTCTACAGATAGTTGTGAAGTTTGTGGAACTCTCAAAAGATGGCAAGATGTTTGATTCGATCGCTAAACGTCGCATTATTAAACGTCGTCAACAGAAATCATGCAAACTACTTATCGCTTGAATGTGAATGAGCTAGATTACGGTATCTGTGTCCATCGCTGATAAATGACCTATATGTCTCACAATTAGAGAATGGTCTAGCGTAAATAACTTCATCCGCACAATCGAGGGGTTATTTAATCCAGCGGCGACCAAATCGGTAATGTCTGCATCTAATGCCCAACGCTGGTGCGTTGCGGTAGTAATCATTGCCATCACACTCTTTTGCATGGGTGTATTAAAGGCGACCTGCTCGGAGATAATTAGAGCTGGTCTGCGTTTAATTGCACTACTATCGGTGAAAGGAAAAGGTACCACCACATCAAACTGATTATAGATTTTGGTAGGCTGACTCATCTGCGGCTGATTCCCATTCGGTCATTAGTGAAGAAATACCAATTAAATACTCTGATTGTAAGGCTGGCTGCGGCAACAGTTCTGTTGGCGGAGCCTCCGCGCTGCGGAATCGCCCATCATCCAAAACAATTACCTCTACTGACAGACCAATTGGTAGTGGTAATCTTTCGCGGATCGCCAATCCATTTTCAGTCACGATCGCATCGACTTTATAAGCATTCATTTATACTCTCCTCCGTTCTGCTTTCTGTTTGATTGTAGCCGATCGCCGCGAACAGTTAATGGTTTGCAAGAACGTAAATTGCCCCAAGGATTATCGCCCCGCCACCACAACGGAATAACCGATCTTGAAATGTAGGTTGATATCGATCGTTGGCGTAGCCTGTCCCTTGGACAATCGCGAATCCACTCACGATTCCAGCTAGATGTAATCCGGCGGTAGCGATGATAAAGCCGATACCATAAGTCAAGCCGGAAGCGGTGCTGGGCATTTCTGCCCCGTGAGCGTAGCCGTGAAATATGGCCAGGATACCAACAATAGTTGCACTAATAGCTAGGGGAAAACGGGCAGCAAATAGAATTAATAAACCGAGGATAAAATCAGAAGCTAGAATCCCCTGTTCGATGCCTGGAAGTGGTAAACCAAGATGTCCTAAAATGCTGCTAGCAGACATTGATAAGACGAATGCACTAGGAACTATCCAGATGGCTTTACCGCCGATTTGTGTTGCCCATAAACCGACTGCAACCATTGCTAAAATGTGATCCAATCCACCGAGCGGATGTTCTAATCCATGCCAAAATCCAGTCGGATCTCCCACTCCAGTGTGAGCATTTGCCACAGATGGAATCAAAAGTGTAATGGCGATCGCACTAACTAAATACTGCCAAAATTTACGATTTGTCATTGGAGGGGTGAGGGGTGAGGGGTGAGGGATGAGGGATGGGTAACTTTGCCTCATCAAAGCAAGAAGTGGGGGATCGCAGTATGTATCGTTAATCGTCGTCATCATTCATCTCTTCGCTTTCGGCTGGTAGTGCGGCGACGATCGCATCTATCACTCTACCGACGGGGATAATTTCCATGCCTAAGTCTGGAAAACTTTGATGACCCTTGGGGACGATCGCGCGTTTGAAGCCTAGTTTTGCCGACTCTCTCAATCTTAATTCTAATTGGGACACTTGCCGCACTTGCCCACCCAATCCAACTTCGCCAATTAGCACCGTAAATGGAGCGACAACTCGATCGCGAAAACTAGCTACGATGGCGATCGCAATCCCCAAATCTACCGCTGGCTCCGATACATTCAATCCCCCCGCAGAAGCCACATAAGCATCCAATTTCGACAGCGGAATTCCCACCCGTTTTTCCAAGACTGCGAGAATTTGTGTCAATCTATTATGGTCGATGCCCGTGCCTGCACGACGAGGGGAGGGATAACTCGTCGGACTTACCAAAGCTTGTAACTCAACTACAATCGGTCTAGTACCCTCACAGGCAACGACGATCGAGGTACCAGGAGCCATGCCATTTCGATCGCCCAGAAACAGCTCAGAAGGGTTGTCAACCTCGCGCAATCCGCGATCGACCATCTCAAACACTCCCACCTCATGGGTGGCTCCAAAGCGATTTTTGGTCGATCTCAGGAGACGATGGGAGGCAAACCTGTCGCCCTCAAAATATAAGACGGTATCAACTAAATGTTCTAGGACTTTTGGGCCTGCGATCGCCCCTTCTTTGGTAACATGTCCCACAATCAGCAGGGTAATATCTTCGCGCTTGGCTACTTTCATTAGCGCGGCGGTACATTCCCGCACCTGAGATACCGAACCCGCTGCGGAAGTCAGCGCGGGAAAGTATACTGTTTGAATACTATCGATGACGGCTACATGAGGTTTGAGAGATTCTAATTCTCTGAGGATTTCTTCCAAATCTGTCTCCGCTTGCACGTACAAATTCGCGCCATCAGCTACCGTCATCTGTTTTTTCGGCTCGGCGATCTTGCCTTCTTCGCCTTCTTCGCCTTCTTCCCCTTCTTCCATTTCACCCTTTGTACCTTCGACACCCAATCGAGAAGCGCGTAATTTCACTTGCTTCCCCGATTCCTCTCCGCACACATACAACACGCGATAATGTTTCGACATGAGGTTGGCAGTTTGCAGCAATAGAGTAGATTTCCCAATCCCTGGATCTCCCCCAATCAATACTAGCGAGCCAGGGACAATTCCACCACCCAAGACTCGATCGAGTTCACCAAATCCCGATGCCCATCGCTCTTCTTCCCCATCGATAATTTGCGGGAAAGTCAGTGCAGCCAGAGGTTTTGGTGGACGATTTGCTGATGTTCCGTTACTACTATTATTATTGCTTCTGCCATTCGCCGATGATGGGATTTGCTCCATCAATGAGCCATATACATTACAGAATGGGCATTTACCATACCATTGTGATGATTCAGATCCGCAGTCGTTACAAATATATGTCGTTCGCGGCTGTTTTGCCATCTTAAAATTAGGGTGTAAAGTGTAGTGGTGAGGTATGTTGTCGATCGGCAATGATATCATAACTCAAGTAGCCAGACCTTTGGCGTAGCCTGCCGTAGGTAGTCGCCAAAATCACAATCCAGTGCGTCCTAATTATTCGCTCACCACTCCTTGACATTAAGGATAGTATACTACGGGCTGGAACTGACCACTATTCACTAAAACAATACTGTGTTCTAAAAGCTGTTATGAGGTTGCCACAAATTCTGATCTAGTCACGAGCCAACTAATAAAGTCAATCTCACAAGCCTATTCATTAGCAGTATAGAAATACTAAAGTGATTAGGCTTTAAAGTTTGTTAAACATATTAACTTATTCTTTATCATCCTCTGGCTCAGAATCGTTTAGCAACTTGGCTTTTTGAATTCTTTCATCTTTCCGTTGGTTAGTCCCATACACAAAAATGCCTATCAAAGAAGTCATACCTGCAACATCTATAATAGAACCAGCTATATCGTGACCATTCATGATCATAACGAAACCTCCATAGGTGACCCCACAAGCAAGAAAGAATCCCATAAACAAACCAACCCAGGATTTGTTCTGATCTCCAAAAATTACTTTTTTTTCTAAAGCCATCCGATGTTCAGCTTGTTTTTCAGCACGTCCGACAAGTGTTGAGACTAATCCAGGTTGAATTGACTCGTATGCCTTCAGCATTTCAGGAGGTGGTAATGGCCCTTGAAAAAACAGTTGCTGCTGTAGTCGTGTTTCCACTACAGCAACAACTCTCCGCTCTAATTTTCTTTCCAAGGGCGTGATGCTGCTATCTTCACATTCAGTTAGCTCTTCATCTAAATTATCATCAATAGAATCGGAGGACTCCCCTTGATTTTCTTGTGGTCTATTTTCCAATGATTACCTCCTCTAGTGCAAAATATAGGAAATTAATACACTTTGAGATTAGCGATTTGGCTTTGTTAACTTTTTGCCCTTAATCATTTTAGTATGAGCTTCTAATATCAAACTGTCGTCGAGCGGCTTTTTTATATTGTGAGCTTTGATGACACGGCTGAAATCGTTTCCAACGACTTTCCAGTCAGAAGCGATGGCGTTGCTGTCCGCTTTGCTTGAAGTAGTAGAACTGTTATACTGATCTAGAGCACCACAAAAGTCAACTAATCTAGCTATGCCTTCAACAAAAGACGGTGCTGCATATAGGTATGTGCTGAGTTTATTCATGATACCTGTGGTGATGTGTTCGTTTTTATCAAATTAGGGTTTAAAAAGACGGCCTTTGCAAATGTGATTACAATCTCCTTACAGAATGATGATACTACATTGTGTAGGTTGATTGTTCATACTGGTTTTCGCTGGGCTTCGGAGCAATCTTGGCGATAATCAAGGCACTTAGATTGACGTAACTAGACTTAATTATCTATCATAACAGTGTAATTTCCTGGATGTCATCATTGATTCTACTGGGTTATATTTATTATTTTATGCGTATTTATGCGGATATGGTTAATAATACCCAAAATTATGCACAAATTAAACTAATACATTTAGCACTTTACTTATGGTGTGACACATACCCATTGAGTCTTAGTTAGTAGGTTGGCTTGAGCATCGAAGCCCAACACTCTGGGGACGTTGGGTTTCGATGCTGGGTGGCTTCACATAGACATCAGTCCGTAGAAAGCAAATAAGCCGAATAGTTAAGATCGGATTGCCAGGTACTAAAAATACCGCTATCAGTTATCGGCTTTGGGCTGACTGCTGACTGCGGTGTAAAATCTTAGAGCGGAAAGGGAGTATGTTACCAAAAAAATCAACCGACGGATCGATCGCGCCCGTCAAAATACTTATTCTAAATCCCCACGGTGGTTGAAACGCGCTAATTTGATTGAGATCGATGATAATCTTAATAATAGGATGTTAGAAATTAACGTTAAGAAAATTACAACTGTATAAAGTAGGAGCTTTGACAAGCTTGGAAAATCATAAGGAAACTATTCTAGTCGTCGATGACGAGGCTAGCATCCGGCGTATTTTGGAAACCCGCCTTTCGATGATTGGTTACGATGTTGTGACTGCGGCGGATGGGGAAGAAGCTTTAGAAACTTTTCGGGAAACCAATCCCGATCTTGTAGTTCTTGATGTGATGATGCCCAAGCTGGATGGCTATGGGGTATGTCAGGAATTACGGAAGGAATCTGATGTACCGATTATCATGCTCACTGCTTTGGGGGATGTTGCCGATCGCATTACTGGGTTAGAATTGGGTGCTGATGACTATGTTGTCAAACCCTTTTCGCCCAAGGAATTAGAGGCTCGAATTCGTTCGGTATTGCGGCGGGTGGATAAAAATGGGATGACGGGGATTCCCAGCTCTGGGGTGATTCAAATCGCTACCATTCGCATCGATACGAATAAACGTCAGGTTTATAAGAATGATGAGCGCATTCGCTTGACTGGGATGGAATTTAGTCTGCTAGAATTGCTAGTTAGTCGTTCTGGTGAGGCTTTTTCTCGATCGGAAATCCTCCAAGAAGTTTGGGGCTATACTCCTGAGCGTCACGTCGATACCAGAGTTGTGGATGTCCATATTTCTCGTCTGCGCGCCAAGTTAGAGGAGGATCCTAGCAATCCAGAGTTGATTCTCACTGCTAGAGGTACGGGCTATTTGTTTCAACGCATTATCGAGCCTGATGAAATGTAGGTGATGGGGGTTGGATAAGTCCGAATCCTTTACCCACCCCTTACCCACCCCGCCCTGTCGGGCACCCCTCCTTGGAGGGGATTTTGTCCCTATGGTTTGGCATAGGTGGCGTAGGTGAGAAGAAGTATTCCATCTATAGATTTGAGATTGACGATCGATATTAAGGGCAATTGAGGTGAATTTAAAGGCCAAGGAAGATAATAACCGCATTTTGCGACTGGTGCCGATCGTCGCTGGGAGCATTGCCGGAACTTTATTAATGTTAAATCGGGTGCTGACTCCAGAATTGACCGATTCTCAGGCTCGATCGGATGCTGTGGGAGTGGTTTTGACGGCGGTATTAGTTCTAACTGGATTGCTATGGCAACAGGTACAACCCAGAACGCCCGATAGTATTATTCTAGAAGGTACAGCAGGATTTGAGCTGTTGCCGACATTACCAGAATCACTTCAAGTCGAACTAGCTTGGGCATCCCATTTACTGCTCACTAATACTGTCACCAAATCGATCGTGATTTACCACCAGGGAGAAGTAATTCTCAGACGGGGCATTTTAGCCGCCAAAGCCGAACTTACCCCAGGAGTTATACTGAGTCGAGTGTTGAGCAAACAAAAAGCAATTTATCTCGTAGACACCAAAGTCTACCCTGGGAGAATCGAATTTGACTACCTACCCCCAAATACTCAAGGGATCATTTGTCAACCATTAGGCTCTCAGGGAGTAATGATCTTGGGAGCAAATGCCCCTCGCAGCTACACCAAACAAGATGAAGCCTGGATCGAGGGGATTGCTGATAAAATCACAAATAGTTTGGAGCGAGAATATAACTCAAATCCTACCATCTAGCACGAGGTGCAGGGGTATATGCTGGCTTTTCAGCTATTGCTTGAGGAGTGTTTTCAGAAATACTTTCAGAGATAGGTTCAGGAGCTACCGTAGCATACTTATCATCACTCACTGCACTCAATTTTACTTGAGCGGGGGTGGTGCGAATAGAGCTACTGAAAGGATTGGGTAAATCTTCGGTACGCACGACTTTACCACCACCCTGTTGGTACATACCCTGTCTGTAGAGTTTTTCTACTGCGGCGGCATCACTGGTATACTCATTTTCAGGATAGCTCAAACCAAATAGGAAGGTTGCTTGACGATCGATCCCGCGATTGCGATAGATATCACCAGTCTGGTTGAAGAATGCGCGAGTAATTGATTCGGAGATATTTTCTGGGGATGCTTCATTCGCCTGTGCTGGAGCTGCAAAACAACCCGCTACGGCAGCAGCTAATACTAGTACTCCGATAGACTGTAATTTTATCACGATCGAACCTCTGATATAGATTACTTCCCTATTCAACCGATCGATGACCAAATCAGGATAAATTTAAAAATAAGAGAGTTGGGATTTTGGATTTGAACTCTCCCACACCCCATAACCGACAACCCATGACTTGGACATCGATCGATCTCACTACCCTGCGCCAAAATCTATTAGACTTGTTCTGTAAATTAGCCTACAAGGAGGGAGATTTCACCCTATCTTCCGGTCAGAAAAGTACCTACTATATTAACTGCAAACCTGTCACCCTGCACCCTGAAGGAGCTGTGGCTACTGGGCGAATTTTACTCTCAATGCTACCCGCTGATACAGATGCGGTAGCTGGATTGACATTGGGTGCAGATCCGATCGTCTCTGCCGTAAGTGTGGTATCTGTATATGAGGGTCGATCGGTTCCAGCATTGATTATTCGCAAAGAAGCCAAAGGGCATGGTACCCAAGCTTATATCGAAGGTGGTATCCTCGCATCAGGCGCGAAAGTTGTCGTCTTGGAAGATGTGGTGACTACCGGACAATCGGCACTCAAAGCTGTAGAAAGATTGCGCGGGGCGGGTTATACTGTCGATCGAGTGATATCGTTGGTCGATCGTCAGCAAGGCGGAGCCGAACTCTATGCCGCCGAAAAATTAAACTTTGACACCGTATTCACCATCCAAGATTTACAAGCTAGATATCTTTTAATTCATGGTGGATAATACACAATAAATCGCGATCGGGTAAATACTTGTGGGTTGCGATTGTTGCTGGTGATGCGAAAACCCCGATCTGGGGGTTCTGACCCCCAGACCCCCCATTGGGTGGGGGAGTGTCCCCCCCCCAAACCCCCCCTCAA
This sequence comes from Chamaesiphon sp. OTE_70b_metabat_96, assembly GCA_031376885.1. GTDB lineage: Bacteria > Cyanobacteriota > Cyanobacteriia > Cyanobacteriales > Chamaesiphonaceae > Chamaesiphon. The sequence goes on along the minus strand of JANMEL010000184.1, from coordinate 71 downwards.
AGGGTCTGGTTTGAGACGGTGGAGTGGGCTTACGGCAGATTTGTTGGTGTGTGAGATGCGGATGTTGTTGA
>JANMEL010000174.1:0-12641 GCA_031376885.1 Chamaesiphon sp. OTE_70b_metabat_96 | reverse complement strand
CCCACATTCCGCACTTCGAGAAAGTATTATCCAAATCTAGCAGTTTCCGCTTTAGAGACGACACGAATTGCGGCTTTTCTAGCTTCTTCCCTCACCCCTCACCCCTCACCCCTCACCCCCAAACACTAGAATTTTCGAGTGAATTCTATGAAGTGCGGAATGTGGGTTTCAGTATAACCGAACTATATTGAGAGAGAATCGACATAATCATTGGTAAAATATCTATATATCCTTCGGTACAGTAGCCATGTTCCAATCCGAACTAACCAGATACCTACCCACCGCAGACGAATTACCTTGCTCCGATGATACTCCTGTGGATAACGAACTCCAAGAACTCATACCTGGACTACTAAAATCAATTTTAATGATTTTGTGGGCCGATCGATTAGACTGGTTTTGTGGCATCGATATGGCAATCTATTACGATCCAGAACAACCTCCGATCGTCCCCGATCTTTTCATTAGTTTGGGTGTAGATAGAGTTTATGATGAAGAATTACGGCCTTGTTACGTCCTCTGGGATGAGCAATCTGTGCCCATTTTTGTCCTAGAAGTAGTTTCTATTACTCCTGGAAAAGAGTATACGAGTAAGCTCGATCTATATGCCAAGATGGGTGTTTTACATTATGCGATCTATAATTCCAAGCGAAAACGCAAACCAAAACTAGAAATTTATCAACTAGTAAATAATCGATATCAACTGCAAGATAGCAATCCCTTGTGGATGCCAGAAGTTGGTTTGGGCATCGGTTATGAGCAGGGCGATTATTCTGGTTTAACCAGAGATTGGTTGTATTGGTACAATGAAGATGGTGAACGTTACCCTACTCCAGCCGAACAAATAAAACAGGGACAACTAGCGGTGACGCAAGCTCAGATAGAAGTCGATCGAGAACGCCAGCGATCGAACAAATTAGCCGCCAAACTTCGCGCATTAGGTATCGATCCAGATGAGGATTCAATCTAATATATCCAAATACCGATCGGGTATCGAACATATTCGATCGATGCAAACTTGCGAAGGTAGTTCCGATGTTTGAGATCGCCAGTATCGGTGAAAACCAGCCAATTAGCTGCTTTACATCGATCGATTGGAGCGATTCTCCAAGGAGAGGCACGCGGGAACGAACCAAGAATGCGCCAAACAAACTCCCAACCTGTATAATAAGATTTCCATCTGGTTTGAGTGAGGAATAGCCACTCGAAGTAATGGGGAAAGCTTGGTGAAAATCCAACACTGTCCCGCAACTGTGAGCGATGTAAATACATATCGCTAAAGTCAGAACGCCCGCCAGACGGCAGATATCGGTCAATTAACCTACGAGGTATTAGGTGAACCCACAGCATTGTCTATTTGTTTGTACCACTTGCGGTAGTAAGTGGGAGGATGGTCGTCGGATTGGTACGAGTGAGGGTGAGAAGCTACTCCAAGAGTTGCAAGCTCTCCATGAAACATGGGATTTAGCCGCAGAATTTCCGATCGAACCTGTCGGTTGTATGAGTGCTTGTAGTCGCTCCTGTGCGATTTCTTTTGCAGGTGCTGGGAAGCATACTTATTTATTCGGCGATATTCCGGTCGAAAATGCGGATATTCCCCTGAGCAATATTCTCGACTGTGCGGCTAGCTACTATCAGCATCCCACAGGCGCGCTACCTTGGTCGGAACGCCCCGCACCACTAAAACAAGGCATCCTCGCCAAAATTCCCCCACTCACTATTCCTACAGCGACCCATGCGGCACTATAATCGTTCTCGCCGTACCGATCTGTTTGGCAATAACTTTCTGTGGATAGGCTATCACGCTTGGGAAGGCTATCTAAATCGCGATCGAGGCTTGGTAGTCATTAGCAGCGATATCGACATCCTCGACGATTCTGACTGGCATGGAGGAGATGAGCCAAATCTCAATTTTCGGTATATTCCCCAGCCACAACTCTCGCTCTATCTTCAAGAATGGCTCGTTCCCTCGATCGAGTCGATCGCCTCTGCTGTCAATACTTATCAGCCACATACCGAACTAGTATTCGCCCTCGAATCTAGTAAAAATCTCGATGTAGGTTGGTGTCAACGCCTGAAAACAACGCCGCCAGACTGTTATCAACAAATCTGTCGGCGATGGAGTGAGTTTCGGTCAGGGGTCAGGGGTCAGGGGTGAAGGGTAGGAGGGTGGTAGGGTGGTAGGGTGGTAGGGTGGTAGAGAAGCAATGAGTTTTTCCGCTCCCAGTCTCCCAGTCTCCCAGTCTCCCAGTCCCCCAGTCCCCCAGTCCCCCACTCCCCCACTCCCCTACCCTTCAGTAGCCAATTCACTCTCACTGCCACGATTGCGCTTGCGAGTGAGGAGGTTGAATAATTGGATGCCGATCGCTTTGACTAGATTACCTTCCAATTCTTTGAACATTACCATATTCATTGTGAAAGCTGCATTAGCTTCATCGACAATGCGATCGGCAGTAGTTTCATCGATATCTAAATCGTCCATCGCTTGACGATACATGGTTTTGAATGCCTTCTCGTCAGAGATTTGGGCGAATTCATAAAACGCGGTACCTTGCCCGTCGGTGAGGTTCATCGCATTTTGAGCAATTTTCTTGAGAATTTGACCGCCGGAAAGATCGCCCAAATAGCGGGTGTAAAGGTGTGCTACCATCAGTGCGGGGTCTTTGGCTACAACTTCATGAATGCGGGCAATATAGCCCTTTGTAGCCTCAGATGGAGCGACTTGCTGTCTCCAGTCAGTTCCGTAATAAAAAACCAAGTCTTCTTCGATGGCGGCTTTGCGATCGAGTTCGGGGAAAAATACCTTCGACAGTAGAGGATCTTTGGCGTGTTTGTGCATTTCCTCTTCCATCGCCGAGTAGACGAAGTACAGATTCGTCACCAGTTTACGGTAAGAGTTTTTCTCTACGGTACCCTTGAGGAAGCAAGCAATGAAACCCGTACCCTCAGCCATACTGTGGGATTTTTTCGTACCTTCGCGGAGTTTGGTAGCTAAATTACAACTCATTTTTAAAGACTTTTGAATATAATGCTCACTAGGTGGATAGTTTAAGATAATTTCCTGAGAATTTCTAATAAGATTTGTGACTAACACTACATCAGGGGTCAGGGGTCAGGGGTCAGAGATGTGGTAGACATTTTCCCCTACCCCCTAACCCCTACCCCCTCCCTATCCCCTATCCCCTACCCCCTACCCCCTAACCCCTAACCCCTACCCCCTACCCCCTATCCCCTATCCCCTAAATGACATCTATTCCCGCACCAAGTCAAAAATTGCCGCGACAAATTGATACACTTCAAATTTTACGGGGTGGTTGGTATGCCACATGGGTGGTGAGTTTTCTCCTATTAGTGGCGAGTATATCTGGCGTTGGTAATCAGCGACAGGCATTGAAGACAGTCGGTAAAGATGCGGCTCCAAGTATTCTGACAGCGCAACAACTTCGCGATTCCTTTGCAAATATAGATGCTAGTCTGGCAAATGAATTATTACTCAAGCCTGGGCAAAATCAACAGGCATTGTTAGACTTTGATAAAAATAGTAAAAAAATCGCCGATCGATTATTAGCTGCATCAAAAAATATTAATTATCTGGAACAGGAGCAGATCGTTCAAGGATTGCAACGCAATAGTATCGATTATTTCTTGAAAGTGCAAGAGACACGAGATTTTCACAAGCTAGGCAATGCTGCAAATACTTTGAGTGCATATCGCGCGGCGGCGAACATTGTCGATGAGAAACTTTTACCACAAGCTCAAAAACTAGACGATCTCAATTCCAAAGATCTAGAAAGATCTTATAGTAACCAAGCTGGTATTAATGGCGGAATAATCCTTTCGATCGCGATCTTGGGATTAGCTCAGATCGGTATTTTGGTTGCGATCCAACTATTTTTATATCGACGAATGCACCGAATTTTAAATTTGCAATTGCTTCAGGCTAGCATCATCGCTACTATATTTCTCGGTTATACCCTAGTCTCATTTATGGGTGCGTTTGGAAATCTAAAGATAGCAAAAGAAGAGGCTTTTGATTCTCTTCATGCTTTACGCCAGTTGAGATCGTTCTCGTACATGGCAAATGGAGATGAGAGTCGCTATCTTCTCGATCCTGTGAATGCAGCCAAACACGAAAAATCTTTCTTTAACAATATTCAGGAGATTATTAAAATCCCCCCTAATTCGTCAACTCAACAAATTATTGCCAACACCGAGCAAGGTTTGAAGAATGAGAATGTGGGTGGACTGTGGGGACTTGTACTAAATAATATTAGTTTTCCTACTGAGAAAGAACAGACGGCGGAAACTTTTAGAAAGTTTGACAATTATTTGACGATCGATAAACAAGTTCGTCAATTGTATCGGAGCGGAAAAGTTGCCGATGCCATCGCTTTACGCATTGGTACCGATCGAGGTCAATTAAACGCAGCATTCGATCTGTATCGAAGTGCCCAAACACATTTAATCGATCTAAATAAGACTGAGTTCGATCGACATATCAAAATAGGTGAAGATGGTTTGGAAAACTTTGAAGTTATTGCTACACTTGCTTTAGGCAGTGTGGCTATCTTGACTTTGTTTGGACTTCGACCAAGATTGATGGAATATTTGTAGTGATTGGAGTTGTCTAACGACGATCTCTATTGATATGTTTTTTATCGATCGCTCCGCTCGAACTTACTATGACGATTAATAAAGGAAACTAGCAATGATCCTATTAGAGTCTAAAACAGTTAGCTTTGATGATTTTATCATCTGGTTGCCAGAGCGATCGGCATATCGCTACGAACTTAGAGATGGGGAAATTTTAGAAATGCCCAAACCAAAAGGGAAACGCTCGGAAATAGCTGGCTTCATTATTTCTGAGCTGAATTTTAGCATTCGTCAATCTCAGCTACCCTATATTATCCCACGAGAATCAATCGTCAAATCGATCGATGGTAAATCCGGTTATGAGCCAGATATTATTGTCTTGGATCGGGATATATTAGCTCAAGAGTCGCGATGGGAAGCTGAATCGATCGTTACTCAAGGTAGTTCGATAAAATTAGCTGTTAAAGTAGTTTCGACTAATTGGCAAGATGATTATGCTATCAAACAGATTGCTTACCAAGCATTAGGTATTCAGGAGTATTGGATTATCGATTATTTAGGATTGGGCGGCAGAAATTTTATTGGATACCCAAAACAACCAACTATCTCAATTTATTATTTAGTCGATGGTGAATACGATCTATATCAATTTAGGGCAGATGAACAAATTAAGTCATCAACATTCCCAGATCTGGATCTATCGATCGATAAGTTAATTTAAAATGCATCTACATTATGCGTACTCGCTCTTATCTCTTTTACGGATTGGCTCATAGCATTTGCTCCCAGTGTTTGATAAATTATGCGTGATGCAATACCGCTGAAGTTTCGGTTAATGGCGGCTGGAATTCACCTATTTGGCGCAATATTTATATTCCCTATTTTTGGATTTAATATTATTTATACGTTCGAGATGCGGAGGAGTAATTGGTATGCTATCGAGATAATCGTGCCTACTTATTTGATAGGTTTACTAGCGATCCTTACTTTATCGATCGTCAACTGGATCTTGTGGCAATTGACAAAAAGAGTACACCGATTTGTCGCTCGATCTGCTGGTAATGCTACTAATCATACACTAAATATGTTGTTCGTCGTATTGTTTTGTATATATTTACAGCTCACTACTGGTATGAGTGGCAACAGTTTTAATTTTTCCTTGAAAAGCTCAATTCTCGTTCATTGTGTCGCACTTGCTTATGCGATCGATTCTTTAGCTACTGGAATATTTATACTGAGGGGATATGACTTTCAAAACCGTTTAATTCATCCCTTCATTAAATCCAAATGAAACTCTTACTTCGATCGGTTAACCGAGCACACACCATCTCACAAACTAACTGTGGATTAATCCCCTTCGACACCTTTATTAATGAATATTTATGTGCTGTCATGAGATCGTTGTCTTGAGCAATTGTGTTGGCTAGTCTTGCCGTTGGTAATAGTCTGAGAAATATCAACGATCGATCTATAGGATATTATAAGGCGATCGGGTCAAATATTTTCGCTCAGAAAAAAAGATTTTTGCATCAACTCGCCATAAAATACCCAACCCCTCCCAAGTAATAGTTAGTGTTGGTATTTCTCATTGCAAAATCTATGCCTCTCAACCCTTTGAGTATATTTTATCACGTACTCGATCGATGGCAGTTACATCTATCGGGTTATGTAGATATATCATACAAATGCGATCCGAATGCGGTTCGGACGATCGGTAAATCTGCTAATGTGGATCTGGCTGGGATATCTTTAGTAAATATCGATCGAGTCAATACTTATTTTGAGCAACTCCTGATCGCCGATCCTGATTTGCTCTCAACCATTGTCGATAGTTTGTATCAAATTGCCATCATACAACAAGCACCCATTCGGGATAATTGTTGGTTCAATTTTATCGGCGCAATGACGATTAAGGTTGCAACTCATACTTGGAAAAAAATTCCTCAGCCTCAACAGTGTGAGGAGTTATTCGAGCAGCTAATCGCCCCCAGTCTGAGCGTTGAGAGTCTGTTGACTGGGTTCAACCCTCAATATCAGTCTAATTTGCTCGTGGGGCTGCAAGCGTGGACTTATACTGTTATTAGAAATAATTCTTTTGCAAATCTTCGCAGTAATGGTAATGCCTATTTTGGATTGTCAAACTTTGGGATTGTGACTAGATCCAGTTATAAAACGATTAAAATGGCTCTATTAAATAGGTTTGCACCAAGCGAGGTTGAGGCATATATATCTATCTGCAAGGTTTTTAAAAGCTATTTGAGTCGATCTAGCATCAGTACCGATCGATTAGAGTTAAATAACTGGGAAGATATTTTAGTCGAAGTTCGGGTACGATCGATGACGTTAAGTGTGAAAGAGTTACGCGATCGAGTCGAGCTGATCGGTAGTCTAATTCGTAAATATGATTCACCTATTATCCAGCCATATGACGATACAAATCAGTCTATTTTTATCGATGACGATATCAACTTTGCTTCTTTAGAGCCAGAGATTGAGGGGGCAAAATTAGGACTTGCTGATTTGTTTGCAATTATCGATCGATTTATTAGTAGCTTATCTGCTGAGTCTAGGCACATCATCCAGCTTCGCCACCAGCAGAAACTCAAGCACAAAGATATTGCCGCGATCGTATCTAGAGATCAACCATATATATCAAAGCATTTAGGCAAGCTTTATTTAAAGTTACTCGATTTGATTCATGCTCAATTATCTCATCCTGATGGTTATGAGAGTCAGAAAAATAGCCAAGCACTCAAAGCAACTGAGGAATTACTATCGCAATATTTTGATCGAGATTAGTCAATTCTTCTTTGCATAAACATTCCCCATTTCCCCAAGTATTTAGTGAACTAACTTAGATTAAAATTTTATGGTGACTTTAAATCCAAACATCCAGTCATTAGCGGAGATATATCAAGAGCATATTTGGCTTGGCGTTGACTTTGGCGATCTCAATCTAGTTCCAAATCAAGCCGATCTAAATCATATTTGTATGGCAGAGGTAGGTAAATATCTAGGTCAATATTTACAGGTAGTTGTCAAGCCAGTATTTCCAAGTGAGGGATTGTATCTCCCATTTGTTACTAATTTAGTAAATGGGTTTGTGTTGTCAATTTCTGGTATCAGAGTAGCTTTTATTCCTAGTCAAGATTTAGATTTGATGAGCTTTGAAGTTCAGCGAGAATGGGTGAGTTTGAGTAATTGGGCGGCTGATTATTATGTGCCGATTCAAGTCGATATCGAGTCTCAATATCTTCATCTATGGGGCTTTATCTCTCATCAATGCTTGCTAGAAAGAGCAACTCTCGATCGCGATTTTCAGAGCTATGAAGTTGATGGTGGCGATACGATCGACGATCTCGATTTGCTTTGGGTTGCTTGCGATTTAGTTGCTAGTAAAACTTTAGCACCAGAGCGAGGTAAAATACCCGATTTGACTCTATTGTCTGAAGCAGATGCAAGGATATCGATCGATCGATTACGGCAGCATCAATCGGTATTTTCGCCCCGTTTGATATTATCATTCGATCGCTGGGGTGCAATTCTCGATCGACCTGAATATTTGACAATGTATGCAAATTCAGGATTAGTAATTAATAAAATTACTGACTGGTTTCGATCGCAAGTTCGAGTAGTTGAAGCCGGATGGCTAACTGTTGCCGAAATCTTCGATCGATCTGCACCTTTACCTGGTTATTATGCTATTTCTAAAATAGGTGCTAGAGGGATTTCTCCGGCTACTCAATCAGAAATATCTCGAACTGTACATAATATCTATGCTAGTCAAAATCCTAATCAAAAAGTAGACTTACCCACCCATCTTGATTCACCATCTAAGTCACTGATTTATTTGATGCAGCATACCGTAGATGAAACTTTGCGCTGGAGAGCTGTAGAATATTTATGGACGATCGAACCGGAAAACAGCAAACATTGGCATCGACGGATTAAAGATTTGGGCTTGGCAATCCAAGGATATAAGCTCGGTTTAATGATCGGAGTAATCCCTTTGCCTGGAAAAAAATATGCTGTGCTAACCAGAGTTTATTCGATCGGCGAAGAACATTGTTTACCACCTCATGTTAGATTAAATTTACTCTCAGAAGATGGCGAACAACTCTATCAAGCAGAAAGTCGATCGACAGTGATGGATGACTATATTCAACTGTATTTTACGGCAAGTATTGGCGATCGGTTTAATATTTGTGTGTCGATAAATAATGCTAGCATCACTGAAGCATTTTCGATCTAAGTAAGGGATGATGAAAGGCTATCTTTACTCCTCAATATTTAATGTTGACATTTTTAATCGATGGTGAAATACAGTACGCTAAGGATAAAATTGTGCTAAATTATAGTAAGGTACTGACTATTGCGATCGTTTTCGACCAGAGGCTAATTTGTGACCCGTATTTGTATACTAGACTTAACCTCAACTGGCAATCCAGATCTAATATCTGCAAACCTCACGATCGCTATCATTGACGATCTGACTGGAGCGATAACTAGTCACCCTTATTCAACTGCTGATGGCGCATTAAATATTGAGTCTCTCAGTCAACTAAATCGACAAGCGATCGAAAAGATTTACACATCAGCTCATCAGCACAAATATTTTGGTGGGCTACAATTGCCAGCATCGATGGTCAATAATGTTGCTAACGATCCAAAAGAATTAACTAATATCGTCGAGAATCTTCAACAGTTACTCGACAAAACATTAGCTCAAGATTCGTGGTTGAGAATCCGAGAAGGATTGCTATATAGTCTAAGTGATATCGATCCTAGCGAACCAATTAGATTAGTAATCCAGACAGAAGATCTCAATCTTCAATCCTTCCCGATCGAACGAACATCATTCATCACGAATATTTTAGGGCGGAGAAATAGAGCGGTTAGTGTTGTATTCGGTACCAAGAATTCACCCAATCAATTAGTTTGGCAAAATCTTCCTAGAGTTTTATTAGTATTGGGTAGTCAAAAAAATATCGAAGTACCGATTTGCCTTGATGATATCGAGAAATACTTATCAACACCAGCTATTATCACACCTCTTTACCAACCATCCCCAGAAGAAGTTCTGAAAGTAATTAGCGATCGAAAGTTTGATATCATTATTATGGTTGGGCACAGCAATATAAATAGTGACGGTAGCGATGGAATCATTAGTATCAATGAGAATGATAGTATTTCAATTCGAGAATTTACTCAACCATTTAGAAGTAGCGTCGAGCGCGGATTAAAATTGGTGATTTTAGCCGGATGTTCGAGTATTGGTGCAGCTAGAGCATTATCCGCCAATAATATCGCGGTGCCAAATGTTATCGCATTTAGAGTTCCAGTTCATTATAAGGTATTGAGATTATTTTTCGATCGCATATTCAGTCATTGGATCCAACAATTCAAAAGCTTGGAAATCGCGCTTACAGATACTAGAGCAGAATTGAGTATGTACGATCGAGATTGCCCTGGGGCATTGATTTTACCGATCTTATTTACCTCAGCTTACGCACCCCCATTACACTTTCCAACTAGTCGCTCCTTGAAGCAAAGAATCTCATCTATTGCCGATCTATCCCCCCTAGTATTTGTCCAAAAATTAACTAGAAAGATCCAGGTACCAGCCATCATTTCGATCGGCTTACTTGGAATAATGGTATACTGGGGTCGATCTTTTGCAGATCCCAAATTTCAAGCTGCATGTAATAGCACCTTGGGTGACGGGATTAGCTGCGGCGAAGAAATCCTACTTTCAAAGTCTAATATTGGGCAACAAATCGACAAACAAGCTGGTGCTAATGCAGTCGCGAGTGAAAACTATCCTCAAGCAATCCAATTATTAACGAAAGCTTGGGAAGAAAAAAAAGATCCAGAGACACTGATCGGGTTGGAAAATGCTAAACTAGGTGGTAAAAATATTACCATCAAAAGTATCGCTGTTTCCATTCCAGCCTCGAATACAACCCCTAGCGATGTACCAACGGCAATGTTGAAAGCGGTAGCTTTCGCACAACAGCAATGGAATGCAAACCCCCATAAATGGAAGCTCAGAGTTGTAATAATAGATGACAAAAATAATCCAGATTATGCACCCAAATTAATAGATAATCTCCTCAACAGAGATATAATTGCGGGGATTGGTAGTTATTCATCTGTAGTAAGTGCGCCAGTCAAAGATATCTACAATCAACATGGCACCGTGCTGATATCTGGTACATCAACTTCCTCACAGCTTACAAATACCAGTGCTGACACTTTCTTTTTTCGAGTTTGCCCCAATAATCAGACTGCTGGAAAAAATATTGCCAATTATTTAGCACAAAACAAATACAAAAAAATCGCCCTATTTCGGACGATTAATAAAGCATTTAGCGGTTCGATGACAACCGCATTGAAAGAGAATATTCAAGGTGGAGCAAAAAGTATTGTCAAAGAGTTTGATTTTAATGACGAACGTTCGGCTACTGCCGATTTACAGGCAGCTAAAGATGCCGGAGCGCAGGCAATAGTTATGATTCCAGATGCCTATACCAGCGAAAATCCAGAACGAGATCGGTTACTATCAATTATTAGAGAAAATAATGGCGAGTTGCCAATTATTGGTAATGAAATAGTCAGAGATCAAACATTGTTTAGATTTAGCAAAAAACAGATCGAAAAAATAGTCATCAGTTTATCTTGGCATCCATCTACTTATCAAGATTCAGCGATCGTTACACCAGATTTTTGGGGAGATCGATCGAATCTAGACCACCGAATCGCTATGAATTATGATGCCACTCAAGTCATCATCAAATCATTAGACAAACTGCCGATCGATCTAGATACTAATGATGGGCGCAAGCGACTTCAGGAAGTTATTCGAGATACTAATATCCAAGGTATTACCGGAGAAATTAGCTTCAAAGGCAGCGATCGATTTCAACAAATTAATAGTTTAGTTCGCCCAAAATGCGATCGTACCAAATGTGCGGGTTTTGAACCTGCATTTTAATCATCACTATGTTGACGCTGACGCACGTATCCAGCAATACCCCGCTGGGATGCTTTGATAAAGTCACACATTTCCCGCACTAGATCCGAGTCAAATTCTGCTTCCAACTTATCGATCGCTTCAGGGATTAATAGGTTAGACTGATAGAGGATTCTGAATGCTCTTTTGACAATTAGACGTTCATCTGATGTAAATCCAGCGCGACGCAAACCAACTGTATTCAAACCCATAATTTTATTGAGCGTGGTGCTTCGCGTCATGCAAAAAGGCGGCACATCCTTATGCACAGCAGAGCCACCAGCAAGCATCACCAGTCTACCGACTCTAGCAAACTGATGGATCAGACAATTACCACTAATAAAAGCTCGATCGCCGACTTCTGCATATCCAGCCACTAATGCGCCGTTAGCAATGATAACATTATTCCCAACTTGCACATTGTGGGCGAGGTGACTGTATGCCATCAATAAACAATTATCGCCTAGTTTGGTCGTCGTTCCCGCTTTCGTGCCGCGATGAATCGTTACGCCTTCTCTGAGAGTGCAATTATCACCCACATCGACATAACTCAGCTCATCCTTGAAAGCCACATCTTGAGGTGAATCGCCCAAGACCACATTACTATGGAGATGACAATTCTTGCCGATCGACGTGTACGGAAATAGGGTGACATGAGCATCTAAAATACAGTTATCCCCAATTGTTACATTATCTTGAATGTAGCAAAATGGCCCGATGGTAACATTATCACCGATATTCGCACCTGGATCGATCGCTGCTGTGGGATGGATCTTCTGCATGGATAAATGTAGAGCATATTTCAGCAAATATTATATCCGATCGTCAAGTCGGCTAGACTTCGTTTTCGGTTGATTTACCCCTCCCCTTTACACTCATTGCTCAGATCCGTTGGTATTTCTTGTGGTGAGAGAACCCGGATCTGGGGGTTCCGACCCCCAGACCCCCCGTCGGTGGGGGGAGTGTCCCCCCCCCGAACCCCCCCTCAAAGGGTTTGGTTTGAGACGGTGGGGTGGGTTTACGGCAGATTTGTTGG
>JANMEL010000165.1:0-12772 GCA_031376885.1 Chamaesiphon sp. OTE_70b_metabat_96 | reverse complement strand
CATCTCTTTCTGCCTTATTTTGTTCGCTTTCTAACCTAATTTATAATTATTTTTACACATTTACTTGGGTATTGGGTTTTGGGTTTTGGGTATTGGGGATAGGGGATAGGGGATAGTTTTGATAAACTCCCATCTCCCACTCTCCCCATCTCCCACTCTCCCCCTCACCCCATCTCCCACTCTCCCCCTCACCCCCTCTCCCTTAACCCTTAACTGGAGTCTTAGTAATAAAGGCCCTAATTCTAGGAGTTTGAATTAATTTACGGGTATCTTCGATCAGTTTGTCGCCCCATAAATTCTCTTTGAGATATGGAATATTCGCATAACGACTATCCAGAGAAATTGCATTTTCGGCGGTAGTGTAGGCTTCCGTTTGTTTGCCTTGAATAAATAAAGCGGTAGCGATCGCCAGCATTGGTTCTGCGGCTTTGGGGTCGATCGAGATTGCTCTTTCCCAATTTTCGACCGCAGCTTTGATATCGCCTGATTCGTAATGAACTAAGCCGATATTATTGATTGCGGGCCAAAATTTGGGATCTTTTTTTACTGCTTTTTGATATTGCGCGATCGCTTCAGGATATCTAGTCGATTTATAATAAGCATTGCCTAGATCGAACATCGGGCTAACAGTTTCTGGCTTGATTTTTAGTCCAGATTGGAGACTTTCGATCGCCTTGGCATAGTTACCTTTTTGGAAATATGCCGAACCTAGCGTAAATAACACATCCGCCTCTTCAGGTTTCAAACCCTTTGCTGTTTGAAGTGCTTCAATCCCTCGATCGTATTTTTGCACCTGCACATACAAAGTGCCCAACAAAAACCACGCTTCATGATTTTTTGGACTCAACTGAGTGGCTAAGGCGACGCGAGGAATTGCCTGTTCGTATTGCTGAAATTGGACTAATCCTACACCCTGTCGCAATAAGCTTTTGCTAGTTTCTTCCAGAGATTGGGGACTTTGATTGAGGGTATAAGGTACTAAAGCTTGACTATGTGTCACAGTTGGCAAGCTCACTACACTCAAGCAGGCAGTGATGAGGAATAAACAGATCCGTTTGGGCACAATAAATTTGGGGCTGGGTAGATAATAGATAACTGACTATCCGTAGCTCGTAACACAAGACACAGATTTGTTCAAAGCGATCGCTAAGATGTTAGTCGGGTTTTGAATTAAAATGTGCCCTTAGACGGGGTTTTAACGATCCCGTCAAGGTGATTTGATGCTGCTTTTGCCTGAGACAAAGCTCCATCAACATCGCAACTAGCCTCTGTGTTGGAGCCGGATGCAAAGGTCTACCCGAAATTGTATCACTTTGACGATGGGTAAAATCGTTACCTTGGTCACTAGCAATGTGGAACAGTCAACAGGTACAATTATATGTAAATAAAAGTAACAATTTTTTTGATAGTCGGCAGTGCTCTTCTACCCACGCTGCGAGTTAGCGGGAGACGATCGATTATAGCCAGCGCAGGGATAAAGCCTACGCCTCAACGAGAGTTTCGATCCAAAATTTGTCAGTCGTGAGTATCTATGCAATTCCCTCTAATAAATAACCTCAAACAACCCATTCCTCTAATTGCCGGAGTAGCTGCGGCGGCGATCGGTGTAGTAGCATTGGGTACTGTGGCTGTAAACCAGTTTAAACCAACTAGCACCATCGATCTCGATCGCTACACTGTCGCGGCCAAGTCTGAAGATCTCACAGATCGGATTACCGCCAGCGGTACGATTATTCCCTTCCAAACTACCAATCTCAGCCCGAAAACCTCTGGGAAAGTCGCCCAGCTCTTTGTCGAGCAGGGAGATCGGGTTGAGCAGGGGCAAAAGATCGCTCAGATGGAAAATGCGGAAGTAAGAGCCGGATTAGCCCAGGCTACAGCCAATCTCCAGCAGGCTCAAGCTAATCTCAATAAAGCCAAAAATGGTACCCGCCCAGAAGAAATCGCTCAAGCTCAAGCCAGACTAGATGTTGCTGTCGCCAATCTCAATAAAGCCAAGAATGGCAGCCGCCCAGAAGAAACGGCTCAGGTGCGGGCAAAATTGGCCCAGGCACAAGCTAATTTGAATCTATCGAGATCGATCGCCCCTCAACAAATCGAGCAGGCTACAGCCCAGGTAGCTTCGGCTACGGCCAAATTAAAGCTAGCGCAAGCTCAAATTTCTCGAAACCTGTCGCTCAAAAAAGACGGCGCAATCTCCCAAGATACACTAGATCGATCGACCGCAGACTACGAAACAGCCCGCGCCAATCTCCTCGATACCCAACAAAAACTCCAACAAATTCGCAATAGTAGCCAACAAGAAATCAATCAGCGTCTAGCTGTGGTGACGGAGGTTCAACAAGCATTACGTCAGTCTCAACTCGGTAGCCGCAGCGAAGATATCGCTAGTTTATCAGCTCAAGTTGACCAAGCTCGATCGGCTCTCCAGCAAGCCAAAAATGGTAGCCGCCCAGAAGAAATCGACCAATTGACAGCGGCGGTAGCTGTGGCACAGGCTCAAGTGCAATCGGCTCAGGCTCAATTTCAAGATTCCTTAGTCGTTGCTCCTTTTGCTGGTTTGATTACCCAACGTTATGCCAGTATTGGGGCTTTTGTCACCCCAACTACTTCGGCTTCGAGTAGTTCGTCGGCGACATCTACTTCGATCGTCGCCCTCGCCAAGGATTTAGAAGTCAAAACTAAGGTGCCTGAAGTTGACATCGGCAAAATTAAAGTCGGTCAAAAAGTAGAAATTACCGCTGATGCTTTTAGCGATAAACCTTTTCAAGGTACAGTTCGATTAGTCGCCCCAGAAGCTGTCATCGAGCAAAATGTGACTTCTTTTGAAGTCAGAGTCCAAATCGATAGTGGCAAAGATGTTCTCAAATCGGGCATGAATGTCAATGGGATCTTTACGGGTGCTCGCACAACTAACGCACTCACAGTACCCACTGTATCGATCAGTTCCAAACGCGGTAAAACGGGTGTTTATGTTCCTGGTGAAAATAACGAACCCAAATTTAAAGAGATCAAAGTTGGAGCGACAGTTAAAGACAAAATCCAAGTCTTAGAAGGTCTAAAATCTGGCGAAAAAGTCTTTATTGATATTCCCAAAGGTTTTAAAGATAAAATGATGAAAGATGATAAGTAGGGAATAGGGGATAGGGAATAGAGAATAGGGGATAGGGAAAACACGCCTAATCTTCTAACACAGAATCTAAAATTCATCACCTAAATCCTATCCACTAAGATCCAAATTTAAACCCTAACCCCTAACCCCTACCCCCTAACCCCTAACCCCTATCCCCTATCCCCTAAAAAATGAATTTAATTGAAAGCTTAACGATGGCAGCGACAACCCTCGTAGCAAATAAGCTACGGAGTGGTTTAACGATGTTAGGAATTATCATTGGCAATGCTTCGGTGATTACGATGATTGGGGTCGGTGAAGGTACTCAAATCCTAGCAGCAGATCAGTTCAAAAATCTGGGGCCGAATACATTATTTATTTTACCAGGTAGTCCGAAAGCGCAGAATATTCGGAGTGGTGGTGTACCGCCAACACTAGTTTTAAGTGATGCTAGAGCGATCGCTCGTCAAGTTCCTTCGGTATCTGGTGTCGCGCCTATTTTGCAATCTTCTTTGGTGGTTAATTATCAAAATATTACGACTACTTCGATTATTCAAGGTACCACCAAAGAGTTTCCCGATGTGCGAAATTTTGCCGTGGATAAAGGAAGATTTGTTACTGCTTTAGATGTCAAAAATGATAAACAGGTGGCGATGGTAGGTACAGATATTGCCCAACGACTATTTGGCAATAACGATCCATTAGGCAAGCAGATTCGGATTAATAATCTCAGTTTCGAGGTGGTTGGATTGATGGAAGGGAAAGGCTCTTCTTTTGGTAGCAATCAAGATGATGCGATTTTCATCCCCATTACCACTATGAGTAAACGAGTGATCGGGCGAACTTCACCTTTTGGCATTCGACTATCATTGATTTCTGTTGCTGCGAAAGATGCTGAAAGTATGGATGCAGCCGAGTTTCAAATCACCAATTTATTACGGCGTAGACATAAGATTGTTGGCGAAGATGATTTTACTGTCCGCAATCAAAAAGATGCCCTTCAAATTGTCGGTACAATTACTGGAGCTTTGACGCTATTATTAGCGGCAATTTCGGGAATTTCCCTGTTGGTAGGCGGGATTGGGGTGATGAATATTATGCTGGTATCTGTAACCGAACGTACCCAAGAAATCGGCCTCCGCAAAGCGATCGGTGCGACTCAAAATGATATTCTGACTCAGTTTACGATCGAAGCAATCATTCTTTCCACTGTGGGCGGAATTATTGGTACAGTAATCGGTGTTGGGAGTATTTTATTGATTAGTAATCTGACCCCGCTCAAAGCAGCTATTTCACCTGCGGCGATCGTTCTCGCAGTCAGTGTTTCTGGTGGCATCGGCTTATTCTTTGGCGTAGTTCCAGCCAGACAAGCCGCAAGATTGGATCCGATCGAAGCACTCAGAAGTGTTTAATAGGGGATAGGGGATAGGGGATAGTGAATAAAGTGATATCAGGATAATCCAAAATCCAAAATCTAAAATCCAAAATGGAAACAATCAAACCAATTATCATTCGACTCGAAAATATCTACAAAACCTATGGAATCGAAGATACCTTGGTCAAAGCATTAGATAATGTCAACCTGACGATCGATGAAGGTGAATATTGCTCGATTATGGGGCCATCTGGTTCGGGCAAATCTACCGCCATGAATATTATTGGTTGTCTAGACAGGCCAAGTCAAGGACACTACTATCTCGATAAATTAGATGTATCTACAGTTCCTGAAGATGAGTTAGCCAGAACCCGCAATCGCAAACTAGGCTTTGTATTCCAACAGTTTCATCTTCTCGCCCAACTCACCGCTCTAGAAAATGTCATGTTACCAATGGTATACGGCGGACTAGGTAGCAGCGAGCGCAAAGAACGGGCCGTAGTTGCCCTAGAACGGGTGGGATTGAGTAAGCGCATGGCCAACCGCCCAAATCAACTTTCAGGGGGTCAGCAGCAGCGGGTAGCCATCGCTCGTGCAATCGTCAATCAACCCAGAGTCCTCCTAGCTGACGAGCCAACAGGTGCCCTAGATTCTCGCACCACACAGGAAGTAATGGACATTTTTACAGAACTCAACGAGACGGGGATTACCATTGTCATGGTGACACACGAACCAGATGTGGCCAAACAAACCAAACGAATTGTCTGGTTCAAAGATGGTCGCATCGTCCACTCTCATCTTACTCCCGATGATATTTATCGAGTCGCAATGGCCGGATAACCTGGTTACGCGATCGCCAGCTTTTGCTAGAATGTTGGTACAGACTTTTCGCCGCGAACAGAATCGCTGCAATCATAGCAACAATCCAGCGGTTGAGGGACTATTTTTTTAATTAGAGCGAACCAACCATGCCGGATAGTTGTCAGTGTTGTCAATGCGATTCTCCACAGGAGACACTAACCCAACGAGACGATCTCACAACATCGCCAATCGCCAATCGCCGTCAATTTCTCCGTTATCTAATTGGAACAGGAGTGTTAGCCACAGCCAGTCTGATCGATCCGGCGATCGCCAGAGCCGAAAAAAAAATTCCCAAAGCATTAGTACTCAGTTGCATCGACTACCGGATTTTAGAAGCCGAACGTTATTTTCTATCACTACAAAATCTCGGCGGACAATATGACTTTGTGTCTCTAGCTGGAGCCTCACTCGCCCTCAGCGGATTACCTCATCAGTATGACGCGGAAGCCTTCTGGGATCAATTGGATATCTCCTACCGACTACACCAGATCAAAAAAGTGATGATCCTCGATCATGAAGACTGCTCTGTGTATGAGTACAAAATCGACCCCAATCTAGCCAAAAGTCCCGAACTCGAACTCACCACCCATACAGAGTACCTGAGTCGAGCTTATTGGGCAATTCGCGATCGATATCCAGATCTCAATATCGAACTATACTTTGTCAAACTCAATACCGAAGTCAAGCAAATCTCCCCTCTAGCCAAAGCTCCCAGTGTAAAAATAGAGCCAAAAGGTCAGGTAAAATAATCCGACTTTGAACTCCAAATCCTACCACTTAACGCTCCAATGTTGATTACCCAATCAGATTTGGCAATAATAGTAAGTGAGCCGATATAGCAACCGCCAGGGCGGTTAGGACAGATGTAGATGCTTCCGCAAGGCGGCGGCTACGCCAACAAACCATCAGTGCATCAGCTTTCCCAACCTGACCCCTGACCCCTGTCCCCTCACCCCTGACCCCTGCTATATGTGCGAACTAGATTTTGACGATCTGAGCCGATTCTCTACCGCCAACCCCACCACACCCACCACCCCTGCAAGTATGCGAAACAGTTCACCAGTCAAATCAAAGCTATTTTCCAAGTCATTATGGCAATTAGCGGTTGGATTGCCGATCGTTTTGGGTGTTGTCTCGGGTAGCCCAGTTTTAGCGCAAAATGACTCAAAAACCCTCAGTTATGGAGAATTGTTCAAAGCAATTGATAAAGGAGTAGTCACAAAAGTAGAACTAGATCCAGTCACCAAACAAGCCAAGGCGATCTTAACCGATCCCGCCACCCCAACTAAGACTACCACCAAAGAAGTGGTGTTGTTGGATGACAATTCAGAGCTGTACAGTCGGCTCAATACCAAAGGAGTCGAACTCAGCGTCCAAAGATCGACTGATAAAAATGCGATTTTCGCGATCTTGGGTAACTTACTACTGATCGTCTTTGTCGTCACCCTCTTATCTGCCATCATTCGTCGATCGAGTGCGTCTTCTGGGCAAGCCTTGAGTTTTGGTAAATCCCGCGCTCGGTTTCAGATGCAGGCAAAAACGGGCGTGATGTTCGATGATGTGGCTGGCATCGAAGAAGCCAAAGAAGAACTTCAAGAAGTCGTGACTTTCCTCCAAGAGCCAGAGCGATTTACTTCTGTTGGTGCCAAAATCCCCAAAGGAGTACTATTAGTGGGTGCCCCAGGAACGGGTAAAACCCTGATGGCTAAAGCGATCGCCGGAGAAGCAGGCGTACCATTTTTTAGTATTTCTGGTTCGGAATTTGTGGAAATGTTTGTCGGGGTGGGTGCCTCCCGCGTTCGCGATTTATTCAAAAAAGCCAAAGAGAATGCACCCTGTCTAGTCTTCATCGATGAAATCGACGCAGTGGGCCGTCAGCGGGGCGTAGGCATCGGTGGCGGCAGCGATGAGCGCGAACAGACTCTCAACCAATTGTTGACCGAGATGGATGGATTTGAGGGCAATAACGGCGTAATCGTGATTGCGGCCACCAACCGCCCCGATGTTCTAGATACAGCACTACTACGCCCTGGACGATTCGATCGGCAAGTACAGGTAGACCCCCCCGATCTCAAAGGCAGATTGGCAATTCTCAAGGTTCATTCCCGCGACAAAAAAGTCGATCCTCAAGTCGATCTTGAAGTTATTGCCCGTCGCACACCTGGCTTTACAGGTGCAGATTTGGCAAACTTGATGAATGAAGCCGCAATTTTTACCGCTCGCCGACGGAAAGAAGCCATTACCATGGCAGAAATCAACGACGCGATCGATCGGGTTGTCGCCGGAATGGAAGGTCGTTCCCTCGCCGACGGCAAATATCGCCGACTCGTTGCTTATCACGAAATCGGGCACGCTCTAGTCGCAACAATCCTCAATCACAACCCCCTCCAGAAGGTCACAATCCTGCCTCGTGGTCAATCCCTCGGTTCTGCCTGGTATCTGCCCAAAGAAGAGGTAGGCATGGTGTCTCGGGCCGAATTTTTGATCGATATTGCCATGACGATGGGGGGTAGAGCCGCTGAGGAAGTAATTTTTGGTGATGCAGAAGTTACTAGTGGTGCTAGTGGTGATATTGAAGCAGTGACTCGCACAGCGCGGAATATGGTAACTCAATTTGGGATGTCTAGTTTGGGTCAACTTTCCCTCGGCTCCAATCAGGGTGATTATTCTGAAGAAGTTGCCGCAAAAATCGATCGTCAAATCCGCGAATTAGTTCAAGCTGGTCATCAAACCGCTGTGAAAATTCTCCAAGAACATCGCGAGTTGGTCGATTTATTGACAGATTTGTTACTCGAACACGAGACAATTGACGGTGATGAATTTCGCAAAATTATCGCCCGCGAAACTGGCAAACAAGACCTACATCTCCACAAGCCTGCTCTAGCTGGATCTTGAATTAATTGATAATTGATAATTGGATTATTATGTTGGGGTCTAAGTTCCCATCCTAATAGCCCAATTATTAATTCATTTATAGTATTCGCCAGGGCGATCGAGATATGTTAACTTATAGTAAATAAAGTTCCATCAGTACAAATACACAATTTTGAAATTAATAGCCTTTTAATAATTAGGTGTTCGCACTGAGCCATATTTAGAGATTTATTACCTACGATTAGGTATCAAATTAATTAATGTGGTGTATGAGTTCAAATAATTTAATCGGTACACCAGACGATGACTTTATCGTTGGAACACCAGGGAACGATCGTATTTCCGGCTTGGATGGTAATGATGATATAGAGTCAGGTACTGGCAATGATACGATCGATGGTGGTGCTGGTAATGATTATCTCACAATTGACAACTCATTAGATACAGCCAATACGACTATCTATTACACCACAGCTATCAATGGAGTGATTACTGGCGGCTCCAATCATGGTACTACTTTCAAAAATATTGAAAGAATGAGCATCAATACTGGCTCTGGTGATGATGATATCGATATTTCTGGGACTACGACTGCTAGTAACGTCTATTTATTTAACAACTTAATATCTAGTGGAGCTGGAAATGACATTATCAAAAGTGGTGCTGGTAATGATTATATAGATTCAGGTACTGGCAATAATACGATCGATGGTGGTGCTGGTGACGATCGGATAGATTCAGGAGCTGGAAATGACATTATCAAAAGCGGTGCTGGTAATGATGAGATATATTCAGGTAGGGGCAATGATACGATCGATGGCGGTACTGGCGATGACTCTCTCATAATTGGGAACTCATTAGATACAGCCAATACGACGATCTCTTACACCACAGCTACCGAGGGGGTGATTACTGGCGGCTTCAATGATGGCACTACTTTCAAAAATATTGAAGGAATGTTCGTCTTGACTGGCTCTGGTGATGATGATATCGATCTTTCTGCGAATACGGCTGTTGGTAAAGACGATTTCTTTAACAACTTAATATTTAGTGGAGCTGGAAATGACATTATCAAAGGTTCTACTGGTAACGATCGAATAGAGTCAGGTACTGGCAATGATACGATCGATGGCGGTGCTGGCGACGATCGGATAGATTCAGGTGCAGGAAACGATATTGTTGGATTTGGTGGCGTAGGTTTCAGCAGTGTAGCTAGTATCGGCATAGATACCATCATCAACTTTGTAGCAAATACAGATAAAATCAAATTGCACAAAGCTACTTTTAGTGCGATTACTACTGCTGCTGGTGCAAGTATTGGTACTAATTTTATTTCCGTCGCTAATGACACTTTAGTAGCTGCTCAAACAGCCGCAATTATCTACAGTCGTGCTAGCGGGGGTTTATTTTACAATGCTGATGGCGCAACCCCTGGATCTGGTACTAATGGGGGGCAATTTGCCATCTTACCTACTGGAATGACTCTATCACCAAGTGACTTTATTGTTATTGAAGATAGTCTTATTTCCATTGCTGATATCACCATTGTTGAAGGGATTGATGGCGATCCAACTCAATCTTTAGTCACTATATCTCTATCTCAAGCCAGCAGTCAATCTGTCAGTGTTAACTACACCACTGTTGACGGTACCGCAATGGCTGGAACTGACTACACCGCCACCACTGGTACAGTAACCTTTGCTGTGGGTGAAACATCCAAAACGATCGCCGTAGCCATCCTTGATGATAACCTCAATGAACTAGATAAAACCTTTGAGATCGCTCTGAGTACGCCTATTAACGGGACGATCGTCGATAATACAGCCACCATCACCATCACCGATACCTTCAGTAGCAATGACCCCGAAACTCTACCCGATCTAGTCGAAAACCTCACCCTCACAGGCACAGATCATATCAACGGTACAGGCAACGCAAATAATAACATCATCACTGGCAACAGTGCTAACAACATCCTTGATGGTGGCGGGGGTTATTTTATCAATAGTGGTTCCGATACGATGATTGGTGGTGCTGGTAATGACACATACATTGTTGATAGTACAAGCGATGTTGCGATCGAATCTCTCAATGAAGGTATTGATACGATCGAATCCTCCGTCAGCTACTCCCTATCTGACAACGTTGAAAACCTCACTTTGAATCAGAATTACTCTGGAGATAATATCAACGGTACAGGCAACAATTTAGACAACATCATTACTGGCAACACTGGTAACAACATCCTCGATGGTGGAATTGGCAACGATACTCTAATTGGTGACAGTTTTCAATTCCCCTTTAGTAACGATACTCTCATTGGGGGTGAGGGCAATGACACATACTTTGTCTATGGTTACGGTGATATCATCGTCGAATCTGTGGGTGAAGGTATCGATACCATCGAATCCTCCGTCAGCTACTCCCTAACTGAAAACAACGTTGAAAACCTCACCCTGAATAGTTTCTTTGGAAGCAATGTCAATATTAATGCTACAGGTAACAGCTTAAACAATCGCATTACTGGCAACTACGGTAGAAATATCCTTGATGGTAGCACTGGTAACGATACTCTGATTGGTGCTCAGGGAAATGACATCTACATTATCGATAGCACTCTCGATGTTGTCACTGAGGCTGCGGATGAAGGGATGGATAGCATCGAATCCTCTGTTAATTACACTCTAAGTGCTAACGTCGAAAACCTCTTCCTCACAGGCGCAGCCAATATCAACGGCACAGGTAACACTGAAAATAACTTCATCTTTGGCAACAGTGGGAACAATATCCTCACTGGCGGTGCAGGTAATGATTTTCTCCACGGCGAGGATGGAATTGACTTGGCTAGTTATTATTCCTCCACTACTGCTCTGACTGCTGACTTGAATAATCTTGAAAATAGTGGCGATGCCGCAGGGGATACATTATTGGGGATTGAAAATCTTCAAGGTTCCCTCACCGCTTCTAGCAATCTGATTGGTGATAGTCTCAACAACACTTTACTGAGCTACAACGGTGACGATACTCTCGCTGGTGGTGGTGGTAATGATGTGCTCAATAGTGGCGCGGGAAATGATATTCTCATCGCTGGCGAAGGTAATGATATTCTCATTGGTGGGGAAGGTAATGATATTCTCTACGGTGGGGCTGGGAACAATATTCTCACTGGCGGTGATGGAAATGATATTCTCATCGTTGGGGAAGGTAATGACAACCTCACTGGCGGTGCTGGTAGTGATAGTCTTGACGGTGGAATTGGGAATGACAACCTCACTGGTGGTGCGGGTAATGATTTTCTCGACGGTGGGATTGGGCATGACAACCTCACTGGCGGTGATGGTAATGATACTCTCATTGCTGGCGAAGGTAATGACAACCTCACTGGCGGTGCTGGTAGTGATAGTCTTGACAGTGGAATTGGGAATGACAACCTCACTGGCGGTGATGGAAATGATACTCTCATTGCTGGCGAAGGTAATGATAACCTCACTGGCGGTGCTGGCAATGATAGTCTTGACGGTGGGGTTGGGATTGACTTAGCTAGTTATTATTCCTCCACTACTCCTATCACCGTTGACTTGACGAATGCTGCCAACAATAGTGGCGATGCCGCAGGCGATACCTTAGTGGAGATTGAAAATCTTCAAGGTTCCCTCACCGCTTCTAGCAATCTGACTGGCGATAGTCTCAATAACACTTTATTGAGCTACAACGGTGATGATACTCTCCTTGGTGGAGTCGGTAATGATGTGCTCAATAGTGGCGCGGGTAACGATAGTCTCGACGGTGAGGTTGGGAATGATAACCTCACTGGCGGTGATGGAAATGACACTCTCATTGGTGGCGAAGGTAATGATATTCTCACTGGTGGTGCTGGTCGTGATAGTCTCGACGGTGGGGTTGGGATTGACTACGCTAATTATTATTCCTCCACTACTGCTATTACCGTTGACTTGACGAATGCTGCCAACAATACTGGAGATGCCGCAGGGGATACCTTAGTGGGGATTGAAAATCTTCAAGGTTCCCTCACCGCTTCTAGCAATCTGATTGGTGATATTCTCAACAACACGTTACTAAGCTACAACGGTGATGATATTCTCGTTGGTGGTGCTGGTAATGATGTGCTCAATAGTGGCGCGGGTAATGATAGTCTCAACGGCGGTATTGGCAATGATAACCTCTCTGGCGGTGCAGGGAATGATATTCTCATCGCTGGGGAAGGTAACGATGTTCTCTCTGGGGGTGCAGGTAACGATCTTCTCGACGGTGGGGATGGGATTGACTTAGCTAGTTATTATGCCGCTACGACTGCTGTTACTGTTGACTTGACGAATGCCGCCAACAATACTGGCGATGCCGCAGGGGATACCTTGAGCGGGATTGAAAATCTTCAAGGTTCCCTCACCGCTTCTAGCACTCTGACTGGTGATATTCTCAACAACACGTTACTAAGCTACAACGGTGATGATATTCTCGTTGGTGGTGCTGGTAATGATGTGCTCAATAGTGGCGCGGGTAATGATAGTCTCAACGGCGGTATTGGCAAT
>JANMEL010000080.1:0-1591 GCA_031376885.1 Chamaesiphon sp. OTE_70b_metabat_96 | reverse complement strand
ATTAATTATTCGTCAGAGCTATGGGTTTAAAAATTTCGATCTGATGAAACAGAAGTTATTAGCTTGCTTATTAAAATAATTTCCGCTCCGCTCCAATTATTTCAATAAGCAATGCTTATCACCATACCAGCGGGAGAGCCGTACTTCTTACGATCCAGACCACTCACAGGATGAAGATCGCTATATCTTATTGGGGATGAGTGAATCCTTTAAGTTAATAGTGGTGTGTCATGTTTATCGGGAGAATGATGAATCTATTCGGATTATTTCTGCTCGTAGAGCGACCAAAACAGAACAAAAAGAATATAAAGGTTATTTGACATGAGAGATGAATATGACTTTTCACAATCTGTTCCCAATCCTTATCTGAAGAAATTAAAAAAACAGGTAAGCATTAATTTGGAAGAAAATGTCGTGGACTATTTCCAGAAATTATCCGAACAAACAGGAATTCCCTACCAAAATCTCATTAATCTTTATCTTCAAGATTGTGTACGGACTGAGCGTAAGCCCTCTCTGGAATGGGTTTAAGTGTTTTTTGTTCACAGACTTTTACTCTCATTGGCATCACTAACTTTATTAGATCGTAATTTTATTGTCTTTCTGGTAGGGTTTGATTTGTTGGTGTAGCCTCTGGATCGAGAGAATCGATCGCCCTTGACGAATGGGGTGGGTGGTTCGTTGGCGTAGCCTCGGCTTTGCCGAATTGACCTATAAAGTGGTTTAGTGACGATCGACAGCCTACAGCCTCATCGATCGCGAGCAATTTGGCGATCTACTTAATCTTCCTGATTTTGATTGGCATAGCTCCAAACAGTATTCGCTAACAGCATCGTCACTGTCATCGCCCCCACACCACCAGGAACAGGCGTAATCCAACTAGCAATATCTTTCACCCCCTCAAAATCTACATCCCCAACTAGACGAGATTTACCAGTATTCTCATCATGAATCCGATTGATCCCGACATCAATTACTACAGCACCTGGTTTGACCATCTCCGCCGTAATCATCTCAGTTTTGCCGACGGCGGCGATGAGAATATCCGCACTCCGACAGACATCGGCGAGATTGGGGGTGCGGGAATGGGCGATCGTTACGGTAGCATTAGCTTCTAATAACATTAATGCGATCGGTTTGCCGACCAAAATACTTCTGCCTACTACCACCGCATGTTTACCAGCGATGTCTAGTTGATACTCGGATAATAGCCGCATTACGCCTGCTGGGGTACAGCTCCGCAATCCAGGTTCTCCCCGTACTAAATGACCCAAATTGAGCGCGTGTAGTCCATCTGCATCCTTATGTGGGGCGATTTCGTGGAGCAGCGCGACAGAATCAAAGCCATCGGGTAGCGGTAGTTGGACTAGGATACCATCAACTCGATCGTCGGCATTGAGTTTATGGATTTCGGCGACGAGTTCGGCTTGACTCACATCAGCGGTGAAATGCTGCCCGAACGATCGAATACCAACTTTGAGGCAAGCTTTCTCCTTCCCGCTCACATATGCAGCACTAGCGGGGTTATTTCCGACCATTAAGACCGCCAATCCTGGCGGACGACCGATTTTGAGCTGAAGCTCGTCGATCA
>JANMEL010000066.1:0-5864 GCA_031376885.1 Chamaesiphon sp. OTE_70b_metabat_96 | reverse complement strand
GTAGCAGCTAGAGCGCGTGGGAAAACAGGCGGTAGACCAAAAGCTTTGGATGCTAATAAAAGAGCCTTAGCGGTCAAGCTATATGAAGAAAAGAATCATTCTATAAAACAGATATGTTCGATAATGCACGTCGGTAGAACTACTCTATATAAGTATTTAGACTTAAACGTTAGCAATAATTTAAAAGATGTACAAAAGTGATTGAGACAGACCATTTATTGTCGTTGGAAAGATGAAAGCGTTATAATTAGGGTAGATTAGTAATTTCATACCAAAACAAATGACCCAACAAGAAGCAAACTATTTGGCTAACATTCAATCTCAGCTCATTCAAATGGGAAACCAACTACAGCAAGTAAGTATGATGGCTAATGGCGCGACTGCTGGTAGAACTATCTTTCAAAACAACTTTAGATCTATTCAGCAGAGTCTAAATACTGTCAACCAAGAGGTGAGTCGTCAGTTATCCCAGAAGGTTCGATAAATGAAGATGTAGATTAAATTTTAAATTAAATATTCAGCAACATCACGATTTACTTTTATTGGTAGTCGTGATTTTTTATAGGTAGAGAGAGATATATATATGCTGAAAATATCTAAAACAATAGACTATTCGAGGTGTCAGTGGGGATATCTCCGAACCCGCCTAATATAGTTAATTCAGAACTAGATATAGAGGAATTAATTAAACCTATTTAGATACTTACTTACTGAATCATCATATAGGTACTCACACCCCCCACACATATCATCGTCAAGAGCGGATGTTGAGGATATATTTAAGTCCTCTATAGGTAACTTAGGGTTAGATGAATTAATTAAACCCTCTATAGGTGTTAGTGATGTGGGACAAATAGTTAAAACCTATAGAGGACTAGCGATCGAACCCATTACTAATTCCATTGCCGAACTAGAAACATATACCAGAGAGAGGTTTGAAGAATTAGAGGCTAGATCGATCTCCACAGTCACCCCACCACAGACAAAGATCCAGGTACTAAAACATGGGTTGAGTTCTTCAAGATGGTTGAAATCGAGGCTCTAACGGCTTCTGAGGCTCAGGAGAAGGACAACACAGGCATTCGTACCAAACAGATAGAAGATGGGCTTATAGCAGCCAAAGAACAGAGCTTAGGCGAGTGGGCTGTTAAAGTCGCTGGTCGATCGTTCGTGCGAGTTGAGAACTAGAGCCGCCATAACCTTTAAGACTGTTATCATTGACAATTCGGTAAATATCCGAATACACTATCAGTAGTTCACAATAAAAATCATGGTACACACAGCAAGAATAGAGGCAAGAATAGCACCAGAGTTGAAAGCTAAGTTTCAGACGGCGGCGGATATTGAAAATATTACTCTGTGTGAGTTTCTGGTCAAAAGCGCGAGGGAAGCGGCTGATAATACGATCGCAAATCATAGCGTCTTAAAACTCAGTGCGGAGGGTAGTAGAGCTTTTGCTGAGGCTATTCTTAACCCAAAGGAGCCAAACCAGAAACTAAAAGACGCGGCTATTCGGTATAAGCAGGAATTCGGCAATGTCTCTTAGTATTGACTTACTCGATAGTAAGAAGCACGACCGATCGTTGTTTACCTGCGGGGTCGATAGTTTGGATGATTACATCAAGACTAGGGCATCTCAGGAATTAAAGAAGCGGGTATCTACACCTTATGTACTGACTGACTTACCAAAACGTCAAGTATTGGGGTACTATTGCCTGTCTTCTTACTCGATCGCTTCAACCGAACTTGAGGAATCAATAGCCAAGAAGTTACCCAGATACCCGCTATTACCAGCGATTCTACTCGGACGATTGGCTGTAGACTCAGGGTATCAGGGAAAGGGGTATGGCGGATTCTTATTACTCGATGCGATGAAGCGATGTCTTCAATTGTCAACTCAACTAGCGGCGGTGGTGATGGTGGTTGATGCCATCAGTCAAGGCGCGGCAAGCTTCTATAGAGATTACGGTTTCATTGAGTTTCCTGACGATCCGATGAAACTCTATATTTCGATGGTTGAGATCGAGAAACTGGAGCTTTAATCGAAACATCCTCAAAGTTGGAATAAACAGATGAAATGGAGGTCTAGACCCCCCAATAGACCCCCCCAGATTTTTACTAAAGACTAAAAGCTTTACCCCATATACTATCCGCCGTTAATGACCCTTCATTGGTAATGAAGAGGTCATGGGTTCAAATCCCATTGAGGGCTTCGGTTGGTAATTGGCTTCTGGTAAGGCTTTTAGGAAAACAAACTTGTCCTAACAGCCGCTTTTGTGTATCTACTTACAGGAAATAGTGTGCTGTTTTGGCTGGTTTGGTTGGTCTATCACCCACCTTTTCACCCACTGTTTTTATGCACATCGAAGAACGCGGTAAGAGCCTATTACTCAGATGGAGCTATGAAGGTAAGTCTTACAGTTTCAGTCTCAAAGACCACAATAACCCCATCGGTAAGTCAGCCGCGAAGATGAAACTGGCTGCGATCGAGAAGGATATCAGAGCAGGTTATTTCGATACCACCCTACTCAAGTACAAACCCCGTAAAACTGGCTCTAATCCCACTGAGATTACCGCTGTAGCTCTATTTGAGCAGTACGCGGCGGCGATGATAAAGGGGAAGGATTTGGCACCAGGATCGAAGCACAGGTACAAGGCGATCGCTTCCAAGCTGCGGGAATGTTTGGGGGGTAGGCCGATCTCAAAAATAAAAACCCTTCACGGGTAATGCGTCTAGCCGGATTCAAACATCAAAAGACAGGCGATCGATCGACGATTATCTCAAGATCTGGTCATGTTTATAGCTTTGACGTTCTAAGATCTGCTATTCCAGTCGAAATACCCAAAGTACAAGCCAAACAAACACCAAAACCGAAGGCTAAACAATCAGAATCGAGTGTGATTCCACTTGAGAAATCTAATCGAGAATTATTAGGTGGTGTCGGAGAGGGCGGCAGAAACGACGCGGGTGCAACTAATCGGTACTGAAAATTACCTCGTTGAGATAGGACATCCCTATACTGGCAGCGCAAGAGAATTGTTCGATCGATTTGTCGCTGGTTGCTGTCCGCCGATCGAGGATAATGAGGCTGAAACGATTTGGAAATCGGCTGAGGGCGATCATCCTACCCCATCTTGCCAGTTTGAGGGTGTAGATAATGTGTTGGCGGCTTGGGATGCCAAACATGGACATTCAGCTAGTGGACAAGCATTAGACCCAGAATTAAGCCAAAACATTAATGATGCTTTGAACCTGAAGAATGGCAAAGCACCTAATCTGTTTGGTGGGGAGTTTGGGAACCTGCTATCGATCGCGGCTGGTAACTTCAACATCCCAGTATCGATCCTTCAGTTCTGTCTATTGCCGATTTTGGGTAGTCAAATAAAATCAGAGACTGACCTGATGATTAATCCAGGCACTGACTATAAGGTTAGAGCGATTCGTTATTTGAACTAGGATATGGCTGAAATATATATCATTGCTAGATATGATAAACAGAACAAAGATTACAACTATCAAATCTTGACATCTGAGTGAGAATCCTTAATTATGGAGTCTGTAACTGGATTGTAGCGATTTACCGCAGATTGCATTGAGACATGGAAAATCTATCAGATATTATTGAAGCTGCTAAGGGAATTGGCAAAAATCAGAAGGCGATTATTGAATCACTATTGGAGATTGAGTCATCTATTCCAATTAGGGTTTTTAAATCTGATAAACTTGCGATTCTCAAGTTTCAGAACAAAGGCATTGTTCAAATAGAGGAGGATCGGATTTCACTTACTGATTTGGGGCGGGCTGTTTATGAATTTCTTCAAGGAAAATATGATGAGGAAATCAATTTATTAAACGAGGCAAAGAAAAAAGAAAGAAAAGAGTCATCTGGATTTGCCGAACTTAGACGGGCAAAGATTGAAAAGAGCGATCAGTTATTAGAGCTTTACAAGCAAGGATTAACCTATCAAGAAATCGGTGATAAATATGGAGTAAGCAGAGAACGTGTTCGACAGCTTCTTGATATTAATCCAGCATTTTACTTATATTTGAAAGAGCGAGAGGAGGCAAAAGCATTAGCAGAGATTGAGAAGAGGGAAAGTGCTGAGAAGAAATTCTACTCAAAAAGCTTGGCTGCACTTTATCCAGAAAGAGTTGCAGAATTGTGGGATTGTGAGAAAAATGTAGATCTAAAACCAGAAGAAATTCTTGCTGGAAGCACACAGCATTCTATATGGTTTAAATGTTCTGAAGGACATTCTTGGGATCAAAAACCAAATCAAATTGTAACAAGCTGGAGGAGAAGTGGAACTAGTGGCTGTCCAATGTGTGCAGGTAAAAAGAAAAAAGCAGAAAAACAGCCTTCTCTGATAGATGTTTATGCTGAAATGATTAGTCAATACTGGGACTATAAAAAAAACAAAGAGATTAGCTTAGATCCAGAAAAAGTAACTCTCTCAAGCAACAAGAAGGCATGGTTCAAGTGTCCTCATGATGGTAACGAATGGCAATCAAGTATTGCTTCCACGATTTCGCAACAGTGGTCTAAAGGTAATGCAGGATGTCGAATTTGCAATGGTACTGATGAACGCAAGCGTGGTGAATGGAAACGTCGAGAGCCAATAGCAATCAAATTCCCTGATGAGCTTGCTAAATACTGGCTTTACGAAACAAATAATGAACTGGGACTCGATCCTACAAAGTTGACAATTGGATCGAGCAAAGAAGCTTTCTTCAAATGTCCCATTGATGGACATGAGTGGGTATCAAGAATCACTTCAGTGGCAAAAGGATCGTGGCAAAAAGGAAATAGTGGATGCCCAGCTTGTCGAGGATTTACTGTAATAGAAGCTACTTCTTTAATTTCAAATTATCCAGAGCGGATAGCTCAGTATTGGGATTACAACAAAAACGACGAAATAAATATATTCCCTGATAAAGTAACTAATGGTTCTCAAAAGGAAGCCTGGTTTAAGTGTCCAGATGATGGATATGAATGGAGAACTAGAATAGGAAGTATTACTAAAAGTTCATGGAAGTTAGGTAATAGTGGCTGTGCTCGTTGTGCATCTGGTTGGACTATAGATGCTATTCGTCAATTTGTCGCTAGTTTAGAAGTTCATATTCCCAATCTAACTCAGGCTGAATTATATAAAATTTTTGAGCAATCAGGTGTTTTAGATACAAAAAATGCTGAAGGACTCAAAATTGTCAAAGATATTATCAAGGGTAAGTTAACAGGACAAAAGCTCCGAGATATGCTTGAAGGCAAAGAATCTCAAGCTGCTGACTCTGCAATTAATTCAGTATATAGCCTGAATGCTGATGATGAAATCAAGATTTCTGATACTGATACATCATTGAATATATCTTTTGAATCAGAAAGTGACTCTCAAGATAATTTCGATAAGTCTGATGAACTACCAAAAATAAAAGTACAGAAAAGTCTAGAATTTCTGAATAGTAAAATTGTCGCTTCAGCCGACCAGGAAGCGATCGAATTTTTTATTGCTTCTAAACGGAATCGAATTTGGGCAGAAGTTTTTGAAGATGAATCTGCCGTTGAAGCTATTGAAGATTTTACTAATGATGGTTATGGTCGTCAGGTGCGAGATCAATTTCTGGATGAATATTACCAAGCACGAGACATGGTGATTCCGTCAGGTTGGGCATTCCGTGTTAATGGCAAAATTACCCCGCCGAACTTAATGCAAAAGTTGGCTGCCTCACATCTTGCACCAATATATATGTATTAATGTTTTACGTAAATACATATATACTAAGTTGGGATCGGGACTAATTCCAATGCCATCCCCTGAGAGGCTAGTAGCTCTCGTTTACTCTCTATTTCTATCAGTAGCAAGCT
>JANMEL010000038.1:0-3282 GCA_031376885.1 Chamaesiphon sp. OTE_70b_metabat_96 | reverse complement strand
TTTGCACCAATCTATATACTGAAAACGCTCAGAAACTGGACTTTCTAGAATTACTCAAGTTCCCCGACTTCTCCAAGAAGTTGGGGAGCCGATCGTTCTAGAATTGCCTAGTAAGAAAAATCACCCAACATCTTCACTTCTGGTTCGAGTTCGATGCCGGAGGCTTCTTTGACTCGACTTTGAACATAGTAAATCAACTGATGAATGTCACTGGCAGTGGCATCTTTGCGATTGATGATGAAGTTGGAATGGAGGGTAGAGACTTCCGCATCACCAATGCGGTAGCCTTTGAGTCCCAAGTCTTGGATCAGTGCAGCGGCGTATAATGGCTCTGGATTGCGGAATACACTGCCGCAACTAGGTCTATCGTAGGGTTGTTTTTTATGACGTTTTTCCAAGTCGCGGAAGGTGCGCGCTTTGATGTCTTCGGGATCTTCAGCTTGTTTGAGTTGGAATGTGGCACCGATGACTAGACGAGAGTCACCCTGAAGATTGGAAGTGCGGTAGGTATAGTTCAAATCTTGGTTGGCGATGACTGAAATCGAGCCATCGAAATTCAGAACTTGGGTATCAACCAAAATTTCTTCGATACTGTGGTTGTGGGCACCAGCATTCATCACCACAGCACCGCCTACAGTGCCTGGGATGCCCGCTGCCCATTCCAATCCACTCCAACCACGCCTAGCTGCCAGCCAAGCCACGTTACCGACCATTTTGCCAGCATCTACAGTGATGATTCCTGTCTCGGTATCAAACTGAGTCTCGCCGTGGTGTAAATGGCGGGTACAGATGACTAATCCGGGCAAACCTCGATCGCTAATCAGTAGATTCGATCCAGCTCCAATGATTGTGATGGGAAGATGGCATTCTTTGGCCCAAGACATGCCGATTTGAGCTTCGGTAATGGTATGTGGTTCGAGATACCATTGGGCTAAACCGCCCACTTTCCAAGTGGTAAATTTGCTCAAGGATACTGCTTGGCGAATGTTGGCATTATCTGGCACTTTACACCGTTCTAGGCTGGAAGCCGCTGCTGTTGTTGTCGTTGTATCGAGGCTGTTCGTATCTGTCGTCGCGGTGGAATCTTGGAAGAGCGTCATAAATCTGAAAAGTAACGTAGTTTGACTCAAATCGGGCTAAAAAGTTGCAGTTGTTTGAGGGAGAGATAAGGCTCGCCCTCGCCGGATGAAATCGCTCTTGGCTACCCAGGCAGTAGATTGTATTCAACAAGAACCGTCAATCAACTGGTTGGGATGACGATCGAATGACTGCTTTAAATTGACAATCGCTCAATTGCCTAGAACTTACCATCGATCGCCCAGTCGATGATGAGTCATCCGTTACTATTTCCGACTATTTCCGACTATTTTGCGGCAACAGGAGTTTGATAGAAGGCGACAACTTCAGGGATAATTTGGTTGAGATTGCCCGCACCGAGGCACAAGCAGATATCACTGGGTTGGAGATTCTGTGTCAGGAACTGAGATACAGCCGCTAGTGTTGGTTGGTAATGGACGTTGGGATTGTGGTGAGCAATCTCCGCCACTAGTTTTTGGGCACTAACTATTCCGGTATCGGCTTCACCAGCACTATAGATGTCCGTAATCACTACTAAGTCGGCATCTTTGAAAGATTGGGCAAACTCAGACAGAAATTCTAGTGTTCTGGTGTAGCGATGGGGTTGGAATACTGCTACCACTCGGCGATCGTCCCCGACGCGGATACGTGCCGCGCTCAGTGTGACTAAGATCTCACTGGGGTGGTGAGCGTAGTCATCGATGAACGTAATATCGTTTTGATATCCTCGAAGTTCAAACCTCCGTTTGGCTCCATTGAATGTGGCTAAACCAGTGGCGATCGCCTGCCAGTCTAACCCGATTTTGCGCCCTACCGCAACAGCCGCTAAAGCGTTGCTCAAATTGTGTTCGCCCAAAACCTCTAATTCTAATGTGCCCAGTAGTTTACCAAATTCATACACTTGGGCGGTAGTTCCTTGGGCATGGTAATTAGCCGATCGAACTGTATAGTCCGCAGCTCGATCGGGTTTGGTACTATATGTGAGTGTGGGATCGATGCGATCGCGTACGATGTCACAATCTGCCGAGCCGATGGTAATCTCACATTGGCTGGCAAAGGTGGCAAATGTATCGATGACTTGCTCTAAACTTTTGTAATGGTCGGGATGGTCGAGTTCGATATTGGTAATTACGCCGATCTTGGGTGAGTGCTTGACTAGAGAGCCATCGGATTCATCGAGTTCGGTGACGAAATACTCACTTTTTCCGACTCTCGCGTTGCCATCCCAGGCAGCAACTTCACCGCCAACGACGATCGTCGGATCTACTCCAGCCGATACTAACATGCAACCGATCGCACTGCTGGTAGTAGTTTTGCCATGGGTGCCAGCAACCCCGATCGTGTCATATTCACCAACCAATGCGGCGAGGACATCCGATCGATGAAATATCTCACAGCCTAGAGCTAGAGCTGCCTCCAGTTCGCTATTCTGCTTGCCAATTGCCGTAGAACAGACAATTTGGGGGATCCGCTCCCCCGATGGGCGATCTTGGAAGAAGTCCAAATTACTAGCATCCTGCTGGAGGAAAATATGTACGCCTTCGGCTTCCAGCCGCTTGGTAATATTTGTCGATCGCAAATCGGAACCAGACACTGGCAAACCTCGTCTAGCTAGCACGTAGGCAAGTCCAGACATGCCAATTCCCCCAATTCCGAGCAAGTGAATCGGACGACCGCTAAAATCGATAGAATTACCCATAACATTTTCTCCCAAACCAAATACAGCAGATAGCACTAGCACACGTCATCAGATCGAAAATTGTCTCTTGCCAGGATCGAAACAACCTACATTAAGCATTTTGAGGCTGTTCGACTTGAAAGCCGTCAAAAATTCACAGATCTATTTCCACTTATTCTGAGAATACCCTGTAAAACGACCCAAATCCAATCGGGTCAGACTTTCATCGATCGCCAACTTGAGACGATCGGATCTCATTGAATGGAATCAACTATACCAAATTTCATCAATTAGTCCATATCTTTTCTCGATCGATATTTTATTGCTACCACTTGGCAAGCTACCGTGTATACACAAGTTTTCCTGAGACGGATTTTGCGATTCTCTCAACAACATCCGCATCTCACACACCAACAAATCTGCCGTAAGCCCACTCCACCGTCTCAAACCAGACCCTTTGAGGGGGGGTTTGGGGGGGGGACACTCCCCCACCCAATGGGGGGTCTGGGGGTCAGAACCCCCAGATC
>JANMEL010000037.1:0-16552 GCA_031376885.1 Chamaesiphon sp. OTE_70b_metabat_96 | reverse complement strand
GCAACAGTCTAGGGCGGGCACAAGGCCACGCCCCTACAGATTAATTGGGTAGGGGCGTGGTGTTGTGCCCGCCCTGGATCTGCGCTAATTACTAATATTTTTATACTGGTTCAAGATGTGAGGGATCTGATTCCAGCCGATCGAAAAATCGCTAGACGGCTTCGTCAACCACCAAACCGCGATGCAGTACTCGATCGCGTAGCGGGGATGTTGCCCAATTGCCGCTAAATTGAGCTAGGTCGGCTCGATGGAGTGTACACCGATTGTCCCAGACCAAAATGTCATTTGGTGCCCACTGATGACAGTACAGCCGATAGTGACGAATTGAATGCTGGTAGAGCGATCGAACGATCCGCCTAGCGACTGCGGGGGCGATGCCGGAGATTGCCTGACAACGTTCTGGTGTCGATAAAAATAGTGCTAGACGACCTGAAATCGGATGTCGCTTGAATAAGGGATGCCAGCATTGGCTTTCGACATCTGCGGCCAAAGTCAGACCCGACACGACATGAAGTACCTGAGCGTCCGCGAGTTGCTCTTTGACAGAGCTAGGTAATGTTTCGTATGCACGATATTGGTCTGAAAAGAAGAATGTACCACCATCTGGCACAGGGATATTCACTGCCCGTAAGCCAGTAAAGGCAGGCGGTCTGGCAACATAGCTAGTATCTGTGTGAAAGACGCTTCTAGGTGGTCGAGTGCGACCAACATTACTGACGATATTGAGATCGGGTTGATGTGATACAGGTATTTCCCCGATGGTAAAGGTCAATGCTCCCAATCGAGACAGAAAAGCCACAAAATCAGCATCGCTAGCTGACTGGTTGGGGAAGACGATAAATCCATTGTTTGCAAGTGTCTGTTCGATCGCTACAATCTGTTGATTTTGGAGATCGGTGATGCTCATCCCATCAGCTTCGATACCAAATGGTAAAAGTGTACGGAAATTCATGTTCTGTTTGCTGGTAACTATTTTTGCTGTGGATCTTCAACCACGAGCCAACGGTTAGCCAGCGACTGTAAGCGCAAGGCGCAAGCTCCGCCAACGCGAAGCGTTCCCGTAGGGTAGTCGCTGTGTCCTAACTATCAGCGCGATCGATCGAGCTGTGCGCCTTGCCGCTCCTGAAGCAGCTCTGACAACAGGTCGATGGTGATGCCTGTCAAATCTGGAACAACCAGATCGGCAGCATCAAAATTTTGGTTGAAGGTGGTTGCGCCAGGGGTGGCGATCGTCGTAATGCCAGCGGTTTTGGCGGCGGTGAGACTGACTGGAGTATCTTCGATCGCAATAACTTCGTCAGCAGTTAAACCGAGCTGCTGGAGGCAATAGAGATATGCGTCTGGGGCTGGTTTTGGTCGCCCGATCTTGTCGCTAGTCACAATCGTTACAAATTGGTTAAATGGTAATAAGCCAGGTAATGCCGCACCGATCGCCGCCACATTCTCGCTCGATGTCGATGTGCAAAATGCCACCTGACTTCCTGCCTGCCTACACGCTTTACTCAGTTCGACCACACCCGTGCGCGGATGTAGGCGAGTGTTTTTTAGCAAAGCAACATAGTGTTTTGTCTTGGCTTGGTGGAGTGCGGCGATCTGGACATCGCTAAGGTCATTTTCTAGCGGAGTAGTGGCAACGGTATCGCGATAGGCACGGAGCCGATTTTGACCGCCATTGATTTTGAGCAGCTCGCTGTAGGTTTGGGCACTCCAGTTCCATTCAAGTCCGGCTTCAGCAAATGCCAGATTGAATGCCTGACGCTGAATGTCGGATGTTTCGGCGATCGTGCCGATCGCTCCAAAAATTACTGCTTTAAGTTGGGACATAATTTCCTTAGTTTGAATGACAGGGTTCAGGGGTCTGTAGATGGCTTTGTTTACGAATTCGATTCCGCATAATTCCAGAAATCTCATTCAAACAAAGCCCTCCTCAGTGTGATAAATTGCAGATTGAATGTAACGTCATGAAATGAGGCCGATCGCCAACCTAACTATGGAAAAGTGAATCCATAGTTAGAATCTATATTATTTGCCATGCTATTTTTTCAATTCTTTTTTTAGCTCCTCAGCACTATTTTTAGCTACTTCTGGATACATCGAGCCAAATTCTTTGACTGCATCTGTGGATTGTTCGCCAATTCTTTTTAGTTTTTCACCAGGTTTATCTTTTGTTTCGCGAGCCTGTTGTTGCCATTGGGCAGTTGTTTTTGGGCGGTTTGGATCGCGATCCTGCTCAAGCATCTTGTCGATTTTGTCGATTGCATCTTGCTTGCTCAGACTCGGATCGACATTAGTGGTTAAGATCAGCAAACCGAGGACAACAACAGCTAAAGATCGAGCCAAATCCAATTCTTTGATTAAACAAGCGATCTTATCGATCGATCTGAAAATAAATTCTCTCATGGTTATCTCCTGCGAAAAATATCGCGTGTAGATCTAATTAATTATCTTCTCGCAGTCTATGCTAACAATAAACACAACCACAATTCATCTCTCAAAAGGCATGGATCCTTGGCGTTGCTGCAAGAGCTATCCCTGCTTGGTGCGCTATACTGTTAACTAATTATTAACAAAGAGCAGGGGTTTAAATCCCCATCCTAAAAACCCAATTCTCTGCTTGGTGCATTTTTACCGACGGGGAACCCGTGCGGTAAATGCATCCGCAATTCTCAATTCTCAATTCTCAATTCTCAATTCTCAATTCATTTAATTATTAATTACTTCGATAATTTGGATCGAGCCAGCAGCGGGGTAGATCCTCGCCAGAGGCAAAGGTTAGATCTTGCTTGGCAAAAGATTCGGGATCTTGCTCTTCTTCACCTTCTTGAATTCTTCCTTCGATCTCATCTTTGAGCGGATTGAATAGAGTTTCCAGATCTTCAATTTTAATGAGGGTGGCTGAACTTTTATTTTGAAGAAACATTTTAGATTAAAGGATGAAGGATACTCAAATAGTCACAATGATTAGATTAGGATGCTTTCCGAATACTATCTTTAATGTCGTCGGATTTGTCACGTACTTTTTCTCCCAGATCGCCAGCGGCTGATTCTACATCATTCTTAAATGACTTAGCATTTTCCTTGACATTTGCAAATCCCTTGCGAGTACCTTCTGAGATGCCCTCAGCGGTTTCTTGCGCCGATTGATTGACACGCTCGGCAGTATCTTCAGCTCTCGATCGAATTCCTTTGCGATCGAATTCCTGCTTAATTTGCTCCAATGGATTGGTGTCTTTTCGCTCCAAATCCTTAGCTTGTTTTATCAGTCGATCGGCCTTGGCATCTACTTTAGAAGTATCGACACGCGGATCGACATCACTATAGTTATTCATCCCACCAACCTCCGGCGTAATTGGCTTGTACAGCTCAGTAATCTTGCCAGAAGGTGGATTGTCCAAATTTGCTTTAGCAGTTACTTCAGAAGCATTGCAGGCGGTAGTCGTAACTAAAAGTGCGATCGCCAAAAAACTTAGCACAGCTCGATAAAACGACTTTATTTTAACAGATCGGACTGCGTTTGTTACCGCATTAATTAAGTTAATCATGATTAGTGAAGCCAATAATTAGTACAGATCCATCGTATCAACCTGCATTGACTAATTACCACTACCTAAAGATAGATTACTTACTCTGTCAAAAGATAGATAAATTAGTTGTTTCCCATAGACAAGTCGAATCTGCGCGAACTAGCAGTGAAATTGTCTATCATTAAAACTAAGTTAGCTAAAAATAAAAATCAATCAACAGGTCAGACATGGATATTTTCTCAAATACCGTCGCCCTCTCGCGAATGCAGTTTGCACTGACAGCAATTTTCCACATGCTGTGGCCAGTTCTGACGACTGGGATGTCCATCTACCTAGTCATCGTCGAGGGACTGTGGATCAAAACCCGCAAGCCAGAATATTATTATCATATCCGGTTTTGGTCGCAGCTATTTCTCTTGAACTTTGGAATTGGGGTCGCAACGGGGCTACCGTTAGAGTTTCAGTTCGGTACCAATTGGGGGCCTTTTTCCGAAGCTGTCGGCGATTTTTTTGGCAGCGTGTTGGGTTTTGAAGCTTCGATGGCGTTTATGCTCGAAGCTGGCTTTTTAGGGATTATGATGTTTGGCTGGGGACGAGTCGCACCTGTAATTCACTACTTCGCCACCATCATGGTGGCTTTTGGTGCCAATCTCTCGATCTTTTGGATTGTCTCGGCCAATTCCTGGCTCCAAACCCCAGCAGGCGGCGAAATGGTCAATGGTAAGTTCGTCGTCAGCGATTATTTTCAGGCGATTTTGAACCCATTTATGGTCAAAAGTGTCGCTCATATGTTTTTGGCAACCCTCGAAACTTCTCTATTCCTAATTGGTGGGATCAGTGCTTGGTACATCCTCAAAGGGCGACATCAAGCTTTTTTCAGTCAATCGCTCAAAATTGCCCTCGCCACAGCAATTGCCGTCGCACCGATTCAAATTTATGTCGGACACCTCAGCGCAGAGCAAGTCGCCTACTATCAGCCGACAAAACTCGCCGCGATGGAAGCAAAATGGGACAGCAGCCCTGCTGGGAAGCCTGCTGACTGGAGCGTACTAGCAATACCCGATGAAGCTAACAACCGCAACTCATGGGAACTCACAGTCCCCAATGGCTTGGGTTATATCTTGGAGTTTCGCAAGAACCTTTCCGTACCCGTGCCAGGATTGAATGAATGGGCGAAAAAAGATCGCCCGCGTATGGTGGGGCTGATTTACTACTCCTTTCGGATTATGATTGCGATCGGCTTCTTTTTAGCCGCCGTCATGCTCTGGAGTACTTGGCAATGGTATCGAGGTAAGCTCTCGCCCGAACAGATTGGCGAGCAAAAGTGGCTGATGCGAACTTGGATGTTTGCCGCACCGTTGGGCTATATTGCGATCGAGGCTGGTTGGATTGTCCGCTGTGTCGGACGACAACCGTGGGTACTGTACGATCGCATCCGCACGGCAGATGGCGTTTCTAATCTACCAGCGAGTAATGTCCTGACTTCATTGATTTTCTTCACGGTTATTTATTCAGTCTTGTTAGTGACGACCCTCTATTTTGCCAGCAAAATTATCGGCAAAGGGCCAAATTTAGAATTAGCATTACCCGGATTGGACGGTCAATTTGTTCTCAATACAGCACCAGCCGAATCAATACCAGACCAAAGACCAGTAGAAGCACAACAATAAGGGGATAGGGAATAGGGGATAGGGAATAGGGGACAAAAGCTAGCACCGATAACCCAATCCTGCAAATCCTCAAATCCTCTAAATCCTGATAAATCAGTAAGAATTTCATGGACGCACTACTTTAAAACACAACAATACCCAAGCAATAGGGGACACAAGCTAGCACCGATAACCCAATCCTGCAAATCCTCAAATCCTCTAAATCCTGATAAATCAGTAGGAGTTTCATGGACGCATTATTACATTTTTTGCCACAAGTTTGGTTTATTATTTTAGGCTTATTTCTATTTCTATATGTCATGCTAGATGGCTTCGATCTAGGGGTAGGAATTTTATCCCTGACTAGTTCTAATGAAGAACGCCGGAGCATTTTGATGACCAGTTTAGGTAACATTTGGGATGCTAATGAAACTTGGCTGGTAGTGATGGCTGGTGCCTTATTTGGCGCATTTCCATTAGCTTACGGCACGATTTTGACTGCTCTATATATGCCGATCTTCATCATGATTTTCGGGTTGATTTTTCGAGCGGTAGCATTTGAATTTCGGGAGCATTCGACCCGTAAATTCTTTTGGAACTATGCGTTTGGCGTGGGTAGCTTTATTGCCGCATTAGGTCAAGGTTTCGCCCTCGGTAGCGTAATCGAAGGAATTAGTGTCGATGCTGCTGGTCATTTTACTGGTTCTACCTGGGATTGGCTCGATTGGCGATCGACTTTAGTTGCGCTTACTCTGATTCAAGGCTATGTCTTGATTGGTTCTACTTACTTGATTCTCAAGACGGAAGGCGAACTACAGCAAACCCATTTTCGCACGGCGAAGATCGCGGCAATTACCACCTTTATCGGTGCAGTTTTAATTACGATCGTCACGCCCGTATTTTATGAAGCAGCGCGAACTCGGCTATTTAGTGCGCCGCTGGTATATGTTTTTGCGGCGATTCCCATCTTAGGATTAATTCTGATTGGGTTATTACTGATGAGTCTCGATCGACAAGAAGAACGAACTCCATTTGTTTGGACGATTCTGATTTTCTTACTCAGCTTTATCGGCTTGGGATTGATTGTGTTTCCATACGTTATTCCGAACCAAATTACTATTTACCAAGCCGCTGCCTCCCCCAGTGCGTTAGTATTTATGCTGACTTTTATTGGGGTACTAATTCCGATCATGCTATTTTATAATATTTACAATTATATTGTCTTTAGAGGTAAAGTTGTAACGAGTATTGATTAAGCCGCAATAGCAGGGGCAATGTCTTGTCGGTTTTTTACGTCACGGGGGAACCCCATGACGTAAA
The DNA here is from genome assembly GCA_031376885.1 of Chamaesiphon sp. OTE_70b_metabat_96. Classification (GTDB taxonomy): domain Bacteria; phylum Cyanobacteriota; class Cyanobacteriia; order Cyanobacteriales; family Chamaesiphonaceae; genus Chamaesiphon. The sequence goes on along the minus strand of JANMEL010000037.1, from coordinate 10,059 downwards.
ACCGCCGCTTCATGGATTGCCCCTACTTATGATAAATTACCCCTACATTCATCTATCTCGATTCGGTTCCTTGATTAGGCGCGCCTTCAATAGTTGGATCGTCTACCGCTGCGGATTCGGGATCTGCACCTGGGCGAACATCTGCTTTCATGTCACCTTGCCCCGTGCGTCGAGTAGCTGGCTCAATGGTCGTCTGCTTACCTCCAGACGAGGCAGTGGATTTAGATTTTGCCGTCGGTGCGGCTGTTTCTTGCAGCTCGTGCAATCCAAAGTTATTGGTATTGACACCTGCATAATTTACTTTATCAAATCGGACAATTATGGGATACTTAATCCCACTCTTGTCCATCGCGGCGACGGTACCTTCTTCCCGAAACCAGTAAGATTCCGGTCGAAGAATCCGAACTTTAGACCCACGTTCAATCATAAGATTTGCCTTACCTAATGTTGTAGATAATCGATGTTACGTAACAATAGCAAACAAACTAGCGATCGAGCATCTACCAAAAGATAGATAAGCCATAGCAGGGGTCTTAGAGGTTGTCTGAAAATTTTTGTTGTCTACCTAATGATGCGCTCTGGATCTACATATAGAAAGATGGCTGAAAATAATCTGTCTCGTATCGTTAGAGATGAACGAGTAGAAAATTGGAGAAAGCAAAATGGCTCTTTACAAAATTAAAGATTTTGACCCAGACTACAACACCCACTCTAACGATCCTGATATCAAAGGATTGTCTATGTATGCAGGCACTGAGAAAATCGGCTCTGTTAACGATGTTTTGGTAGATGACGAAGGCAAGTTTCGCTACCTGATTATTGATATCGGTGGTTGGATTGTGGGCAAAAAAGTACTCTTACCGATCGGGCGCGCTCGCATCGATTATCAGGGGAAGCGTGTCTACGCCGATAGCCTCACCAAAGCACAGGTTGAAGCCCTGCCCGAATTTACCGACGATTTGTTGATGGATTACGACAAAGAAGAGCAGGTACGCGGCGTTTATCGCTCTGAAATGCCAACTATGCAACCCGCCGCAAATGGGGTTGGTTATGCTGGTGCAATGTCGGCTCCAGCTACAGGAAATTCTCCACCAACACTCGATCTTGAGACAGGTTATGCAGGCTACGATTCTCCCGAGGAGAGTCTTCTGCTAAGGCAGACGCTACGCGAACGCCAACGCGATACCTATGGTTATGAAAAAGAACCTGAATTGTACGGTCTAAACGAGCAAAATCATCCTAATCTAAAACTGTACGAAGAGCGGTTAATTGCCAGTAAAAATCGTCAGAAAACTGGCGAAACAGTGATTAGCAAACGGGTTGAAATGGAGACTGCAAATGCTTCTGTCGCTGTTGACAAAGAGCGAGTCGTCGTCGAACGGATTCCAGTCAATGGCACCGTAGTTACCCCAGGCGAAGCCAATTTTCAAGCAGGGGAAGTCGCCCGCATGGATGTCTATGAAGAAGTGCCTGAATTTCGCAAAGAGGCATTTGTACGGGAAGAAGTGCGAGTTAGCAAAGTCGTAGAACAAGAAACTGCCACTGCCCAAGAGCAACTACGTCGCGAGGAGTTAGATGTAGATGCAGAAGGTCATCCGCTAGTTAAGAACATGTAGTCGGTGTTTTTGATCTGGGTTAATTTTGCGTTCCCCGTGAGCCTCTGCTGACGAAATTAACCCAGGTAACGTAAGACAAACAGGTATAAAGCCTCCCCATTTATGGCGTTGCAACCCTGGGAAATAAAACAAGACGATCGATAAATTCAATCCTCTGTCCTTTAGAGAAAAGTAATTATTAATTATTAATTATTATCACCATTCTAGGATTAATTATGATTTCTAATGACCTCGATCATCGCGAGCATAATTCTGACGTAGCCGATCGTCTAAAGACTGATGTTACCTCAAATATCTCGATGCAACAAAGTTTCTTGTTGTTAGAAGAACGCTTGAGGATCGAGCTAACTCAGCGCAAGATTGGTGAGATTGTCATTCGTAAGGAAATTGAAACGCAGCTTGTCTCTATACAAGTACCTGTGCAGCGTGAAAAGCCGATCGTCGAACAAGTAAGTCCAGTATACAAACTGCTTGCTGAAATCGATTTAGCTCAACCAATTAACTCTAATGGTGCGATCGATCCAATATCAGCCAATAGCAACAAAGAATCTAGTCCGATCGAGTTTGATGCTCTGCCTGAAAATATAGATCGACAAACAACTCGATCGATAGTTCATGGATCTACCGATTCACTGCAAGCTGCTAGCGAACTATTGAATGCGATCGCTAGTTTACCCCGTCATGAGTTTGGAACCATTCGGATTGAGATCGACATCAAAAATTCAGAGCATCAAACTATCTATCAGGCACTAGTCGATCGATATTGCCATCGAACATAATCTAGGTTCGATCGCCAAATATATCTCTAATTGTAGATGAAAAGCGATCTTGTTTGTAGATATCATTTAGATCTAAATTAGCCAGCCTATCTACCCAACCAAATGAAAAATAATATTATCAAAGACGACCAGGAAATCAGCATGAAAGCAGAATCTTTGCTTTCAGACATTTCTGATGGTGAATCAATTGCAACTGACAATAACGGATCGACGGAGACACTTGAAATGACCACTAATACCCTAACAGATCTGCCCAATCCAACCGAACCCATGGAACCAATGATGATGGCTGATGAACCAACTACCGAGCCAGTAGCTTTGCAATCGACCCAAACAGAGCTAACAGCATTGTTTGAACAGGCAAAATCTACCGCTACTGATTTCTTCAACAACAATCGGCCACTTTTTATCACCCTGGGTTGGATTATTCTAGCTATTATTGGTGTTAAATTTGTGTTTGCAGCATTGGGGACAATTGATGATATCCCTCTAGTTACGCCACTGCTCAAAATTGTGGGTTTGGTATCAGTAGTCCGATTTGCTTGGCGATATTTGATTCGGGAGCACGATCGGCAAGAACTGATTGAAATTCTCGATCGAACTAAAGTAGAAGTATTAGGCGATCGTCGATCGATGTCTTGAGTCGATAATAAAATCAGGCTAGGGGTAATTCATAAATTGCCCCTAGCCTTGTATATTACTTAATTAAATTGCTGGAGCTGTTTCGATTTTGCTCAATGCCGCTTGAAGTTTTGCTTCATCTTCTTTTGATAACGAAGTACGTAAAACTTTGCCATCAAACTTGCTCAAATCTGCCAATACTCGGTCTGGAGTAGATTTCCGTACCAGTACAAAGATCGCTGAAGTTCCTGGCTCGATCGTGCTACCGAGATCGCGCATAAAATCATCATTAATCCCGATATCAGTTAATGCTCCCGAAATTGCTCCCGCAGCAGCACCAACCAAAGCGAAAATTGGATTGAAGAAAATCACCCCCAGTAATAGTCCCCAATAACCGCCACTTATTGCACCACTAGCTACCAGTTCTTGAGCTTGCTTGATTTTGACTTTGCCTTCTTGATTTCTGACTACCACAGCGGCATCTTCCAAATCGACTAAATACTCCGATTGGAGTCTTCTGAGTTCATTCATTACCTCATCTGCCTTAAATTCATCTTTGAAACCGACAACAATTAGGGTGCTCATTTGCTAATCCTGTAAATAAAATTGATTAATTTTGCTTTCTGAACCTATTGATGACTGCTGATTCCATCAGTCGTGCGTCCGCTCATTTCACCCGATTCAATTCGGTAGATCGAAATTGCTTCTGCACGTCCCCAAGAATCAGTCCAAGTCCGATTGATCGCCGGAGAAAGGGTTGCATCGCGCTGTTTGACGAGGTGCATCACACGATCGATTTCCGGCTGCTCAGTGACGTGTTTGGCTTGTCCCATAACGATCGCACTTCGCCAACGATCGGAGCCATGTAGCTCTTCAACCTGGAGACAAATATCTGGATCTGCATCCATGTCATGAGTCTTCATGCCGACTGTTGTAAACAGATAGATATCTGAATTTTCGAGATAATAGTGCATCGGCATCACACAAGGTTTTCCCTCATGGATAAAACCTAGATGACCGTATCCAACTTTATGTAGCAATTCATAGATCTCATCTGTTCCCATTTCATCAATGTCTAGCACGATCTTTCTCCTAAAAAATTAGTCATTCCATAATATTGAAAATCTTGGTACTAAATATTGCCATGTGTCTACTCCAAGCATACCAATTACTCCTCACAAATAAATCACTCAAAAGATAGATTTATTCTCGATTTTACAACTAAAATTTATGTCGATCGATAGATATTGTAAACTAAACCTAATAGTAAGTAGCTATGCAAAATTAAGTCTAAAATGTCAGCCTTTTGCCCTCACCCAAAAGATAGAGATCTGTCAGCCAATAAATACCCCAAAAGCTAGATAGACAGGCCATCTAAATCCGTGGAAAATTGTTATACACCAAAGCTTCGAGCTTGGCGATCTCAACTTCTCTACACAACGTAACTAATTATGTCTGACCCCAATGGCGTGATGATGCAGTACTTCCACTGGTACTGCCCTGAAGATGGTAGTCTCTGGAATCAGGTTGCCGAAAAATCGGCGGAGCTAGCAAAGGCGGGGATTACCTCACTGTGGCTACCACCTGCCTATAAAGGAACGGGGGGTGGGATGGATGTAGGCTATGGAGTTTACGATTTGTTCGATTTGGGCGAGTTCGACCAAAAAGGTTCGGTACGGACGAAATATGGTACCAAAGATGAGTATGTTCGCGCGATTCAAACCGCCCAAACAGCGGGGATTCGGATCTATGCCGATGTGGTGTTCAATCACAAGCTGGGAGCAGATCTAGAGGAGGAGGTAGAAGCAACTCCTTTTAATACGGATAATCGAACTGAGACAGTCGGTGAGTATCAAAAGATTAAAGCTTGGACGCATTTTACCTTCCCAGGACGTGGAGGTAAATATTCCAAACTAGAATGGCATTGGTGGCACTTTGACGCGATCGATTATAATGCCTTCAACGAAGGTGAATCGGCCATTTATCTACTCAAAGGTAAATCTTTTGATGATAATGTTGACTTGGAGAAAGGTAATTTTGATTACCTAATGGGCTGCGATCTCGATATGGATAATCCTGAAGTAGTCGGAGAACTTAATTATTGGGGTGAGTGGTGTTATGACACTACTAATGTTGATGGTTTTAGGTTTGATGCTGTCAAACATGTATCGGCAGAATTTTTTCAGAAGTGGATCGAGCATGTTCGTGATTATGCCGAGCGCGATCTATTTGCTGTCGGTGAATATTGGTCGTATGAAGTAGATGCGCTCCATAATTTTATCGAAACAACTAATGGTAAAGTTAGCTTATTTGATGCACCATTACATTACAATTTCCACGTTGCCAGTCAAGCAGGTGAGACTTACGATCTGACCAAAATTTTTGATAATAGCCTAGTTCAGCAGCAACCAGCATTAGCTGTCACCCTCGTCGAAAATCATGATTCTCAACCGCTCCAGTCGTTGGAATCGATCGTCGAAGCTTGGTTTAAACCTCTTGCTTATGCTCTAATTTTACTCAGAGAAGCCGGATATCCTTGTGTTTTTTATGGAGACTATTATGGCGCACATTATCAAGATAGCAAAGACGGGGAAGAGTATGAAATCTGGATGGAATCCCATCAGTTCCTCATCGACAAATTCCTCCATGCACGCCGAACTTATGCTTATGGCGAACAGCATGATTATTTCGATTATCCTAGCACGATCGGTTGGACGAGATTAGGTGACACAGAACATCCTGGCGGGATGGCAGTGGTATTGAGTAATGGTCAAGGTGGTACTAAATGGATGAACATCGCACAACCCAATTGTACCTATGTCGATCTGACCGAACATGTAAAGGAATCAATCGTCACAAATGACGATGGCTGGGCGGAGTTTCGCTGCAACGGCGGCTCTGTTTCGGTGTGGATTCAATCGGTTGAAAGTTGATAAATTACCCTCAGGTATACTAAAAATGCCTAGAAACTGGACTTTCTAGGATTACTATAGATCCCTGACTTCTCACAAGAAGTTGGGGATCTGTTCCCCGTGCTTCTCCATAATCGTGCCGATCTAGAGGCCCAAATCATGCAACAGGCGATCGATCCTCAAGCAATTTTAGAGGTTCTTCAACAAAGTTCTATAGAATCATCCACTTCACTAGCTCAAAGCTAAACCTGATGGAACATCAATCAATCGTTGGCGTTGGCGAAGCCTTTGCCGTGCCTAACGGCAGGCTTACGCCAACAGCAAAAGCCTCTCCCCTGGAGAATCGAGACTGTCTAGATATCAATGAATTGTTACCAGAGCAAGTCATCAAAAACATCGAAGCAATTACCACTCATCAAGATCGCTACCACCAAAATTCTGCCCTTCACCAGCGAGGTTTAGATAAAATTACGGCGATTTTTAGTCGATCGCAGTTTTTTTATTTCCAGATTATATTTTTTACCACTTGGTGGCTATGTAGCTACCTGTCAAACAAACATATTTTATCCGCCGATTTTCCGCTATTCGATCTGCGGGAAGAAGGATTAGAAGTAGCTGGTTTATTGATTTCTACGGGAGTATTAATTTATCAAACTCGTCAGGAAAAAGTCAGTGAAGAGCGATCTCATTTAATGCTCCAACTCAACCTAATTACCGAACAAAAGATCGCTAAATTAATCTCGTTAGTCGAAGAACTCCGTACCGATTTACCTAATGTCAAAAACCGTGCCGATCGCGAAGCTGAAATCATGCAACAGGCGATCGATCCTCAAGCAATTTTAGAAGTTCTTCAAAAAAGTTCCCAATTTATACCTACTCCACCTGTTGAGATCGAAAATAGATGAAGCCGAAAGCTTTAATCATTTAGGCTAGCCAAGGTAGGCTAAAACAAACCCGACTCTTTGAGAAGAGTCGGGTTTGTCTTCGCATCATAGCGATCCTATTAATGACGATCGATACCGCTAATGCTTATTTGTTTCCCACGCTTTTCGCAGCTTTTTGTTTTGCTTCATACACTTTTTCTTCTGCTTGCTCTTCTTTATTTTCGGCAGCAATTAGTGCTTTGGGATCGTTGTTTAGTTTGGCAATATCATCGTATGCTTCCGAGCGGGTGGCTGCGGGATTTGTCAATTCAAATGGTTGAATCACATCGGCAGCAGCCTGCTTGACTGGAGTAGCTGCATAGCTAGACTGAGGTAGTGATAAAACCGTGGCAAAGATTAAACTTGCTAGCCCAAATGCCCAAAAGTTTTTGGTAAATAAGTTCTCAATTGAGTTGAATATTTTTTGCATATGATTTTGGTGAAGACTTACTGCCAGAGGAAAATTAGGCTAAATAAAGTTAAACTCCAGCGGGAATACCAACAGCCGAATCGCTAGGAATTTGACCATTAGATTCGATTCCATCACCTTCAATAAATGACCGCAACATCCAAGCCATTGACTCGTGTTGTTCCATTTGCCCAGTTAAGAAATCAGCATTACCAAGATCGTGAAAATCATCAGTACATTTATCTACTGCCGATCGCAAACTACGGATAATTTCTTCATGGTCATGTACTAGGCGTGTGACCATTTCAGTTGCATTGAGGATATCCCCAGGATCTTCATTCAGGGTTGCGTATTCCAAAAAACCAGCCGCAGTGCCGACGGGATAACCACCCAACATCCGAATGCGCTCGGCGTACTCATCGACACTGAGAGAGAGCATTTGATAGTGTTCTTCCCACAATTTATGCAAGGTCATAAATTGCGGCCCAACTACATCCCAGTGATATTTTTTAGTTTTAATTAGGAGGAGATAAGCATTAGATAAAGCTGCGTTTAATATGCCGATCGAACCTTCTCTTTCGCTATCACTCAGACCGATATTGATTGTTCTGGTTGCCATGATACTTTATTAATCTATTGGTGAATATTTGAACTGGGGTAAAGTTGAAATCAAAGCCTTTCAACTATCCCCATTTAACTGCGTAGACTCAACTATTTAGTAACTTTGTCAAGTGCTTTCTCGATTTTATTCGCCAGGGCGACACCTGGTTCAGAGGGATCGGCTTTGTGCATTTTACTTGCATCGGCAGAACCTTGGATTTCATTCAAGCCATTTTTGCTACGAGATTCGATTTCTTTGAGCTTCATTGGTGAAGAACGTTCGGCAACTTGTTCAGCCGCAGCACCAATTCCGGGCAATTGTTCTGTACCTTTGGTAAGACTACTAGATCCTGCCATTGAGGGATTGACGCTCAACCCAAACATTAAAGCAACGGAAATAATCAGAGCAGTCAACATTGAAAACAAGGGTTGGAAAGACATAATATTTGTGCCAGTAAACGTAGGTAAATCAAGGGGAATCGATCCGAGTCGTGCAGTAGAAACTAACAGCTTATTTATTGATGATTTTTTCCACACCATCGATCGTATTGTTGGCAGCATCCTTCATCGAATCTCCAGCTTTACTGAGATTTTTATCACTGCCTTTTTTGATCTCTTTAGCCATTTTGCCTGCTTTTTCCGCAGTACGTTTTCCAGCATCTTCTACACGACCGACATCATATTTCGCCCGCCCATCAATTTGTTTGGCAGTACCTTCGATCTTTTTGGCTTGAGCTTTTTCACCCCAACCAAATATGGCTAGATGGGGAGTTGGTGCTACTTGCGATTGAGCGGCAAGTGATGCAGCAGTACCAAAGTTCAAAGCTATCCCAAATATTAGGGCTGCTAAAGAGAATTGAAGTGTCCGAATGGCTTGTTTGAAGAAAGAAGAAATTTTCATTGGTATTTTCCTTTAATAATGAAAGTGATTGATTTTGATGCCTTTAAGTTATCTCAGATTAGTAGTCTAGCGAATCGACCTATAGTCTGAAGTTTAAGGAGCTTAAAATATAAAACTTATACCCCTATTGGCAGAGAAAATGTATTTAGACAATCGCTCTAAAGGATGATGTTAGCAGCGACGATCGATAACATAATTATCGATCTGCTCTAGCATTCCGATCGAGTCTACTTTGATGGCTCTTGTTCTATCTCTGCATCGCCAGGATGTTCATAGTACATTTCTGGCTCAACTGCATAATTATTTAGTAGCCCTTCGTTATCTATGGCTGCTCCTCCCTCTAAATTCCCTTCAGGAATCTTCTTATAATCATCACCTTCCCGCTCTTTTCTAGCAGCAGTTTCAGCAGGGGTGATATGAGGGTCGTAATTATCTTTTTGAGTTCCAAGCTTTTCCATGTCAAAATCCTTAAATATTATAAATTGATTTTGGTTGTACAGACAGCATAGAACCAGTCAATCTAATGATGCATCTATCTAAAGTATTAACTCTGATAAATATTTAGACATATACTTATCCTGCTGATGTTCGTTTTATAGCGCGTCAAAATCGAAAATATAGATGTCTAATAGATTGGCTAGATAGAGTTATCACTTTTGATTCTAAAAAATTACCTCATTTGAGAGATTTATTTCTCGACCAAAACGAATAATATGGAGGTATGGAAGCAAAGTAATAGCATTTGTGGTCAAGACTTCCGCCCATCAAAATGGAAATCTAGGTTATCGCCGCTAGTATAAGTATGCCTGGGTTAACAATTTCTGAATTGGGTGCGATGTTGGCTATTTACCTATGGGCTTTAATGCCACGAGATGCTTAGATTGGCTGAAAGTTTAGCCGCAAATCTATTGTCAGAAACTTATTACTAATTTGGATGCAAATTATGTCACCAGAATGTTTTGAACTATCAATAGAACAACAGTTTAATATACGGACGATCGAGCTAAATACGCTCAATCTCACGCCAGCACAGCTACGAGAACTATTCGTCGAAATATCCAGGCAGTTAATTATCAAAGATAACGTCATTCGTCATCTGATGAAAAAAAGCTTTTAGATCTAGATGTCTTAGAGGGTGTTGGAAAAGTATACGGGCGGCACTCGCAAACCTTAGTGTATACACAAGTTTTCCTGAGACGGATTTTGCGATTCTCTCAACAACATCCGCATCCCACACACCAACAAATCTGCCGTAAGCCCACTCCACCGTCTCAAACCAAACCCTTTGAGGGGGGGTT
>JANMEL010000029.1:0-10305 GCA_031376885.1 Chamaesiphon sp. OTE_70b_metabat_96 | reverse complement strand
GGTTCATCTGTATCTATTCTGATTTACGTTGAGGATGTAGATAAAGTGTTCACATCCGCTACTAATGCTGGTGCAACTTCAACGATGCCAGTCCAAGATCAGTTTGATGGCGATCGTAGAGGAACCTTGACCGATCCGTTTGGGCATATTTGGCTGATTGCAACACAGAAGGAAGAGATTTCAATAGACGAACTGCGAAGACGGTTTGAATCGATGCTAAAACAAGAATAGTGGGGGAAAGAATTAACTTTATCACACAAAAAATGCACGAGTTGGAATCATCTTCCAACCCATGCTTATCAAAATCTAAATCGCCTAACCCATCAACTTCTTAACCGCAGCCATAATCCCCGCCGGATCGATACCCTGATGTGGGAACTGCTCCCATAGACCGCCACAACCCTCGATGTGCGTACCGAGGTGATTGTAATTTGGCTTGTAGCCGCGCTCCAATAACTGCGAACCGAAGCGACTGCCTAAACCAGTTTTGCGGTTGAAAGATTCGACCACTAATACCATTGGTGACTTACCAATTTTCGCCATCATTTCTTCATCGATCGAGTTCAATGTTGGCTTGTTAATTAGACCGATATCAATGCCCTCTTGTTTGAGGCGTTCGACTGCATCTAAGGAGCGGTATAAAGCTTCACCAAAACTGACGATATAGCCTTGAGTACCTTCACGAATTACTTCATCTTTACCAGAGACAAATTTGTAATCGCCGCCGAAGAAATCCTTACCGTTGGTATCTAAAATAGCGGGGACTTTAGAACGAGTCGAGAACACAAATCGCAAACCTGGATTGTGGAAGATTGTTTCCAAACAGGCTTTCATTTGATTGGGGTCGGCGGGGAAATAGAGGTTGGTAGCAAACCCATCGCTCAAACCATTGTCGGCGAACATATTGTTCAAACCGAAGTGGCAAGTGTTGTCCGCCATATCGTCAATCCCGGAGTGGGAGAAGTGGCTGAGGACGTTGGAATTGTTCAACCGCGCCATCGTGATTTCGGAAATACACATTTCCAGGAATGCGCTAAAGGTGCCGAAAATCCCTTGTTTGCCTGCTTCCATACCGAAACCAGCAGCGGCGGAGAAGTTACCGCGCTCCATGATACCGGAGGAGATGAAGACTTCTGGATAGGCATCGTGAATCTTTTTCAAACCGCAGGAGCCTTCCAAATCGCTATCGATGACGCGGACTTTTTCGACGCGCTCGGCTTCGCTCATCCGTCCTAAAATTGCTACAGCAGCGTCACCGAAGACGTTGCGGTTGGCATCCCATTTGTCGCTCGAACCCAGGAAGGTATAGGTATTTTTGGGTGCGACGATGGTTTTGAGGTGGTCGGCGGCGGCTTGTCGGCTGTGGGATTCGAGATATTCGATCGCCAATTTAACCGAGATTACATCGTGTCCGTGGGTTTTGCCTTCTAAACCAACGATACCAGGGCACATTGGGCGATGGTTGATAACTGCGATCGGCCCAGCAGTATTGACAGCTTTGCAGATACGTGCATAGAGGTCGTCGATATCTTCGCCATTCCCTTCGAGTACGTGTAAACCGTGACCGAGTAAGGTTTTAGCGGTAGTTGTACCTTTGAGATAGTCGGAAGGATGACCCGCGATCGTCACGTCATTATCATCGATAATCAGTTTGACGTTGAGATTCTGGGCGACAGCTAACCGAGCGGCTTCAGCGTCGTTACCTTCTTGCTGCGAACCATCGGAACCCAAACAGAAAGCGATTTTATTTGGGTTCGCCATTGCCACACCGTTGACATAGGGCCACATGTGACCCAACCGACCGGAACTAAATTTCACCCCAGGCGTAAAGCCCAATTCTGGGTGTCCAGGCAGGTGAGAATGGGCTGCACGGTACTCCATTAACCGTTCGGCTGGTAAATCGCCATTCAGGGTAGACATGAGGTACTGAGTCGCCACACGATGCCCTGCTTCATCAAAGAAAATCGGTACATATTTCTCAGCCGCACCACGAAATAGAGCGTCGAGAATCATTACTTCGGGTACGGTGTCAAATGGCCCACCTGTATGTCCACCAACGCCACGCGCTGCACCAGTTGCAGTGAAAAAGACGATCGCATCCCGACAAAGTTGGATATTCGCAATCAGATCGGCTTTCTGTTCCGCTGTGAGCGTGGGTTTGCTGGCATCTAAGGTGATGCGTTTGTAAGTGGTGAGATCGATCGGAAATGTAGTCATAAATTTAGTAGATAGATGTATGGGTAAAACTGGGGTGGAAAATCCCCTCCTTGGAGGGGTGCCCTTCAGGGCGGGGTGGGTAGATCTCCGCCACACCCTAGCAAATATTTGATATTAAACTCTGCATGAAAATGCGTTATTTTGCGATCCCCAGCGAATAAACACCGAAAAACCAGCATTAAAAAGAGTATATACTAACAAACAGGCATTATCAATATCAAACACGCAGTATCAGGCAAGACCGATCGATGCTAACAGCAGAGCGCAGACAATTTATCCTCGAAATCCTCTACCGCAATAAAAAGGTGCTCTCCTCCGAACTCAGTAACGAACTGAAAGTATCCGAAGACACCGTGCGCCGAGATTTGCGGGAACTTGCCGAAGCCGGATTGTTGCAGCGAGTGCATGGTGGCGCATTGCTCACTTCCCCCGCAACAGCCAGCTATGCAGACAGGCAAAAACAAGCACCAAAAGAAAAAGAAGCGATCGCCAAATCCGCTGCCAAGCTAGTTCGCCCTGGGCAAGTGGTAATATTAGATGGCGGTACAACAACTCTCCAAGTCGCCCACCATTTACCCTTAGATTTAGTTGCGACGGTGATCACTAATAGTCCACCAATTGCGATCGCACTTGCAGAACACGATCGCATTGAGGTGATAATGTTAGGTGGGCGGCTGTATAAGACAGCTCTGGTAAATGTGGGTACAACTGCGATCGAATCCCTGCGGACAATTAGAGCAGATATCTGTATGCTAGGGGTGTGCAGTCTTCATCCTGAAGTGGGAATTAGTGTCGCAAATCTCGATGAAGCGCACGTCAAACGCGCCATGATTGCGGGTGCGGCGGAGGTAATTGGATTGGCGACAGAAGCGAAATTAGATACGGCGGCTAATTATGTTGTCGATACAATTCGGGCTTTGACTTATCTGGTGACTGCGCCTAGTGTATCACTCGATCGACTCAAAACTTATGCAGATTTGGGTTTGACGATCGTTCGGGATACTTAAATCGATGTATTAGCTGTGACTAATTTGGGAGATCGGATCTATGGCGATGAGAACCATATCTACGGGTATAAACCTGTGTAAACTCCGCACCAAATAACATAATTTGCACCGAATAATAAATCCACGCCAAGACTGTGATGACAGATCCAGCCGCACCATACGCCGATCCAAAACTACCATTCCCCAAATAAAACCCCAGTAGCTCTTTCCCAATACTAAATAAGATCGAAGTAAAAAATGCACCTACCAAGACATCTCGCCAAGCAATCTTAATATCGGGAAGATACTTGTAAATTAGTGCAAATAATATCGTAAATACACCCAGAGAAATTCCCACATTAATTAGCTTCCACAAACTTTCTAATGCTGGAAATAGATGATTGGTAAATGCACTGAAGGCTGCCAATCCCGCACTAACTACCAATGAAACCATCAAAATAAAACCGATCGTAATCACCATTGCAAACGAAAAAATTCGTTTGCGAACTACCGCTTTGACTCCCCCTTTCGATGACTCCTCCACATTCCAAACCACATTGAGCGAGTCTTGGAGTTGGATGAAGACTCCAGATGCGCCAAAGATCAACGCCAACGTGCTAATTATCGACGGCACGATGCCACCATCACTCGCCGGATTTTGAGTATTCGCCAGAGCAGTCTGTACCACCTCTGCGCCCGCTTTACCCAACAATCCTTGGATTTGGGTGACAACTTCACCCCTAGCGGCTTCTTGCCCAAATACAGCCCCAGCGACAGCAACCGCAATCACAAGCAACGGCGCGATCGAAAATAATGTATAGTACGCCAGCGCAGCCGCCATGCGATCGACTTTATCCCGTTGCCATTCATCGACAGTTTCCTTCAATAGGCTCCAAACGTTTCTCAACTTCATACAGCGGCTAGACGATCGTTTATCACTCATTTTTAGCAGCTTGTACTGGATTTACCCTCTCTCTAAAGGATGAATTATTTAGCTAGGCATATGAGTATTGCAGATTTGGGTTTAACGATTGTTCAGAATATGTAATATGTGTTGTTCCCGAACATTGAGCCTGTAGTTACAATCGCTAAAATCGAGATTTCTGGCCAATTAAGATTAGTCGGTTAATCTTAATATCGTTTTATGCTAAAATAAGAGCAATCGACTAATCTTGTATGGCCAGATGCTGGAAATCTCAAAGCAAGACATTTTATCCCGCCTTCAGTTCGATAACCCTTGGTGGGCTGAAGGGCGCAATGGTAAGATTTTTTTTGAAAATACGCCCCGACGCAAGTACTTTGAGCCTTTCCATCAGCATATCTTGGATGTGAGCGTTCGTCGAGCGATCGTCTTGATGGGGCCAAGGCGCGTTGGTAAGACGGTGATGGTCTATCATAGTATTCGCGCACTCATAGATTCTGGCATTGATGAGCAGAATATTTTATATGTCTCTCTCGAAACTCCAATTTATACTGGACTTGCGCTAGAGCGCATCCTCAATTATTTCCAAGAATTGTTTGGACACAAACGCGATGCCTTGCTATTTGTCTTCTTTGATGAGATTCAGTACCTGCGTAATTGGGAAGTACATCTCAAATCTCTAGTTGACTCATTTGCCAATTACCGTTTTATTGCAACTGGTTCGGCTGCTGCTGCACTACGGCTAAAAAGTACTGAATCTGGGGCTGGTCGATTTAGTGATTATGTTCTTCCACCGCTAACTTTTGCTGAGTATTTGATGTTCATCGATCGAGAATCCGAACTCATCAAAGCTAGGCTAATTGCACCACATGAATTTGAATATTCGGCTTTAGATATTGATGCACTTAATCAAGAGTTTATCAACTATCTAAATTTTGGTGGTTATCCAGAAGCCGTTTTTTCGGAAACTATTAGAAAAGATCCTGGACAATATATCAAAAGTGATATTATCGACAAAGTTCTACTACGGGATCTGCCAAGTCTTTACGGCATCAACGATATTCAAGAATTGAACCGACTGTTTACAACACTAGCTTATAACTCTGGTAACGAAGTAAATTTGGAGGGTTTGTCCAAATCATCTGGAGTCGCTAAAAATACCATCAAGCGTTATCTCGAATATCTTGAAGCGGCATTTTTAATTCGGCGAGTTGAGAGAATCGATCGAAATGCCAAGCGGTTTAGTCGAGCGATGTGCTTTAAGGTTTATTTAACCAATCCATCAATGAGAGCCGCACTATTTGGACAAATCGATCCAGATTCAAATGTAATGGGATCGATGACTGAAACTGCAATTTTTAGTCAATGGCAACATAGCAGATCGATCGAACTTTATTATGCACGCTGGAATTCAGGCGAGGTAGATATCGTCCATTTAGATTTGGTGAAACAGTCACCGGATTGGATTGTTGAAGTCAAGTGGAGTGACCTTCCTTACCTGTCATCCCCATCAGAACTCGATAATTGCGTGGCATTTGTGAGCAAGAATCCACAAATATCTCAACCTCTCCTGGTGACTAGTAAGACGATCGAACATAGCAATTTTATTTATAAAGGAGTACATTTTGATTTTCAGCCGTCTAGTCTTTATGCTTATCTGCTTGGCAAAAATATTTTAGGATATGGAGGCATTTATCAAGAGCGTTATTTAGAGAACTACCTTAATGTATCAAACTTAGACTGATGTAATCGATCGAGTAATATTAACAATTTATGCTGCTTTAGATTTAGCGTTGCTGAATTGAGGTATGAATTCAGAGTAGGGGCAATTCATGAATTGCCCCTACTCTGAATCTTAGAAATTAATTGCACAATAGTAAATCATACATGTATTCAGGCTCATTTTGTAGGGTGGGCACTGCCCACAGACCATTTTCGATTTAGTAATATGAATATTTGGGTGTGGTTAAGATCGATCGCTCTTGGCACACTTTACAAAATAAAATGAGCTTACCAGAATTTTTAGTTACTTGTGTCTTACAAAGTAATAACTTGTATTCTTCCTAGGTTTTTTCACCATTTTTAGATTGCATATCTGATTTTTCAGACATCGGAACATCTCGATTTTCCCCCAAGCTTTCATCTGGGAAATGGGGCGAAGATTTATTTAGCGTTTTTAGAAACTCTTCTTCATTGAGATTGTCAAAATGATTAGTTACTATTTTTTTGAATTTTTTAGGATCTATTGGCATTGAGATTGCTCCTCAAACTTCATATATATAAGAGTGCTCGATTAAATCTAAATTGATAACTGAGATTTGAACATGGGTTTTATCGCAAATAGCTGAATTTGGAAAAATTCTATTTCCTTCTACAAATGCAGCGCGGATAGAGCCAATTGATTCTGATTCGGAATCTTGCTCAACTGCTGTTCTGAGATAGTCAAAGAAAGCACAATCTAAGTAACGTTTCCCAGGAATATTAGAGTTTTGGACGGGCAGACTCATTCCTGTTTTTAGATACATCTCCGTGAATCTATTATAGCTGTCCGTCCAAAAATTAGGATCGTCAATATCCGCCATGTCCAAAAGATCGAGACACGTACTATCCAGTCTCAGCTTTGACTTTATTACGGCTGGTTCTTGTCGGTACATTTTCCTTGCCCAATACAGAGCATGATTTGGTGCATCCTGCCAAAAGTAAACTCCTGTGCCTAGCCAATCATAGCCATTAGTGCTGGGCTGAAAACCTTCTGCAATAATTCTTTCGGCGCGACTGTGGCTGGTGCCATGATATCCGTATACCCAAATTGTTGAATCGTCGTTACTTGTTGTCATTTCTGCAAATTAATAGTCATTGGAGTGGCTATACCAACGACAATTAATATCTTAATCTGTTGCTGCTAATAAAAACCGAGCCTATACTAAAAATGCTTAGAATCTAGACTTTTTAGAATTAGGCGATATCCCCGACTTCTCTAAAGAAGTCGGGGATATGTACTCTAGCTGCAAAGGTTCGCAAAAGTTACTTGCTCGGTTCAAATAGCATAAACCCGCCCATACAGATTCAATTAATTTACTTCGCGGCAACTAAAGCATTGTGGCGTAATAGCATCAAAATTGTAAACCGATCGATTCTTGCCACACTTTTTTCAACTGTTTTGCATCAATTTCGTCTAATTGACCAATTTTTTTGGTTAACAGAGATTGCTCTAAGCAATCTATTCTTGATAGTCGAACAGTTGAAGCGACTCTCAAGCCACTTTCAACCCATCGCTCTAACAAAACATCTGTATTTGTGCGTGGCTTGGCAGATGTGACAACAGCAACGATCGCATCTCGACCATCCAACCATAATATCAGCACCGGACGCTTTTTAGCAGCAGTACCATTAGTATATTGAAGTTCTGCTATCCAAAATTCACCAGCTTTAATATTCATCATATAGCCCTTCATCTTCGATCGCGTAACCATTCAAAAAAGCATTACGACTGACGATCGGATTAGTTTCTATATCTAAAGAAGATGCTTCTTTTTTTGCCGCAGTACTTAGAATCATCCAGACTTCTTGCAGTACTGATTCAGAAACATGTGGAAGTAGTTGACTGATTTGCTCGAATAGCTTGCTGTCTGCGTTAGGACTTGAAGTAAGCATGATGTTAATATCCCATATTTTACTATAACTATTCTTCAATTTCATCTCGTTCGATTGTATTAGATTGAAGAGAATCCTCGATCGTTTCATCTGTTATAGAAGAATCGGCATCGATATTAGTTTTAGCAGATTTACCTTCTAATAATAATCCGGCTGTCTTGAGTAAGTTGCGTAATAATCCTATTTTAAGATCTTGGTTGCGGTGAATGGGAACAGAAATTCTGGCAGGATCGCCAACTCTACCGTAGATATGATGACTACCTTGAATTCGTAATAAATCCCAGCCGTTAGCTTCTAATAATTTGGCTAACTCTTTTCCAGACATAGATTTCATATCGCAATTTCTAAGACTTGAGATTTGTCATCTATTTCTATCTGGCTAAGATCGACTGATAAACAACCTTCAATCGCTTCATATAGATTAGAGAGTAATTCATCCCAACTATCACCTTCCGTCGCACAACCTGGAATTGCTGGAACTTCTGCCCAATAGCCGCCTTCGATCGCTTCATGGACGATTACTGTTAGTTTCATTTGCTTATACGTCAAACATATACTCTATATTAACATTGCACATAAAATAAAGCATGAGCCAGAAGAAACTTCTAACTCATACTTTGAAATTTACAATCTATTTCGCTCCAACTAAACCATTATGTCGTAATAGTGCTTTGGGATCTGGTTCGCGTCCACGGAAGGAGGTAAATACTTCCATTGGGTGCTTACTTCCGCCGAGAGATAGTACTGTATCGCGGAAGCGTTTGCCTGTAATACCGATCGCATCTGGGTCATCCAAACCTGCATCTTCAAACGCAGCAAAAGCATCGGCACTCAATACTTCCGCCCATTTATAACTATAATAACCAGCCGCATAACCGCCAGCGAAAATATGTCCGAAAGAGCAAAGAAAGTTATCTTCTGGTAATGGTGGAACGACCATTGTTATTTTAGCTAACCGCTCGCGAACTTGAGCGATCGTTTCAGTACCACCTGGTTGATAACGCCCGTGAATTTCCAGATCTAGCCAGCTAAAATGGATTTGACGAAGCATTCCACTTCCGCTCATAAATGTGCGGGCGGCGAGAAGTTTTTGGTAATAATGTTCGGGTAAAGGTTCGCCTGTTTCGTAATGCTTGCCCAAACTTAGTAGGGTGGGGCGATGATAGCACCAGTTTTCCATAAATTGACTGGGTAACTCCACTGCATCCCATTCGACGTTGCGAATTCCCGCCGCGCCCACATAGTCTACGGTGGTGAGCATATGTTGCAAGCCATGTCCGAATTCGTGGAACAGGGTTTCGACTTCGCTAAATGTCATCAGACTGGGTTTGCCGTCCACTGGGGGGCTTTGATTGCAGATTAGGTATGCGACTGGTAAACGGACTTTGGAGCCATCGCCATCGGTCAATTTGGCACGATTGACGCAATCATTCATCCAGGCTCCACCGCGTTTTTCGGCGGGGCGACTGTAGGGATCTAGGTAGAAATAGGCGATGGGTTGATTTTGTTCGTCAGCGACTTGGAAATAACGAACGTCGGGGTTCCAAATCGGAGCAGTACCATCGGCGGCGGTAATGGTGATGCCGAATAGTTGGTGGGCGAGGTTAAATAATCCCGATAGTACTTGTTCTAGGGGGAAATATGGGCGCAATTCTTCAGCGTTAAAGTCAAATTTAGCTTCTCGGAGGCGTTCTGACCAGTAGGCGAGATCCCAATGTTGGAGATCTTTGGCTTCGGCTGCATTTTGCTCGGTGGCAAAGGTGCGGAGGTTTTGGAGATCCTGTTTGGCGGCTTCAAAACTGGCACTGCGGAGGGATTCGAGCAGATTTTCAACGGCGGCGACGTTGGGTGCCATTTTACTGGCGAGACTGAGTTCGGCGAAGTTGTCGAAACCGAGGATATTTGCTTTTTCGCGGCGCAATTCGAGGATCCGATCGATATTCCCCAAGTTATTATAGTCGCCAGATGATGCCCGACTGACTACGGCTTTGTACAGTTGCTCGCGCAAGTCTCGATTTTGACTATGCTGCATGAAGGGGATATAACTGGGAGCATCTAAAGTGATTACCCAGGGGCCATCTGTAGGGGTGGCTGCTTCATTTCCGGCGGCTCTGGCGGCTTGGGCGGCTTGGGCGAGTAAACTAGCTGGTAGTCCGGCTATTTCCGCTGGTTTAGTGAGGGTGAGGCTGTATGCTTTGGTGGCATCAAGGACGTTATTTGAGAATTTATTGCTCAGTTCGGCTAGTTCTAGTTGAATCTCGTTAAAACGCTCTTTGGGTGTACCTGTCAAACCTACTCCCGATAGCTCCATATCCTGGATTGCTGCGTTGATAATCCGTTTTTGGGTTCCGTCTAGGTTCGCCCATTCGGAGCCAGCTTTGAGGGCGATATAACCTTGGTAGAGGGCGGTACTTTGTCCGGCGCGCATCCCAAATTGGACGACTTGGGGCTGCATTTGTTCGTGGGCGGTGCGGTGTTCGGGACTATTTTGGACGCTCATCAGGTGTCCGATGACATCCCAGCTCC
>JANMEL010000027.1:0-15077 GCA_031376885.1 Chamaesiphon sp. OTE_70b_metabat_96 | reverse complement strand
CCTCTTCATTACCAATGAAGTGCTCTACCACTGAGCTATGAGGGCGTTTGTGAAAGTGGGCCGAGCTGGATTTGAACCAGCGTAGGTCTCCCAGCAGATTTACAGTCTGCCGCCATTAACCACTCGGCCATCGACCCATTTCTCTCACAATTAAACATCCTACCATAGTTTCCTCAAAACACCTAATTATTTTTCAAACTTTATTTGGGAGGGTGGTTTCGATCGCGGAGAGTAGTCCACCACAGGCATCAATGAGGAGATCGATTACATAGTCAAAGCCTTCTGTGCCACCAAAATATGGATCGGGGACTTCTTTGTCGGGGTGGTGGCTGGCATAGTCGCACATCATTTTGACTTTGGCGCGATACTGCCCTTTGGGGTCGAGGGCGAGAATATTTTCATGGTTGTCTCGATCCATTGCTAAAATCAGGTCGAAGTCGGTAAAGTCTGCTTTGGTGAATTGTCTGGCACTCCCTGTCATGGGGATGTTTTTTCGGGCGGCTGCGGCTTGCATTCGGCGATCTGGGGGGCTTCCACTGTGGTAATTGCCTGTTCCGGCGGAGTCGCAGTAGATGCCTTCTATGGCTGATTCTGCGAGGAGGTGGTTCATGATGTTTTCGGCGGATGGGGAACGGCAGATGTTGCCGAGACAGACGAAGAGGATTTTGGTCATGACGGTGACGCAGAGGGCGCGGAGTAAGGGGAGAACGCAGAGAGTGGGCTAGAGTATAATTTGTGAACGCTGTCTGTAAATGCTAGTCCTAATTTTAAAATATTTATGAGAACGATCGATGAAATCAATGACAAGATTAGCCGGAAGCAGGCGGTAGTATGGACGGTGGAGGAGGTGAAGGCGAAGGTTCAGGAGTTGGGGGTGGCAGCGGTTGCGAAGTTGGTGGATGTGGTGACGACGGGTAGTTTTGAGCCGATGGAGTCTTCGGGGGCGATTTTGAATTTGGGTCATACGGATCCGCCGATTAAGATTCGGTCGTGTACTTTGGATGGTGTGCCTGCTTATGCTGGGTTTGGGGCGGTGGATCTGTATTTGGGGGCGACTCAATTAGTTGAGGCTGCGGGGGATGTTGGCGAGGGTGAGGAGCGGAAGGAGCGCGGTGGTGCCCATGTGATTGAGGATTTGATTGCGGGGAAGAGTGTTAGTTTGCGGGCGATCGGACATGGTACGGATTGTTATCCTCGCGCTTCGTTTGAGACGATGATTACGAAGGATACAATCAATCAGTTTTATCTCTACAATCCCCGCAATTTGTACCAAAATTTCATTGTGGGGGTAAATGGTGGAGATCGACCCCTCAGCACTTATTTAGGCCCTTTACAGCCTCGATTGGGGAATGCGGTTTATTCTAATACTGGGGCGATTTCACCGCTTTTAAATGACCCCGATTTGGATGTAATTGGGATTGGTACGCGGGTATGGTTGGGTGGTGGGATTGGTTATGTGGCTTGGGAAGGTACTCAACATTTCCCGCTCCAAAAACGTCAGGAAAATCGCACGCCGATCGGCCCAGCCGCTACTTTAGCATTAGTTGGCGATGCCAAACAGATGGATCCGAAATGGGTACGGGGATGTTATTTCAAAAATTATGGCCCTTCGTTGATGTTGGGTGTGGGGGTGCCGATTCCAGTATTGAATGAGGATATTATCGCTCGGTGTGCGGTACTCGATCGAGATATCTTTGCGCCGATCGTGGATTTCTCGATTCCTCGGCGGGTACGCCCAACTTTTGGGCTGGTGAGCTACGAGCAACTCAAGTCAGGGAAGATAAAAATCGAGGGTAAAACGGTAAGAGTCGCACCACTGGCGAGTATTCCCTTATCTCGACAGGTGGCGATCGAACTCAAAGCCCAAATCGATGCAGGTGAATTCATGCTAACTGAAGCGGTATCATTATTGCCCCGCGATCGCACATTCATTCCCCAAGATCGCCGCCAGATGCCAAATTTATCAGAAGATTCATAAGGGAGGGGTGAGGGATGAGGGAAAATAGCTCGATCGTGATTTCCCAGTCCCCCAGTCCCCCAGTCCCCCCCTCACCCCCTCACCCCTCATCCCTGACCCCTCACCCCTTATTAAGAAATGTTTTCTTGTTTTTCATAAACAAGGCGAATGGGGAAGTGATTGTTTATTATCAGCATACGAATTATCCAATTTTATTAGGAGAGCTTTCATGCTTGACTCTTTCTCCAGAGCCGTAGTCGCGGCAGATGCAAAAACCGCTCCGATCGGTGGTGCTGACTTAGATGCTCTAAAAGGTTTCATCGCTGCTGGTAACAGACGTTTAGACGCTGTTAACGCATTGGCTAGTAACGCTAGTTGCATGGTTTCCGATGCAGTAGCTGGTATGATTTGCGAAAACAACGGCCTAGTACAAGCTGGTGGTAACTGCTACCCTAACCGTCGTATGGCTGCTTGCCTTCGCGACGCAGAAATCATCTTGCGCTACGTTACTTACGCATTACTCGCTGGTGACGCTTCCGTACTTGACGATCGTTGCCTAAACGGTTTGAAAGAAACTTATGCAGCTTTAGGAGTTCCTACAACTTCTACTGTACGTGCAGTTCAAATCATGAAAGCACAAGCTGCTGCTCACATCAAGGATACCCCTAGTGAGTCTTTCGCTGGTTCCAAACTTCGGATCATGGGTGCAATTGTAGTCGAAGATCGTTGTGCTACTCTGGTTGCTGAAGCTTCTTCTTACTTCGATCGCGTTATCTCTGCACTTAGCTAGAACGACGGTTCTACTAACGCATTGAATTATTGAAACAAAAAATCAAAATACCTTTTCTGGAGTAATCAGAACATGAAATCTGTCGTAACTACGGTAATTGCTGCGGCTGATGCAGCAGGTCGCTTTCCTACCTCTTCTGACTTAGAATCAGTACAGGGTAGCATCCAACGTGCAGGCGCACGTTTAGAAGCTGCTGAAAAGCTAGCTGCTAACTTGGATAAAGTAGCTCAAGAGTCTTATGATGCTTGCATCAAAAAATATGGTTACTTGAACAACGCTGGTGAAGCCAACGAAACTCAAGTCAAAAAAGACAAATGCTTGCGCGACATCAAACACTACATGCGTTTGATCAACTACTGTCTAATTGTAGGCGGTACTGGCCCTCTAGATGAGTGGGGTATTGCTGGTGGACGTGAAGTTTACCGCGCTCTAGATTTACCTACTGCTCCTTACGTTGAAGCTCTTCGCTTTGCTCGTAGCCGTGGCTGTGCTCCTCGCGACATGTCTGCTCAAGCTTTGGTTGAGTACAATGCTCTTCTTGACTATGTGATCAACTCCCTTTCTTAGGATTGGGTGTACTCAATCCGATTGAGTGATGAGGGGTTTTCGATCTATTGCTTTGCCGTCTGGTTGAGGAATCGATCGAAAGCCCCTTTGTGCTTAGTTATAATGTTTATTTAAACGCAGAGAGAATGGAGATTGCAGAGAGCGCAGAGAGAGAGATATCTATGGGGCTTGATTAAAAATTCATGGTTAATAAGCGTTTTTTTAATATTTTTAATTTGACGGAGACGGAGGCGATCGATCTACTAGATACGCCTTGTGATAAGTTGGCTGAGGATGAGTCGAGGTATGTGGCGGCTTCTCATTTGATTAATTTTAATACGGATGCTTCGATCGATGCGTTGATTCGGGCGATTGGGAATACGGATCCTGAGCTGGATAATCGGATTGTGCGGCGGAAGTCGGTGGAGACTTTGGGGAAGTTGCAGGCGAAGAAGGCGTTAGGAGTTATTCGGGGGTGTTTGGCGGAGTCGGATTGTTATACCGTCGAGAATGCGGTGTGGGCGATTGGGGAGATTGGTACTGAGGATGAGGGCATTTTGGCTGAAATGGCGGGGTTGTTGGAGCAGCCAGGGCAGACTCATCGGGTGATTATTCATACTTTGACTAAGTTGAATTATGGTGCGGCGATCGATCGGATTCGCGCTTTTACTGAGTCTGAGGATGAGTCTACGGCTAGTGCGGCGATTACTGGGGTATGTCGGCTGAGTGGTGATTTTGCGGCGATGGAGCGGGTGCAAGCTTTTCTATTTTACCCGAATCGGAATGTGCGGCGGGCTTGTATTCAGGATATGATTGATGCTTGTTATTATCCCGCAATTAGTGCGATCGCCAGATGTCCAGTTTCGATCGCTTTTCGACTGAGAGCGATTCGTCAACTTGCCGATATTGGTGTGGAGCGAGGGGAGATGACTTTTGCGGAGGTTCAGTCTAGTTTGGAGCAAACTTTATTCGACCATCCGAAAGATTTAGAATTGATTCACGAGTATGATAAGGCACCGGAGTTGAGTTTTGTGATTCGTCAATTGTATGAGACGGATTTTGGACTCTGTTATTTGGCTACCCAAACTTTGTTAGACGATTTTTCACCTGAAGTTGCGATCGAGGCTCTTTTGGCTACCTATGAAGAGGAGGCTTATAATGATTATGGTGCCCATTATAATGTGGTCAAAGCGATCGGTTGGCTCAAGTATATTGAGGGTTACGATTTACTCGTCGAAGCTCTTCACAACCGCGAACCTCAATTTCAAAAGTCTCGTGCTGCTGCGGCAATTGCTCTAGGTGAGTTGGGTGATAAGCGGGCGATTCAGTTATTAATCGCCTGTTTGGAAACCAAAATTTGGGATCTCAAATATGCTGCGCTGATGGCGTTGGATAAATTTGGCGATGTCAATGGGCGGGAAATTGCGGCGAAAGATAATGATTGGTTGATTCGGGCTAGGGCGGGAATATAGAGCAACAGGTGGTTTTTTAGTGATGAGGGCAGATTTTGAATTAGTCTGTTTGTTCAAACGGAATGGATAGCATAAACCAGCCCCTACAAACCCTTATCCTATTATCCTTAATTTGCGCGACATTCAATCATTGCAGAACAGGTATAATCCAAAATACAAAATTCCATGACAGACAGTTTATTCGACAAGCTCAAACATCCCAATCCTAATTTACGCGATCGAGCGACTGTTGAGATCGTTGAAAATCGGGATGAGAATACGATTTCCACATTGATGAGTATTCTTGACGATCCTGATACAATTTATCGGCGAGCAGCGGTAAAAACATTGGGCGCGATCGGCGTTGATACGGTACCATCATTAGTAGCAGGATTATTGAATAGTGATGATTCTACTGTGCGTAGTAGTTGTGCAAAAGCGATCGCCCAAGTAATTATCAATTATCCTGACGTAGCCATGCCAGATCTAGGCATTCAGGGGTTAAAAACCGCGATGAATGATGAACATCCCGTCGTCAGTATTGCCGCTGTAATGGCTCTAGGCGAGATGGGAAGCACCGTCTTTGATATTTTGGTCGAAGCACTCAATACCACGGATAATATCGCCTTACAGGTGTCTTTGGTAAATGCTTTAGCGTCGATCGGCGATATTCGATCGGCGGATATTTTGACAGCGGCTAGTGAAAATACTGACTTTGATGAATATGTGCGCGAATCAGCCGTTAGCGCGCTCCCTCGGCTGGATCAAAAGATTAAATACAATGAGATGAAAGCGCAGAAATAGTTAAATGAATTGAGAATTGCGGATGCATTTACCGCACGGGTTCCCCTGCCTTTAAAAATGCACCAAGCAGCGGCGCGATATGGGCGGGGTTCCCCCGCACATATAATCGCGACAAGACAGAGAACCCTTGTTTTTAGGATGGGGATTTAAACCCCTGCTCTTTGTTAATAATTAATAATTAATATTGATATAGCGATCCTAAATGATTTTCAATGTTTTGTTTAACCGCAAAGGCGCAGAGGGCGCAAAGAGTAGACTAGAAAGATCTAGATTCTTAAATAGGATCGCTATAGTAAAAAGAGTTGTTGGGTTTTGCTATCGCTCAATCCAACCTACGGTTTTTCTATCAATTATCAATTATCAATTATCAATTATTTTCCCATTGCTTCAAATTGCTTCCAGCAGAGATATAATCCTCGTGGAACGTGAAAACAACCCTTCCATTTACCACCTTTGAGATCGAGTAGAACTTCGCCTTGACGATTGAGATATCCAAACCATTCGCTATGGGAATTATCGGCAAAATGCGACCATGTATAATCATGGACTTTTTGATACCATGTCCAACATTCTTCCCTTCCAGTCAATCGATAACCCATTGCTAGGGCGACGAGAGTTTCAACATGTACCCACCACAATTTTTGATCCCATTCTAGTTGTTGGGGGGGATGTCCATCAGCATCCATAAAATAGTATAGTCCCCCATATTTCTCATCCCAGGCAAAGTTGAGAATATTCAAAACCACATCTACAGCTTTGTCAATGGTCGCTTTATCTTGACGACGTTGGGCGATATCCATCATAAACCACATCGCTTCAATGCCATGACCTGGATTAATTAATCTGCCTTCAAAACAATCGACATGACTACCATCGGGGGCGACATGTTCGTACATCAATCCGCTATTTGGATCGAGAAAATCCGTCATTACTTCGTGAATTGTCAGATCCAAAACGCGATCGAGTTCCTCACTCGGCAATAACCAGGCCATTTCCAAAGTCAGGTTCGCCAAAATCATTGGGACAGCGAGAGATTTGAGCGATCGAGTCCCAGGATAAGCTTTATTATACTTGCCCTTGGGGTCATCCTTGCGCCGCAACACATTTTGATAAGCTTGGAGAGCGATATCTTTGGCCCAAGATTCGCCATCAGCGAGGGCATACTGACTAAAAGCCATTGCCGCAAAACAGTCTGAGAAAATATTATAAGGCTGAATTAGGGGTTCGCCCGATCGAGTCACCGAAAAATACCAATCGCCATGAGGATCGCGCCCATGCTCGGCGAGGAAACTTGCTCCATGTGCGGCAATTTTGAGCCAGTCCGATCGCGGCTCCAACTGATTGTACAGCATCGAGAACATCCAGACCTGACGGTTTTGGAGCCAGATGAATTTATCCGTGTCGTAGACTTTACCCGCCCTGTCGAGACAAGTAAAATAACCACCGTGAGTGGAATCGATCGAATGTTCCGCCCAAAACGGCAGGATATTATTCAAAAGTGCTTCTTTATACAGAGTTGCTAATGCTTGAAAATCGGCTTTCATAGAATCTAAATTTAAGTCTAGTAGACACAGAAACAAAAGCGGTTAAACTAGGGTCAGGTAGCTTTAGTGAGTTATCCTATGTGTAAGATTACCCTTTCGTCCTACCCAACGGGGAATGCCGTTTTTCTAGAGATATTATTATGAACGTTCTACTGCTGTATCCCCGCTTCCCCAAAAGCTTTTGGTCATTCGAGAAGACATTGGAACTGCTCGATCGCAAAGCCATGTTACCACCATTGGGATTGGTCACAGTCGCCGCAATTTTGCCCCAAGAGTGGAATTACAAGCTGGTGGATTTCAATGTTAGCGATATTACCGAAGCCGAATGGGATTGGGCGGAAATGGTCATCTGTTCGGCGATGATCGTGCAAAAGGATGATTTACTCGTCCAAATTGCCGAAGCCAAGCGACGGGGTAAACTCGTTGGTGTAGGCGGGCCATACGCTACAGCCTTACCCCATGAAGTAGCTGCGGCAGATTATTTAATTCTAGATGAAGGCGAGCTAACTTTACCCCTATTTGTCGAAGCAGTCCAACGGGGTGAAAAATCTGGTACATTCCGCGCTCCCAATGGCGAACGCCCTGATGTAACAATTACCCCCGTACCTAGATTCGACCTATTAAAATTTGATGCCTACGCCGAGATGTCGGTACAATTTTCACGGGGTTGTCCGTTCCAGTGTGAATTTTGTGACATCATCGTTCTATATGGACGCAAACCTCGCACCAAAGCACCAGAACAACTACTCAAAGAACTCGACTACCTCTACGAGTTAGGCTGGAGACGGAGTATCTTCATGGTGGATGATAACTTCATCGGTAACAAACGGAACGTCAAACTCTTCCTCGAAGCGTTACTCCCTTGGATGGTAGAGCACAAATACCCCTTCTCCTTCGCCACTGAAGCATCTGTAGATCTGGCAAATGACCAAGAGTTGCTAGAT
This sequence comes from Chamaesiphon sp. OTE_70b_metabat_96, assembly GCA_031376885.1. Lineage (GTDB taxonomy): Bacteria > Cyanobacteriota > Cyanobacteriia > Cyanobacteriales > Chamaesiphonaceae > Chamaesiphon. The sequence goes on along the minus strand of JANMEL010000027.1, from coordinate 7,041 downwards.
CGAATGGTCAAATGTAACTTTGGGGCAGTCTTCCTCGGTATCGAAACCCCCGACGAAGAAAGTCTCTCCCTGACTCAAAAGCACCAAAATACCCGTAGCTCCCTGAGCGACGCAGTACATACCATCACCAAATCCGGTATCCGCGTGATGGCAGGATTTATCATCGGTTTTGACGGTGAGAAAAAAGGTGCGGGGCAACGAATCGTCAAATTTGTCGAGCAAACCAGCATTCCCACAGCCCTATTTAGTATGCTCCAAGCATTACCCGATACGGCTCTATGGCACCGACTCAAGCGCGAAGGCAGGCTGCGCGGCGAATCTGCCAACATCAACCAAACCACGTTGATGAACTATGTACCTACTCGCCCGCTCGAAGAAATTGCCTACGAATATCTAGATGCTTTTGACGAACTATACGAACCGTCGAAATTTCTCGATCGCACCTATCGCCACTTCTTGATTCTCGGTGAAGCTACCTATCCTGACAAGGGCAAAGATCGCCAAAAACCGATCGACCTAATTGTCATCCGCGCCTTCTTGACCATCTGTTGGCGACAAGGGCTGGTTCGATCGACTCGTTGGCAGTTCTGGAGCAATCTCTGGAGCATGTTGCAGGTCAATCCAGGGGGGGTAAGTAGTTATTTGGCAGTCTGTGCCCAAATCGAGCATTTCGCCGAGTACAGAGCCATTGTGCGACGGGAAATCGAAATGCAAGTAAATGAGTTCCTCGCTGGGCAAGCGGATGAGAAAGCAGCCGCGATCGCCGTAGCCCAATCAGAAGCGATAGAAGCTGTTGCCGAACCAGTTAGCTAGAAATTGCTGGCGTAAATTGGGGCGGGCACTGTTCCCGCGCCCCTACACAATTAACTTGTAGGGGCGCGTCTCGCCTTTGTCACCCGCCCAGTTGTCTTGTGCCCGCCCTGGATTATTGCTTCTCACCAATCGACCCCTAGAGTGTTGGGTTCCCGTGGCTCAAACCAACCTACAGATATGCTATCCCCCAATAAAACATACCCAGATCGAAATCGAACTGGGTATGATAGGTACAGAAGTAGAGTCGATTCTCTCGCGGGGAGAGGCTACGCCAACGATAAATGGTCAATCCGACACTACCTCGATCGCCGCGATCGACTAAGATATCCCCAGTTCCCCCAGACAAGTTCCCAACGCTCCTTTTTGTTGGCACTTCTTCCAACCCCACAGTCTAGCTTAATCTTATGCAGAATCGGTTTCCTGGTGACTTTTCCGGCGATTTATCCAGTGGCTCTCAAAGTGGTCGAGGCTCTGGTAATTGGCACAATAAAACCCGAACTGTCGGACAAGGCCATCAATCTACTGTACTGATGACAATTATTGGGCTGGGATTGACTGGCTTTATCGGTTCTAGGCTAGTTTATCTGCAATTGATTCAAGGCGCGAAAAATCGTCAAATCGCCGAGAATAATCGAGTCCGAACTGTGGCCAAAGCCCCTGTACGCGGGAATATCTACGATCGCAATGGCATTCTCCTAGCTGGTAGTAAATTAGCACACTCGGTCTTTATTTGGCCCCTGGCGAGTAAGCGGGAAAATTGGCCTGCGACTCGGCGACGGGTGGCTGAAATTTTGAATTTGGACGAACAAGAGATTGAAGCGCAGGTAGCCAAAGTCAGCATCAATTCTACCAAGCGGGTGAGAATTGCCCGTGACTTGAGCGAAAGACAGATTACCTCACTTCAGGAGTATAGTGTCGATCGAGAAGGCGTAGATGTAGATATCGAGTCGGTGCGTTACTATCCCGGCGGCGAACTTGCCGTTCACGTTTTGGGATATACGGGAGAGATGAACGATACCGAACTTGCCAAACGTAAGCCCATGGGTTATCGATTGGGCGATGTCGTTGGTAAAATGGGGCTGGAAGATACCCTCGAATCCAAATTGCGGGGTGAGTGGGGTGGTACCCAAGTGGAAGTAAACGGAGCAGGGCAATTACAACAATTTTTGGGTCAGAAAGAGTCTCGCCCAGGGAACGATGTGACGCTGACTCTCGATGCCAATCTCCAAAAAGTGGCCGAGGATGCCCTGGCTAATTATCGTGGGGCAATCGTAGCGATGGATCCGAATAATGGGGAAATTTTGGCGATGGCAAGTCGTCCAGCTTTCGATCCGAATGTTTTTTCAGCCAAGGTGCTACCATCAGTTTGGGCCAAAATTCAGGGTAAAGATCACCCCTTCGTCAATCGCGCCACCCGTGCATTCGCCCCCGCGAGTACGTTCAAAATTGTCACCACTACTGCTGCCCTAGAAACTGGCAAATTTCCGACCAATACGGTGCTTCAGACATATGGCTCGTTGAATATTGGTGGGGTTACTTTCGGTGAATGGAATCACGCTGGATTTGGGCCACTCGGCTTTCCTGGCGCGATGAAATGGAGTAGCGACACGTTCTTTTATCAAATCGGCCAGAAGATAGGCGGCCCCGCACTGATTGATTGGACACGTCAATATGGATTTGGGAAGAAAACCGGAATCGAGCTACCTGAAGAGTCTAGGGGGCTAGTTGCTGATGACGAATGGAAGCAAAAGAACTATAAAATACCATGGTCGATCGGCGATACAATTAACATGTCGATCGGTCAAGGCTTTTTGCTCGCCACTCCGCTCCAAGTAGCCGGAATGTTCGCGGTTCCCGCCAATGGGGGCTACCACGTGCAACCCCATTTGATCAAAGATGATAGCAAACGGGAATATCGGCAGTCGATGAATCTCAAACCAAGTACGATCGAAATCCTCCGCAAAGGTTTACGAGAGGTGATCGATGGTGGTACTGGTGGGGTATTGAATAGTCCGACGATTCCCCTCTCCGCAGGCAAAAGTGGCACCGCTGAAGCTCCGCCCAAGGAAAATCACATCTGGTTTGGGGCTTACGCGCCTTTGGATAAGCCAGAGGTTGTAATTGTAGCTTTTGGGGAGAATACTGGTGGGGGTGGTGGTAAAACTGCTGCACCGATGGTACTCAAGGTGATGCAAGCTTATTTTAATGGTGGTAAGCCTTTGCCTACTAAAGATAAGGATGTGAAGGAAGCCCCCGCAGCCGCAGGAAATCAGTAGAGATCGTCAGATTTGGGGAAGATTTCTAGCAAAATTATAATAGTCGCAATTGCAGTGGGCATATTATATTAAAGAGTAGCTAAAACCTGTGAGTGCAATCATACCCCAAGTAGAACGGAACGAACAGAACGAACGCAACGATCTTAGCTTTCGTGAGACGATCGAGCAACTAAAGGATATCAAACTCCGATCTTTTAGTGGTAATCTGATCATCAAAGTAGAATCTGCACCGAATTGGATGTTATCCTTTTCGTTGGGGCGTTTGGGTTGGATTAGTGGCGGCATTGAACCGATCGATCGGTGGCAACGAAATTTGGCCATTGCTTGTTTGGATTTGCCGCTCGATCGATTGGTCAAGACGAATAGTCATGAGGAAATATTTTTAAATTCCAATATTTTGGCTCAAGAATGGGTGTCGATCGAAATTTTATTCGATATAATCCAGCTCAATCAACGTGGTGGAAATCGAATATCTTTTCAAAAAATCTCGATCGAACATAATAATATTAAGTCGAATTCAAGCTTACCTCTCTTAGATATCGAATCAGTTCTAGCCAGAGCAATTAGAGCTTGGCAAGAATGGAGTAATGCTGGGTTAGCCAATTATTTCCCCAGTCGATTTCTATTTGTGCGTGAATCCCAGAAGCAATTAGCAGTGATTAGTGATGATAAATTGCGGGAAATATTATTCTCGATCGATGGCAATCGAACGCTGCGTAATTTGGCAATTCATCATCATCAGCACTTACTAGGTTTTACAAAATCTATCTTACCCCTATTAAAGTCAGGAGTCATCTCACTATCTCCAAACCCAAGGTCCAGATTAATCGGCCCTGAAATCGATACTGAAGATGAGTTATTATCAGGGATGCTGACAAATCGACAAATTCCTAAATCTGGCCCATTAATTGCTTGCATTGATGATAGTATTTTGATTTATCAAAATTTAGAAAAAATCCTCACCAAAAATGGTTACCGTTCTTATGGTGTCCAGGATCCACTCAAGATTATCCCGGCACTAATCAAAAATAAACCAGACTTAATCTTTTTGGATCTGCTGATGCCTATTTCTAATGGTTATGAAGTGTGCGAACAAATCCGCAAAACTCCAAAACTCCAAGATGTTCCGGTGATTATTTTAACTGGAAAAGATGGCTGGATCGATCGAATGCGGTCCAAACTTGTGGGCGCGAACGGATTTCTGAGCAAGCCTGTAGATAGTCATGTGTTGTTAAAAATCCTCGCTAAATATACCTTGGTCGCGTAGTATTCTCAAAGTACAGAGTCTCAAACTACTCCGAGATAGACTGCCTAAAATACCGATTTACATTAGGTCTGTATAACAAAAGAAGGACAACCACACTCATAACTGTGTTCGGAATTGCCTGAGATTGGGATGAAGGTAATAGAAAACTTGTCCCAGTCCAGAATACCACTAACCCAGTATAAATCAGTCTCGCCCAGTTGTTTCCGGCTAGCATTCCTACGCCACAACCGATCGAGCTAAAAATATTAAAGTAAATTAGTCCATAATGAAATTGTAACGGCAGTGGATCCCTAGATAAGGTTAGATCCATGAATGTTTTGGTCAAAAAATTGCTGGTAACCCACTGAGTCGAAAGCAATCCATATATATTAACGACGATCGAAACCCACGCGATGAAAGTAACTGTTCCAGGTCGTTTGGTCATAATATTTCACAGACTGCAATTCAATAATTTAATTTCTTTACTGTAACAAAGCTTGAGCCTAATCAGCAGGGGAGATTGTTTCGTCTACTCCCTTTCTACTCAAAGATGATGTATTTCTGGCTGCGTTCTGAGTGTGCATTTAACACAGAGGCGATGCCCTGAGCTTGTCGAAGGGTACACAGAGTAGGCACGGAGGGTCACAGAGAAAGATTCTATCGTCTTTCGCTGGGATGGGAGCAAATTTAGTGATGAAATAAACTCTCAAGTTTGTCGATCGTGGTTTATCATACTCTGATTCCTGCCCAAGCCAAGTATTATTCAGGGGTCGGGGGTGAGCGAAAAATGCGATACATTTTGGAGGTAGGAGAAACTTTATGCCCGATCGATATGCTTCAATCTCTACCGAACTATCGGCAAGTACGATCTCAAAAATCGCTCACCTGCGGAGTGTGAGTAACTTTTGGGATAATGCTTTGAGGGTGCCTGGTACCAAAATGCGGATCGGACTTGATTCGGTGATGGGGGTATTTCCATTAGGTGGCGACGCACTAGGGATTATCCTTTCTTGCTACATTTTATTTTACGCAGTTCAATTTCAGATCCCGACAACAGTACTAATCCGTATGGTGGTAAATATCGCCCTAGATGGAGCGATCGGCGTAGTACCGATTCTGGGCGACTTATTTGACACTACTTGGAAGGCAAACAGTCGAAATGTGGATTTATTAGAAGCGCATATCCAAGATCGAACTTTGAGTCGGAAGACAAACTTCCTGATTTTGCTCGTACTTTGGGCGATAGTTATTATCATCGCGATCGTCATCGCCCTAATTGCCGCCCTATTATTTAACTTATTATTTCTAATCAAAATTGGTTAACGCTTTGACAGTAAGATTGTAGAGTACATTTGATGCTAGCCTATGGGTGATGATTCCCCGATCGCCTGCACTTTTGCCAACTATGACAAACCCCGAAATATCCACCCCAGAATCAACCGATCTAGACCTTGCTAGATCGAGCCTAAAACAGAGTTTAGCCCGATATACAACCAGGAAAGTTGGCGACATTTCACCCAGCTTGCAGAGCGATCTAGATACCTTGGCGCACACACTCACCAAGCTAGAACAGAGTACTTATAGCATCGCGGTATTTGGCATGGTCAGTCGAGGCAAATCGGCGATACTGAATGCTTTAATTGGCAAAGATATCCTAGCAACAGGCCCCCTAAATGGAGTGACAAAGCTACCGAGATCCCTACGGTGGTCGCCTGATGGGGTCGTCCAAATCGATCTGATTGACACGCCTGGATTGGATGAAATCGATGGTCAGACGAGGGGCGAAATGGCGAGGGAAGTTGTCCGCCAAGTCGATCTGATTTTGTTTATCATTGCTGGCGATATTACCCAACTAGAATATCAATCCCTGTGCGAACTTCGTCAAGCCCAAAAACCCCTATTACTGGTATTCAATAAAGCAGACCTCTATCCCGAACGAGAACGACAAACTATCTATCAACAGTTGCAGGGTTTGAGCGTGGCTGAGGATGGGGCAAACGGCGAACTATTGCAACGGTTATTGTCTGCGGATGAGGTGGTGATGGTGTCGGCAGATCCCGCCGCAGTCAAGGTACGGGTGGAATATCCCGACGGCACGATGAAATATGAGTGGGAACAACCCGCCCCAGAAATCGCCCCCTTGCAGCAGAAGATTTTGGCGTTGTTGGCGAGTGAGGGTCGATCGCTTTTGGCGATCAATGCTCTGGTTCAGGCGCGTTCGGCGGAGGCGAATTTGGCAAAAAGTACTTTGATCGACCTAAAGTCGGCGGCGAATGCCTTGGTGTGGCAATTTGCCCAGTATAAGGCGATCGCCGTAGCTGTCAATCCGGTGGCGATCTTTGATGTACTTGGCGGCATATTTTTTGATATATTGCTGATTCGATCGCTCGCGAAGTTGTACAATTTACCGATGACCAATTACGAGATTAGTAAGCTACTCGGCGGATTGTTATTTAGTGGTGGTAGTTTGCTGCTGGCGGAAGTCGCGACGAGTATCATCTTTGGAGTTGGCAAAACGGCAACTTTGGTGGGTTTTAGTCTAACTTTGGCGGCTCTACCTGCTTATCTAGCTGCGGCGGCGATTCAGGGTTCGATCGCGGGTTATGGCGCGTACAGTGTCGGTAAGGCTACTCAAGTCTATCTAGAGGCTGGTTGCACCTGGGGCGAACTTGGGGCAAATACGGTGATGCAGCAAATACTCGATCG
>JANMEL010000009.1:0-38487 GCA_031376885.1 Chamaesiphon sp. OTE_70b_metabat_96 | reverse complement strand
CCCTACAGGTTAATTGTGTAGGGGCGCGATCTTGTGCCCGCCCTGGATGATTTTGAATTGGTAATATTTATGGACAGTTATCAATTTACCTACTCTGTTTACCAGCGAAAATTTCGCCAACCATTGCATACTAGTCATGGGATGTGGGTAGATAGAGTGGGGATAATTATTAGCCTTGTCGATCGATTTGGCAGATGTCATTGGGGAGAAATCGCCCCAATTCCCTGGTTTGGCTCGGAGTCTGTGGAAGAGGCGATCGAGTATTGCGATCGACTCGGCGATAGTATTACCACCGATGGCATCTACCAAATTCCCGATCGATTGCCTGCTTGTCAATTTGGCTTTGGTAGTGCCTTAGCTGCATTTACTTCGCCCCCATTGGCGATCGATCCACAGCTAAATATCAGTGCCCTATTGCCCACAGGTGCCCTCGCAATTGACGCATGGCAGCCTTTATGGACAAAAGGTTACTCCTGTTTTAAATGGAAGATTGGAGTGGCTCCAGTCGCCGAGGAGATGGCAATCTGGGCACAATTGATGACAGCTCTTCCCCCTACGGCGAAACTGCGGCTCGATGCAAATGGGGGGTTAAGTTATTCGGCGGCTGTAAAGTGGTTGGCAATTTGTCAGTCAGAACCCAGATTGGAATTTATCGAGCAACCTCTGAGGGTGGAGGCGATCGATGAGACGATCGAGTTGAGTCAGAATTATTCTACCGCGATCGGTCTAGATGAATCGGTAGCTACATTCGATCGACTTCAACGGGTGTATCAACAAGGTTGGCGCGGTATTTATGTGATCAAACCAGGGATTGGTGGTTTTCCGTGGCGATTGGCAGAATTTATCGATCGACATCAATTGGATGTGGTGTTATCCTCAGTTTTGGAGACTGATATTGGTAGGGATGGGGCGTTTCGATTGGCTGGGGAGTTGGGGTTAAAACGCGCGATGGGATTTGGGGTGAGTGAATGGTTTTAGTTAGGGAATAGGGAGTAGGGGATAGGGAATAGGGGAATAGATGTAAAGTTACTACCCTCGATCGAGTTGACGATCGACTTGGATCTTGAGATGATGGGCTTAGACGATCGGTTGTGAAATTGCGAAATCTCTTCAGGGTTTGGTGTAGATTTTCGTTAGAAGTATATTCCTTATTCCCTGACTTTCGCAGGAAGTCTAATGACTGACAAAGAAAATGAACGCCCAAGTTTAGAACCCCGCCAGATCGATCGAGAAAAGATTTTTGGCGGTTTAGCAGTCGCCGCCATCTTAGCGATTATCGTCTCCAATTGTAGCAATGGAGACATGAGTGAGGAAGAGGCTAGCGAGCCGATTAATGCGGTATTTTATCAAACCACCGCCCAATGCGAAGTCGATATGACAAAACAGCAAGCGGAATATGCTGTTAGCTTAAAAAAATACCAAGAGACACCAACAGCACAGCAGCAAGCTCCGCCACTTTCGCCACCAATGCAGCCCCAAGACTGTGCAGCTCAGATGCTGGCAGCTAAACAGGAGCACGAAAAAACAGCACCTGTCTATCAAGCGATCGCCGAATGTCAGGCAGAAGGCGTACAATGCGAATCACTGCCTGCTGGTGGGGAGGCTGGATACCGACCTGTATATGGTGGCACATATATCGATCCTTATGACCAACCAAGCTATACTTATATCAACTATGGTGGCAGTCAACACCGAGTATATGCATCTCGACCTGTCTATCAGAGTATCACCCCTGGAAATGTCGTCACCCCATACGGTAGGGAAATCTCGCAGACAACTACGGGTAGAATAGTCGCCCCCCGACATACCACATTTGCCGCACCGACTCGCCCCACAGGAACATCTGCTAGCGGCACGATTAGGGGTAGAAGCTCTCAGGGTTTCGGCTCATCATTCAAGAGTACTGGGAGTGGGGGAAAATAAAGATGAAACCCATCAAAATCATTCGTCGCCCCAATTGGCAACGTCATATCCAAGAGAATGCTTATCAAGCGGATGTATTGAGCGATGCCCAGCAAAAATACTGGGTGGAAGCACTGCCACAACCCTTTGCGATCGAGTTTGATTGTACCGAAGAAACGGCGATCGAGCAAGCTACCGAATCGATCTGGGAAATGTGCGTAGAATTCCTCGATTGGTTTTTTACAGATGTGAATGAAGGCGATGTCGATCGACGATTAGCAACACTCCAAATCAAACAAGACTATTGGCAAGCCATCAAAAATAGCTGGGATAAAACCGAGCCAGTCGAAGATTTATCTCTCTGCACCAGATTCGATTTGGCTGTCACCACCGAGGGCGAAATCAAGCTGCTCGAAATCAATGGTGAGACTCCCCTCCTCGGTGCTGAAACCATTTATCAGTGGAATTGGTATGTAGATTATATGCGAAATCATCAGGGCGGGAAATTCCCCCTACCTAGTGATGCCAATCAGTTTAACGAATTTTGGGATCGAATTGCTGGTCAATGGCGGCGAATAGTTGCAGGCTACGATCTCCAGGCGCGAGGCATCTCCTTCCTAGTGGATGAAAAGCTGGAAGAAGATCTAGAGATGGCGATGCAATTAATTCAAATTCTCACCGATGATGTCAATCCAAATATTTATACCCAAATTATCTATCTTCGCGGCTTGAAAGACGATCGCCAACAAGAGATCCAGCGGGGATTGGGCATAGATGAAGATGGCTACTTTGTAGACCATGTAAACGATCGCATTCCCGTATTGTGGAAGATGTATGATTGGTCAGATCTCCAAAATGATCTGGAAAATGACGGCAATACCCAAACTCTAGCCAACCGACTAGAAACAGGCGAAATTAAAATCATCGAACCCCTCTGGAAGCAAGTGCTCTCAAATAAAGGAGCGATGGCAATGATGTGGGAGCAATTCGGCGAGACAGACTACGGCAAATATCTACTACCCACCTATTTCGACACCGACAACTCACCAGCCTCAACAAAACTGCTCCTAGAAATGCACATCAAAAAGCCCATGCTAGGGCAAGAAGGCGTTGGCATCTCAATTGAAAGCGGATTTGGATCCCTGGAGCAAAAAGAATCTTTCGGGTATGGAGCAGAGGGTTTTATCATCCAAGCATATATCGAACTACCCCAAGCATTCGACTATCATTACGTCGTCGGAAGTTGGGCGATCGACGGAGCAGCCGCAGGCATCATCATTCGCGGCGACACCTCCAAAATCACTGGGCGACACTGCTTAATCATCCCCCATATCGTCTCAAATAGTGGACTCTATACTTCAAATTAAATACAAAATGAAAATGTTCTTATGTGAACATTTTCTCCGTCTCCAGCTCCCCAAACATCTACCCAGAGCGAGGAAATTTGGAGCACAATAAACAATAGCTGAGGCGATTCTCCAAAGGAGAGGCTTCGCCAACGACCCAAAACCGAAAATATTCGCTTTCGATCGATACAGTCGATTGAAAAAATCAGTCAATATTTAGATAGGGCATAGAGAGCGATCGTCAGGTGCAAAACTGAAACCTCTAACTTCGTCTAAGATCGAGATCTGCTCGATCTCTTGGGGATATTTATGGCTTACAGCAACTTTACAATCGAAGAAGTCGAACTGCGATTCGACTTGCAATTGCAAGCCGTATCCTTCCTACCAGAAACCACACCGATCGCGCCTAGCGACTTACTAAATCGTTACCTAGAAAGAGGTTTAACCCTAGCCAAACGAAATGTTTCTGAAAAAGCCCAATCCGAATTTATCATCGCACCCATTCTGCTCGAACTCGAAACCCTTTTGACAGATAGTATCAGTCTCTTTTCTGGCGAAGATTTTACAGTCGATCGATCTTTGGGGCTTAACGGCATCTGTGATTTTTTAATTGCCAGATCCCCTGCCCAACTAATTATCAAAGCTCCCGTAATTGCTGTAGTGGAAGCTAAAAGGGGCGTGCTGCGGGATGGTTGGGGTCAGTGCATTGCCGAACTTGTTGCCGCTCAAAAATTCAATCTGCAAAGACACCAGGAGATTTCCTTCACCTATGGAATTGTTACCAGTGGACTACTGTGGCAGTTTATCCGGCTGTCTGGATCGACAGTATCGATCGAACCTGCTGAAATCCCGCTCCAACCGCTCGATCGACTGTTGGGTATTCTGTCTTGGTTGGCTCAAAATTAGTTGTTTGCAAATGTAGGGTGGGCAATGCCTGTGCCTAGTTCATTCTAGGGGTAAAACCGTCAATTTTGTCCATGCAGACAGTTTTCTAGCCAAGTTAGGTACTGTAAGGATTAAGGATTAAATAACTTGCTACAGATATGTATATTATTAAATCCTCATTCATAAGGATTAATCGATCGAAGGTTTCTGTTTCTGGTAGATCGTAAGCGCAGCCTATCGGCGGCAATCAAATCTTGGTACAATCAGAGTGAGATAAATTCTGAATACGCCTCAAAGCAATGACGCACTCCCAGATTTTAGAAGCAATTCGACTCATGCCCACGCTCGAACGTCTAGAAATCGTAGAATTTACGTTGGGATTAATGCGTGCGGACATCACGCAAGATCGCGATCTCCAACCAACTAAAAAACAATTGAGTTTGGCTGCTGCGGCTGAAGTAATGCGCGATTTCTATGCCGAAGGTAGTAACCTCACTGAATTTAGCGATCGATCTCCCGATGATTTCTGTGAGTATGAAAACTATGCTTAGGGGTCAAATTTGGCTATATGGTGCCGATCCTACCGTTGGGGATGAGATTGGTAAAACTCGTCCTGCCGTAATTGTCAGCAACAATGAAATGGGAACTTTGCGCCTGAAAGTTATTGCACCGATTACAGGCTGGAATGAGGTCTTTGACTCTGTTATATGGATGGTGAAAGTTGACCCCAATAGTAATAATGGTTTGAGCAAGAGATCGGCTATAGATACTTTTCAAGTACGCTCGGTTTCTCAGCAACGACTAATTAAGCAGATTGGAACTTTATCTGATGAGACGATGGCGGAAGTTAGCAAAGTGTTGGGGATTATTCTCAATGTTGGTAATTAAATCTAACGATCGGATTAGCTCGTAGAATTAGATCGCGAGATGTTCGTTGGCGATAGCCTCTCCTTGGAGAATCGACAAGATTTTAATCTGATCGGGGTCGATTGAATGTTAATATCGATCGCGTAGCGTGCCGATGACAATCGATTCTAGTAACATTCGATCGAACATCACAACTGCGGCGGATTTAAGAGTAAAAAAGATTGTGTATTTAGTTTTGCAGGAGAGCCAATGAATCGTAGAGATATTTCGCCGAGCAGCTCGACAAAAGAATCGAGAATAAAGCAAAATATATGGGATTTAGATGCAGTACTCCCCCTCACTTATGCCATCCCGCTCCAATACATCGAACTAGTACCCATCGAAATCCATACCAACTTCTGCCACCTACTCAGCCGCGATGTTTACTCCGAGGGAGACGCGCAAGTATTGTATAATTGTATCCTCACCAGGGCTGATGAAATGTCGGCGGAATTTCTCACCATGCTCGATTTGTGGTTAAAAGATGAACTCAAGCATTATGAAGCGTTGCGGCGAACTTATCATTGTATTGCTGGAGTCAGCTTTAGGGAGATGAATCGACAATTTGCCGCAAGAGTTCCTGAATTCAAACCGATCGAAATAGTGTTAGCTGATGAATTTACACTACTAGTAACGATGATGTTTGATGAGATTGGATCTGTCTATTCTTATCGCCGCGATTTACAGGAATATTATCGTCATTTTGGTAGGCAAATTCAGAAAATCGGGCATCATTTAGTTAGAGATGAAGGGATGCACTTTAATAATGCGGCGGAATTGCTACTCGCCAAACACGCTCATCGATTGGGAGAGGTGAAGGAATTGCTCGATCGAATTTCAGCTCTAGAACAAAGTCTAAAAAAGTACCATCAAACTTTTTTCCTAGATCATGCTCAGGAACAGTATCGGTTTCCCAAACATTTTAACTCGGTACTGATTCAATTTATTTTAGCACGGCTAGGACTCGGACAGCAGCCAGATCGATCGGCATTGCAACAGCTATGGAAATGGGTACCCACAGGATATCATGTGGTGCCAATCTTTGTTCAATAATTAATAGTTAACTATCCCTAGATAAATACAGAGGGCGCACAAGGCCACGCCCCTACAGACAACCCAATTATCAATTAATTTAGTATGCTAATGTCTCTAATGTTTCGCGGAGATAAAGTTGCACGAGATCGTCGAGACTGAGATTCGTTGGCGTAGCCTCTCCTTTGGAGAATCGATCGAGGGGATCCAATTGGGATGCCCAGTGTTCAAAACTGGAACTAGCAGAGATAGCTTGTTTGAGACTTGCCCAAATCTCAGTATCATTAGTCGGTGCAGGGGAAGAGATATTCATATCAAAACTATGCCAAAAAACGGGGGGAATTTTACGATCGTCAGAAGTTCGTTTGGTTTTGCTACAGTCATTCAACTCTAGTCCCACTCTCTATCATAACTCAATTTATCCAAATGGTTGTTACATTAAGCACAATTTGACCGATCTATTTGAGCTAGTGTGCGACGGTGAGAACGTCATTCTGGGCGAGACAGCCGTCTTCGAGATGGACGATGCGATCGGCTACATCCAAGATTCGATTATCATGAGTCACCATCAGAATGGTTGTTCCCTGCTCTTTTGCCAGTCTCTGCATTATTTCGACCACTTCGCGCCCTGACTTGCTGTCTAGGGCGGCGGTAGGCTCATCTGCGAGGACAATTTTGGGGTGACTCATGAGGGCGCGGGCGATGGCGACGCGCTGTTTTTGTCCGCCGGAGAGACTATCGGGGTAATATGATTTGCGATCGCTCAATCCGACTGCATCGAGCATCTGAATCGCCCGCTCTTTGACTTCGCGGTTGCTCATATTCGGATGAAGTTGCCCCGACATTTGGACGTTTTGTTGAGCGGTGAGGGCTTTGAGCAGGTTGTGTGCTTGGAAGATATAACCGATATTTCGCCGCACTTCGATGACTCGTTTTTTACTCGCGCCGACCATTTCTACACCCAATACTTGCATACTGCCTTCTTGCGGCGATCGCAATCCACCTGATAAGGTAAGTAAGGTCGTTTTACCAGAACCAGATGGCCCTGTCATGATCACTATTTCACCTTTACCAATTTCTAGGTTGATATCAAATAATACTTGTTTTTTGAGGTTGCCTTTCCCAAAGTAGTGGTTGAGATTTTTGACTGCGACTACGACGTTATCTAGGTTACTGCTATCTATTTTTATGAGGTCTTGTTTCGGTCTTACATCTAGCATATTGGGAGGAGGGAGGTTTAGTATTGAGGCTGGGTTGGTGCTTTTTAAAGACAGTAATTCGGCTACGCAATGCCAAAGGCAAGGCTACGCTAACAGTAACCGGATTACTGTGTCAAATTATTAATTATCAATTATCAATTATTAATTAATTTAAAACATATCGGCTGGATCTGCGGCGCGAAGTTTTCGGACGGCAATTGCGCCAGAAATGGTACACATTATCATGGTGAGGAGCATTACTGTGGTGGCGCGGGCGATCGTCATTAGGAGTGGTAAGCTAGTGGCGTTTCGCGTGACTGTATATAGTCCGACTGCGGCTAACATGCCAGGGAAAAATCCGACGATCGATAGAATAATTGCTTCTTGAAAGACGACTGTTAGGAGATAAAAGTCGGTATATCCCATTGCTTTGAGGGTGGCATATTCGGATAAGTGATCGGCAACATCGGTGTAGAGAATTTGGTAGACAATGACGATGCCGACGATAAAACCCATAATTGTACCGAGGGTGAAAATAAAGCCGATCGAAGTTCCATTTTGCCAGTAACTGCGCTCGAATTCGATGAATTGTGCTTTGGAAAATACTTTTACATCTGCGGGAAAATAGGCTTCCATTGCGGTGATGGTTGCGGCAACATCTGCACCAGGCTTTAATTTGACGACTCCAACATCAATTAATCCAGCATCTCGTTGTTTGAATAGCCGCTTGAAGTTGGTATCGCTAGTCATAATATTACCGTCTGCACCAAATGATGCACCGAGGGTAAATAAACCACCAACATTTATCTTTCGTCCATCTACTTCTGTTTGGACTTTTTGTCCAGATCCAAACATTTTGGGAATATCGCCAAATTGTTCGCGGGATTTTTCATCGAAGAGATAAGTATCGGGGATTTGCATCTTGTCGATATTTTCAGCTATGCCTGGTAGTTGAAATAGCTGCTTATCGGCTGGATTGAATCCAATCACCATGATTTGGCGAGTACTTTTATCTTCGGGATTTTTCCAGATACTAAACCCTAGATAAATTGGGGTGACTGATTCCACATCTTTGACTGCGAGGGTTTGATAAAGTCGCCGCCTGGGAAAAGGTTTCATCGCAATCAAGGCTGTGGATTGGGGACTAATGATAAATACATCTCCACTGACATTGGCATGAAATTTGACAGCACTGTCGAATAAAGCATCCCGAAATCCTAGCTGCATAAACATCAGGATATCAGCAAAACTAATTCCGGCGATCGCCACTAATAATCTAATCTTTTCGTGACTCAGTTGGAGCCAAGCTAGGGGAATCTTATTAAACATTTTGGTTGTGAATCCAGATTTACTGAGTATCGATTTTGATGGCTACTTTAGAATTGGTAAGTCCTTTGACACTATTACTATCAGTCGGATCGATCGTAATTTTGACTTCCACCACGCGAGAATCGGTATCAGCGGCAGGATCGGTACTTAATACATCTTTCTTGCCAATTTGCAGCCCCACATAACTAACTGCACCGCGAATCTTTTGACTAAAAGCACCGGATTCACTAGTAATAGTTGCAGTTTGGCCGATTTTCAGTTTGCCAACATCACTTTCGTATACTTCCGCCACAGCTACCATTTGGCTAGTTTGCCCCAATTCGACAATTCCATTATCGCTAGGGCTTTCCCCCGCCCGACTGTTGACTTTGAGTATTTCACCCGTACTAGGAGCGCGTACATATGCTTCAGCTAGTTCGGCTTGGGCTTGACGCACGTTGGCTTGGGCGCGATTGAGTTCGGCGCGAGCACCTGTAACATCTACTGTGCGGACTTCAGAGATTTGGCGTAGAGTAGCTTTGGCGGCGGTGATTTGTTGCTGGGTGGTGGCTAAGGTTTTGTCATAGGTGGCTTTGGCTTCGGCGAGTTGTTGAGCAGTGGTTGTAGTGAGTTTGCTTTTCATCGCCTGGTTTTCGATGATTTGTTGATTTACTACGGCGATGGTTTGGTTGTATTTCGATTGAGCTTCGGCGAGTTGTTGGCGGGCGGTTTCGACTTCTAGGCGTTTGGCATCGACTTTGGTGGCTTCGATCGCTCTAGCTGCGTATAGTTGTTGGTAGCGTTGATAGTCTACCTGGGCGTTTTTGAGTTGGGAGTTGATGCGTAATACTGTTGCTGTTTGCGTCGGCTTTTCCCCTGCTAGTTGAGCATTGAGGGCTTGGATTCTGCCGTCTTGCGCCGCAGGTTCCCATTTGAGTTGAGCTTCTAGTCTGGCTTTGGTGGCGATATAAGTTGCGCCGTCGCCTTTGAGCTGACTTTCCAGTCTGGCGATTTCGGCGAGTTGTGCGTCGATTTGACCTTGTTTGGCTCCGGCTTGAACTTTGGCGAGATTGGATTGAGATACTTTTACGTCTTCTTGGGCTTTGACAAGGGCGGCTTCCAAGCGTTGACGATTGTCGAGGGTGGCGAGAACTTGTCCCTGGGTTACTTTGTCGCCTTCTTTGACTAGCAATTGTGCGATTGTGCCTTTACCACCTTGAGAGCTGGGTGCAGATACTTTAATTACTTCTCCCAAGGGTTCTATTCGCCCCAGGGCTGTGACTGCTTTGGGTGCTTCTACTACTTTGGGGGTTAGGGCTTTACCGTCTGTTGTTTCGGCGTTTGGTGGCTTCTGAGCAAACATGCCGGAATAGTGCAAGCCTGCTGGTAAAATTGAGATGGCCACAACTGAGGCACCGACGGCAATCCATTTACCGATCGGATTTAGGCTATTGAATTTATCGACCAAAAAATTATCTTCTGCCATGGGTTGTGAGTTGCCTTGTCGATCGCGCTGGTATTTTACTTACCTGTTAGTTAGTTTAACCTATCTATAATTTAGATGTCAATTAAGAGACAATTCCTCAATGCCATGCCATAATAGGTTTACTACTGCCATCATATACTTACCGTTTAGTTAAATAACCATCTCTACTTATACCCATAGCAGTCGCCAAGGCGATTGAGACATGTGTAAGTGCTTCCGCTCTGGCGGAGGCTACGCCAACGAACCACTATATCAGCTTTTCCAAACTGACCCCTGACCCCTGACCCCTCCTATAATGCCCGCAATCGATAAACAAAAGAACTCCAATCCAACTCGAAATCCTGAAGCGACAAAAAACCAAATCCTGGATGCCGCTGAAGCGGAGTTTGCGGTAATGGGGTTGAGTGGAGCGCGCACAGAAGCCATCGCCGCCCAAACTGGTGTCACAAAGGCGATGATCTATTACTATTTCCAAAGTAAGGAAGAATTGTATCGAGCGGTATTAGAACGCTGTTTTACTGAGTCTTTGGCCATAATGGGGCAAATGCAGCTCGATTGTCTACCCCCTGATGCTGCTTTAGTTCGATTGATGGAACAATTATTGTGCTGTATGTCGGAAAATACTCATATGGGCAGTATTCTGACCCTGGAAGCGATTCAAAATAAGGGAAAGTATTATCCCGAACAATTGGGGGATTTATTGTATGTGACGATTATTCAAATCTTGGAGCGGGGGATGGAGTTGGGCGTATTTCGTCAACTTAATTCTCGACATACGGCGGTGAATATTGTTGGTACTTGTGCTTTTTATTTTACGGCGCAGGAAAATCTCAAGCATCTTTGGCAAGGTAAGCGGATGTTGGGGAAGGAGCAGTTACAGTTTCATACTCAAGAATCGATCGATCTGATTATGGCTGGGGTGAGGGTTTAGTTACTCCTTTCCCGCTAAAAGATTAAGTATTTCTTGCTGCGTTGAGGGTGTGTATTCAACACAGAGGTACACAGAGGACTCACAGAGGATCGCAGAGGAAGATTCTATGGTCTTTCTCTGTGATGGGAGTATGGGTGGTGTTTTTTTAACGCGAAGTTCGCGGAGGGATTTATGAGTGGTTTTTTTAGGTTTGAGGCGGATTTTGTTGATTCTTTGCGCTGTATTCCGATGGTGGTGAGGCTCAAGTTGGATAGTTGTGGGGTAAAGTTGAAGTTGGCGGAATGGAATCGTTTTACTCCGTTGGAATGTGCGCGGTTAGTCGATTTGCCTTGTACTGATTCGGCGGAAGTTACCGTTTATCGAGATTATTTGAGTGGGTTGATTTTTGAGCATACTGGAAATGCAGCTAGTTTGCTAGATGTAGATCCTCATCCGCCTTGGTTGAACGATCGAGAGGTTCCTGTTAGTATTCAAGTTAAGTCGCGGGAATACGATCTGGAGTTGACTCTCTCTCAATGGGAATTTCTCACGCCTCTACAACGGTTCGCATTGATTAAGTTGACTCGATCGCAACATGAGAATAACAACTTTTTGCCAGCTTTACAAGAGTTTGGATTGTTGTCTATTTAGCTAGTTGGGGAATTTTTCCCGCTAATCCAGTCATCAATCGCAGTGATAAATGTTTGAATAATGGGACTCGATCGAGTATATTTAATCCAACTCGCCGGAGCATCACCATTGGGAGAAATTGATTGGAAAATACTCGATCGAGAAAATCTGTAAAGGCTAAGATTGCCCAATTTTCAGGTTTCCGCCATTTGGTGTATCTCGATAGTATTGCAGTACTGCCCAGATCTTCGCCCGCTTGATGCGCCTCAATCAGAATTTCCGCTAGAGCAGCAGCATCGCGAATACCTAGATTCATCCCTTGCCCAGCGACGGGATGACAACAGTGTGCGGCATCGCCAATTAGGGCTAGTCTGGGAGCTGTGTACTGTTGACTTTGCATCAACTTGACGGGAAATAGCCATCTCTGACTATCTAGCTCCAATTTACCGAATACTCCACCCGTGCAGTGTTCTAATTCGGTGAGAAATTCCGCTACGGGTAAATCGCGTAATTCTTGCGCTCGTTGGTGTGGAGATGTCCAAACTACCTGACAACGACCATCGGCTAATGGTAGCACGCCCATCGGCCCACCATACCAAAACCGCTCGTAGGCGATGTTCTGATGGGGTTTTTCGGGGGTGACGGTGGCGGTGACGCAGGATTGCCAGTAATTCCAGCCAGATGTGGTGATTCCGGCTTGCTGACGGAGGGATGATTTGGCACCGTCAGCACCGATGACTACACTGGCACGAATTTTGATTGGGGCGTTAGTTTCGGGTGTTTGGATGGTTAGCTCTGCCTGAGTATCTGTATATTCTACGCCTAATACTTGGGCGGGACACATGAGGGTGATATTTGATGCTGTCGCTAATTGGGTTTGGAGAGCGGTAAGTAGCACTTCATGACTTGCCGCATAACCTAATGTTTCAGTACCCAAATCGTGGGGATACAATTTTACAATCCCTGCATAATCGGCATCAGAGATGTGGATTTGGCTAAATTGGGTAATCTGGGGTAGAATCTGTTTCCAGATGCCTAATCCGGCAAATATCCGCCCTGAGAGCATGGATAAGACGTAGGCTCGACTCTTGGCAACGGAGATTGATTCGGCTTGAGCTTCGATCGAGATTACTCGCAAGCCGGAGTTTTTGAGGGCGACGGCGAGGGTATTGCCGACGATGCCGCCACCGACGATCGCGATATCATAGTCTAGTTTGGATGAGTCGAGTGTCGAGGGTGAGGGTTTATCTAATGTGGCTCTCAACAGTGGCATAATCTTTGGGCGATCGAACAGACAGTTAATTTATATTCTGACACTTATATTCGGGGAGATCCAGAAAGTTCTGGGGCGGTAATCTGCCATTTATCGGTTGGAGCTGGGGGGATTTGGGGCTGGATCTCGAAGATTGTGCGATCGCGGGTGATAAACTGGGGTGGCTCGAATGCCGATTGAATTTGGGTACGCCCGCGCTCGAAGGATTGATAGTAGCCTTTGCCTGCGCCGATTTCTCGATAAAATTCGCCCAAGAATGTGGGTGAGAAATCATCAATTTCTTCGTCGATACCGATCGTACACCGAACATGTACCGTTGAAGCGTGGGCGATGGGGATGGAAAAGCAACTGTTGAGCACCACACAGTCAATTTTTTGTTTGACAGTCGCAAATAACCGCGCGAGAATTTCTGGTGGCACTGGCTGAGTGCGATTGTCTGCACCCTGGAGCATAATCTCACCTGTCGCGCTTCCCTGTCCGACAAAATGCACGATGCTAGGTTGATACTCCCACAACGATCGAGCCAAATCTTCGAGCCGATTTCCGCCCTCGATCCGCACCAAATAATTTTCGTCAGATCCACCTTGATGTAGCTCTGTCCAAATTGTACCAGCTTCCCGTTCCAATTCTAGTCGATCGGTCGAGAGTGGATTTGCGGCTACCACCAAAACACGTTGCTCGGTTGCTTTCACTTTTGTACAGCCATATGTGAGATCGAAATTGCCCAGATTGCCGCTATCATCCAATTTAGCAGGATCGAGACAGTTTGAATAGATCGGTAGATTAATTCTGTGTCGATTACCTGCTTCGTAAGCGCAAAGCGTTTGCCCCTGCAAAAGCGCGGCTACGCCAACGATCGCAGGCACTATTTATCGATCGAGATCGTCAAAAATTGTAGCCCTTTAGTCTTGCGGTACGAGTGGGTTCGAGCTAGAGTTGGGTACTATAGCAGAGGTCAGATCCAAGGGTTTCTCACAAGAAGCCCTTGGATCTGAGGTAATGCCGATTTTTGTCTCATTGGCAAATTGAAGACATCGGGATCTTGAATTGTCAAGATCTCTCGCTACAGTTGTTCGCAAATTTATCAAAAGTGTTTCACCGAATGGAAAATACGATTAAAAAGTCAGACTTTGTTCTAACTCCCTACATGAAGAGCAATGACTGGCGGGCAACTTATCAGATTATGAATACAGTTGTTCCTTATATATTGTTATGGGTATTAGCGATTCAGGTAGCCCCAATCTCTTATTGGCTGTTGCCGCCGATTATGATGTTAATCACCCTCTTTTCGGTGCGGTGTTTTTCGCTGATGCATGATTGTGGACACTATTCACTGTTCAATTCCAAAAGGGTGAATCGATGCGTAGGTTTTATGCTGGGTGTCATTAACGCCATCCCACAATATCCTTGGTCGAGAGATCATGCTTATCATCACAAAACTAATGGTGATTGGGAGCGGTATCGTGGCATTGCCGACTTTCTTTCTACTGATGAATTTGCCAAACTCAGTTTAGATGAACAGAAGTCTTATCAATTACTTCGTCAACCATTAATGGCTATTCCTGGTGGGTTTTTCTACCTAGCGATCGAACCTAGACTCGCACTCATCAGCGAAATCAAGGGCTTTGTTCGACATGCGATCGATTCTCTGAAAGAGAATCCATCCATCAGCCTGACTGAAATTATTGCTACCCATAAATCAAAACGATGGTCTACAATGGGCGAGTTTTGGGATTCACTCCTGAATAATATCTGCGTCATCAGCGGATGGGTGATTATGAGCAATCTAATTGGTGCGGGTTTATTCTTTAGTATTTACTCGATCTGCCTAACTTTTTCGGCGGTAATCTTTATCTGGGTATTTTTTGTCCAACATATATTTGAAGGTTCCTATGCCCATAAAACAGCAGAGTGGGATTATCTAACTGGAGCGATCGAAGGAAGTAGCTATTTAGAATTACCCCCAATTCTCAAATGGTTTACCGCAGATATCGGCTATCATAATATTCATCATCTTTCCGAGCGAATTCCCAATTATCATGTAGAAGCTTGCCATCGGGAAAATATTCACCTCCTCTCAAATATCAAAACCCTCCACATGAGTGATATGCTCGACTGCGCCAAGTTTATTTTATGGGATGCTCCCTCTGATAGTTTGGTAACTGTAGAATCATTTCATCAAGCAAATCGATACTCTAAAGGAGACAATACGTCAACAAAATTAGCCCCACAATTGCTAGCATCATCTGTTGCGTTGAATCAAAACTAAGTGACGATCTAAATAAAATCCCGACTATTCAAAGTCGGGGTTTTATTAGTTTATTTGATTGAGCCGCCAGGGAGGGTAATCGGTAAATTGGGATTGGGAATACTCATATCCCCACTGGGGTTGGGGATGCCGCCGGGGATAGTAAGAGGAATGGTTGGAGTTCCCGAAGCTGGATTTGGTAGTGTCATGTTGCGAGGTGCGTTAACAGGATTGCCCATAATTGGATCGATTTGTTTCAACTGAGGATCGGGTGGGAATGCGCCTGGATTGAGAGGAACAAATGCTGGCGGATTAGCTATGGATGGGTTAGATGTGGGCGGATTAGATGCCGGAATCGTTATGGTTGGATCGACAGGAGTTTGCTCTCTAGAAATAGATTTTTGATTTGGGGCTTTCTTTGTCAGTGATTTTGGTACTCTGACGCGCACCTTACGCATGTTACGCAATTGGCGATATTTGCGGTATTTTTGACGATTACGAGTACCCTCTAGGGAAAGGGTGGAAACGTGGGAGGGAGTATGATGCATCATCGCATCGGCAACTAGATCGAGGGAACTTACTGGAGCTAAAACTACTGCCGATAAAATAATACTTTGAATTAGTTTTTTCATATCAACCTGCTGATTAAATTGATGTTAGATCTAAGTTTTATCTGGTTTTCAGATCTCCTACTCTTTTGATGATAAGTCTGGATTAACCTTAATTCTAAGATTCAATTATTTTTTTAGACAAATCCCTAATCTTATTAGCTTTAACCTGTCGCCATCCTTAAAGATGAATGTCTAAATCGATCGCAAAAATTCACAAATCGTTGCGGTAGATCTGGTCTTGCGCCAAAGTGAAGATGAGTATACGCAGCCTGCACTCTGTTATCATACCAACCTTCAGGGGCAAAGCTTAATTTTGATTCATAACCCTTCATCTCATATAATGCTTGCGGGGAAGCAACGGTGAGAGTAGAGCGATGAAACTCATGTCCCCAGATTCGATCGCCCGTATTTAAGAGCAAATTATCTTGACGAGCGGTAAGTTGACGATAACCCAAAATTAGGCGTTTTCCCATCACTGCGGTAGTCGGAAAAATCCCCACCATCGGATGAGCTACCTCATTAAAATCGATAATTCGATCGCATAAATACATCAATCCCCCACACTCGGCATAAGTTGGCATTCCAGCTTTTATTGCTGCGCGTACCGATTGTCTCGCTGGCAGATTGGCAGCTAATGTTTCGGCAAAAACTTCGGGAAATCCACCCCCAAAATACAATCCTTGCACGTTTGGCGGGAGCTGCTCGTCGTGTAATGGACTCCATTCAACTAATTCTGTACCCGCAGATCGGAATAAGTCTAAATTATCGGCGTAGTAGAAATTGAATGCGGCATCTTTGGCGATGGCTAGGCGGATGGGGGACTGGGGGACTGGGGGACTGGGGGACTGGGGGACTGGGGGACTGGGGATGTGGTGTTTGGTTTGGAGGAGTGGTAATAGTTGTTCCCAGTCGAAAGACGTTTCTCCGACTGTTGCCAGTCTGTCGAGTGTTGCATCTAAACTAGATAATTCTCCTGCTGGAATCAGCCCTAGATGGCGATCGGGAATGCTAATGTCACTTTGCCGTCTGAGTACGCCGAGGATGGGTAGATGGAGCGGGGAGAGGGCAGCGGTGAGTAATTCGAGATGTCGATCGCTTCCCACCTGATTGAGAATTACTCCTGCAAGTTGAATCTCTGGATCGAAAGTCCGATACCCGTGGGCGATCGCGGCGATCGATCTCGAAGTACTACTACAATTGAGAATCAGCACCACTGGCACATTCAAAAGTTTGGCAACCGCCGCTGTACTCCCTGCGTCAGTCGTCCCCGATGCCCCGTCAAATAGCCCCATCACGCCCTCAATTACCGCACAATCGACATTTTGACTGTGAAGCGCGAAACACTCCCGTACATAAGCGGCTGAGGTCAAAATCGGATCGAGATTGCGACAGGCTCGCCCTGTCACATACTCATGAAACATCGGATCTATAAAATCTGGCCCCACTTTAAAAGATTGTACCGTCTGTTGTCTGCGGCGCAGGGCGGTAAGTAGAGCTAATGTAACAGTGGTTTTGCCTACACCACTGCGTTCTCCAGCGATCGCGATTGACATATATTAATTCAGTAGCACAAATTGAAGAGAGGCTTACCAGAATAATGGCTAAAGACTAGACTTTGCGAATCGATTGGCGAGATGTCAGATCCTCAACTTCTACGAGAAGTTGGGGAGCTTGAGATAATTCTAAAAAGTCCAATTTCCAAACGTTTTTACGATGTATGTAGCTTACTTGCTATTTTTGAATTATATTTGCGAACGCTCTCTGAAATGAAGATTTTGCATCAATCATATCTAAATAAACTGATGAGTCGTGGCTAATAAACTCTGTATATTTTTCAGTATCTTTCCAGCATTCCCATAGAGCTTGCACTAGTTCTTCATCAGTTGTGCTCATGACTTTTTTATTACCACTTGTAATGGATAATTTACCTTGAGTCCGATTAATTAAGAACTGGAAAGAAGAATCAGTCCCAATGAATTCATAGTTTTTCTGTGAATCATTAGTCAGGAGACTTTCAATACCCTGAGACAAATCTGAAATTGATATAAAAATCATCATCTGGTGGCGAGCATTGTCACTAGATGATAATACTTTATCGTCATTACAGATATCGATATCTCCTAGAGAATATTCATGAATTTCTTCACCTTCTGGAAGATAAAATCTTATTTTCATTATTTTTTTGAGATTTGTTCTAGCTCGTAAACTTTACGCTGATGCCTGCTTTAATTCAGTAGTGGATTTTATTCACTCAAAACAGGAAACATTGTAATTACTCTGTTTTTATCTTTACTATCTACAGTCACTCTAACTCTTATGTTTTTCCCTTTCACTTTAACTCTATCTTCATAATTCTTTATGCGAGAGGTCAAAGGAGATGTGAGTGTACCTTTTAAAACGATGTTTTTTGCTACCTTGTCCAGATCGGATCTAGTAGTTCCAGACGGAAAAAGATCTCCAGCACCCTTCGGATCGTTACCAGTAACATGCCTCGCATCTATGTGAATCCATCCCTCTTTTGCATTCCCATCTTCTATACGGGGGTTTTCCCTAGCAGGTATAGCTTGGGATAATAGTAATTCCATTTTAATCGATGTTGTCAGTTGCGATTTTGCACTTGCAAATGTAGAAAATGGAGTTGAATTAAGTAGAATTGTGAAAAAAGTGATGAAGCCAAAAGAAATTTTACTACTTATCATTTTTATTTAATAATTTGGTGAATTAAATGAGTTGTTTATTTACTTTCTCAAACTATGGTACATCTTAAATCACTAATCCACGATCTGTCAAGATAGGCTCTTCATTACTTAGTATGCTCGACCGCTGGATACTGATTGGGGTGTTGCACTGACTGGTGTTGATATTTTGATTCATTTAGCCTATGGCAATATCCCCGACTTCTCCAAGAAGTCGGGGATATGATACTGGCGGTTGCTCTATTTAGTGCCCATGCCTAAACTAGGGATAGAGTCCGACGTTTGCTGACCATTTGGAAGGTTTCGATGATGTCGCCTTCGCGCCAGTCATTGAACTTATCTAAACGGATACCGCACTCAAAGCCAGTATTGATTTCGCGGACATCATCTTTGACCCGTTTGAGCGAATCGAGAGAGCCTTCAAATACCAACTCATTCTTGCGTTTGACGCGAATGCTACAGTTCCGCAGTGCTTTACCAGAGAGGACATAACAACCAGCGATGTTACCGCGTCCAGCTTGGAAGACTGCCCGAACTTCCACTTGTCCGAGGGGTTCTTCGACCAATTCGGGGTCGAGAAGTCCTTCCATTGCGCCTTGGATCTCGTTGAGGAGGTCATAGATGATATCGTACTCACGGACATCGACACCAGCTTCATCAGAGGCTGCACGGGCACCACTGGCGAGGGTAGTATTGAAGCCGATAATTACGGCACCACTGGCAGAGGCTAAATCTACATCCGTTTCGGTGATTTCACCAGCAGCGGAGAGAAGTACGCGGACTTGGACTTCGTTCTGTGGGAGCTGACGGAGCGAACCGAGAATTGCTTCGACGGAACCTTGAACGTCGGCTTTGAGGATCAGGTTGAGTTCTTTGAGTTCGCCTTCTTGTGCTTTCGCGGAGAGGCTATTCAGGGTGACTCGACGAGAAGCCATCATTTGTTGGAGACGAGATTGACGATGCTCCGCAGAACGGGTATCGGCAAGGGCGCGGGCTTCTTTTTCGATGAAGACTTCAAAGTCATCACCAGCGGCAGGTACGTCGCTCAAACCGAGGACTTCTACTGCAAAAGATGGCCCAGCGGCTTTGACTTGGGCTAGTCTGTCGTCTACCATCGCCCGTACTTTACCAAATACATGTCCGGCGACGAGGGTATCGCCGACGCGGAGGGTACCGTTTTGAATCAGGAGAGTAGCAACAGGGCCTTTGGCTTTATCCAAGTGGGCTTCGATGACTGTACCACGAGCTTTGCGATCGGGATTGGCTTGAAGGTCTTCGATATCTGATACTAGGAGAATCATTTCTAGTAGGGTATCGAGATTTTGACCCTTGAGGGCACTGACTTCGACCATAATTGTATCGCCACCGAGATCTTCTGATTGAAGATTGAAAGCGATCAATTCCTGTTTGACACGAGCAGGATTGGCTCCTGGACGATCGATTTTGTTGATAGCAACGATAATCGGTACTTCGGCGGCTTGAGCGTGGCGAATTGCTTCGATGGTTTGGGGACGCACACCGTCATCAGCAGCAACTACCAGAATTGCTACGTCGGTGACTCGCGCACCCCGCGCCCGCATTGCAGTAAAGGCTTCGTGCCCAGGAGTATCGAGGAACACGACTTGTTCCATCACGCCTTCGCGATCGACATCCACATGATATGCTCCGATGTGCTGGGTAATCCCACCAGCTTCACCAGCCGCAACTTTGGTCGATCGAATGGCATCCAACAAGGTAGTTTTACCATGATCGACGTGACCCATGATCGTGACCACAGGCGGACGACGTTGGAGATTATCGAGATCGTCTACATCGAGCATTTCGGTAATCTTCGTCGCCGCAGCTTGCTCGGTACCAGCAATCACCGATACACCCAATTCTTCAGCTACCATTGTTGCTGTACCCAAGTCGAGTACCTGGGTAACGCTAATCGCGATCCCCTTGAAGAATAACTGTTTGACGATTTCTGTTTCGGCTACGAGCAGCATTTCTGCCAAGTCGCGCACTGTAATACTACCGATCAATGTAATTGATTCTGGCTTCTCAACTGTATTCTTCTGTTCCCGTTTGTTGTTATTGCTACTACGCTCTTGTTTCTGTTGATCCCCTTTCATTACGGGGCGTTTGCGTTGGGCTGGAGCTGCTGCAACTCTTACGCCGCCGCCGCTACCCAGTTTCTGTTTGGGTGGTCGAGCGATCGACAGAATGGCTGATGTACCTGAATCTTGGTCATCGCCGAGTAGATCGTCATCATCATCATCATCATCAATAACGACGGTTTTGACACGCTTGCCTTTGGCGGGAACTTTTGCCTTGGCTGTTTCGATTTCCTCTTCTTCCTTGCTCCATGCTTTACCTTTGATCGGCTTGCGCGGTGGAGTTGGGCGTTTTAGTTCGAGATCGAGTGGAGTTACTACATTATCTTTATCATCGGTGGCGGCATCTCCGGCTGCGCCTGGGACTCTGGGGCCGCCAGCGGGCTTGATTTGGACGATTCGAGTTGGCGGGCGATTTAATGGGGGAAGGGCTTCTACTTCTGATTTAGCCACTGGTCGGCGACTGGGGCCACCAACCGCAACCCTTGCTGGGCCACCAATTGTCGGTTTGCTAATTGGTTCGCTCTTGACTTGTTGGGATTTGGGGATCGGCTTATTCGGCGATCCGACTTTAGACATTGGAGCTTGACTATTACCAGTGTTTGTGCTGTCGATCGCATCGCCATCGATCGCGACGGGGATCTCATCCGGTTTGGTCAAACGAGCTGGTGGCCCCGATAGTTGGGGTTTTGGTGCTGGAGGCACTACGGCTGGTTTTGCTACGCGGACGACTGGCTCGACAACTGTGGATTCACTGGCTGGAGTCGGACGGACGACTGGGCGGCTGACTGTTGGTGGTTGAGGGGTCGCAAGGGTCTGTCTGCCAGATGATTGAGGCGGAGCAGGTGGTTGGGGCATCAACGACGGCTTGGGTTGAATGTCGGTTTTGTGTTCGATCTGCAAAATTCGAGTTTTGGGTTCGATTGGACGTTGGGGGGCGCGGGCGGGGGCTTTGGGTGCTTCTGGTTTAGCTTTGGGTGCTTCAGCTTTGGGTGCTTCTGGTTTAGCTTTGGGTGCTTCGGCTTCGACTGGGGCACTATCCCCTTTGTCAGGTTGGATTTGACGTGGGGGCTTATTTTGACGATCGGGAAACTTTTCTGTTGCAACTTGAGTAATTTGAGCTGCTTCTGCTTCCGAAATACTGCTGCTATGGCTTTTGACGGTAATATTCAAATCTTCGCAAATCCCCAACAAATCCTTATTTTCCAAATTCAATTCCTTTGACAGTTCGTATATTCTGACTTTGCCGTTGTTCATCCACTATTTCCCTATTTATGAAACCATTTGAGCGTCTAGATTATGACTCGATGTTGGTACGACCATATTTTTATCTACACTTTGTACGTTGTTGGGTTGAAAATTAATCTTGCTGAAGGCGATTACCTCTGGTGAGTGCTGGGGCGAGCGATGATTTCGCTCGTGCTGGTGACTTGTCCGATTTGTTGACGAACAAGATTCGGTGTCTGTTCGCGCCATGATATTCAACAAAGGCGGATGACAAAGGCGAGTTTTTGTTGTCTTGCGGCCACGATCGATAGATAGTGGTGGTTGCAGGATTTTTGTCACAGGGTTTACTGACAAGTCGGTGTTGCCGTTAGCGAAAAAATTGCTAATTGGGAAACATATTATATTCTTACACCAATTTGCCCCCATTGGCGAGTCAGATCGGCAATTTGTGATACTGTAATAAGTTTGCCCCATTAAACCTAGAAACAGCAGGGCGGGGATCGGTAATTGGGTTGGGACGCTTATGAATTTAAAGCAGGAGGATCGTGAGTAAAGTATATATTGTTGGAGCGGGGCCTGGGAATATAGCTTATCTGACGATCCGCGCACGAGATGCGATTAGTTCGGCACAAATCTTAATTTATGATGCTTTGGTCGATCGCAGTTTGTTGGATTTGGTTTCTAGTAGTTGTGTGTTGGTTGATGTGGGTAAACGGGGGGGACAACCGAGTATGTCTCAAGGGGAGATCGATCGATTACTCGTTCGCTACGCTCAAAGTGGGCAATCGGTGGTAAGGCTCAAAAGTGGGGATCCATTTATCTTTGGGCGGGTGACGGCGGAACTTGATGCGCTGATTGCGGCGGGTTGTGAGTATGAGGTGGTGCCAGGGTTGTCTACTGCTTTGGTAGCTCCGCTGCTGGCTGCGATTCCGCTGACAGATCCGGTGCTCAGTAGTGGGTTTGCAGTAATTACTGGACATTTTCCTGACGATCTCGATTGGGATGCTTTGGCTCGGCTACCGACGCTGGTAATTTTGATGGGTACGCGCACTCTGGGGGCTGTTGTCAGTCAACTATTAAAGCACGATCGATCGCCCACTACACCGATCGCGATTATCCGCTGGGCGGGTACGTCACAGCAACGAGTCTGGGTGTCGGATTTGGCGCGAGTAATGGCGGAAACGATCGATCTAGAATTGTCCCCATCGGTAATTGTGGTGGGGGAAGTGGTGGGATTGCGGGAGTATCTCAAAGCTGGAACTGGAGTTAGCTCGATCGCGGGGAAAACCGTCCTTGTAACTCGTGCGGCTGGACAGTCTGAGTCTTTTAGTCAAATGTTGCGATCGCAGGGCGCACAAGTCATTGAGATGCCCACTCTGGAGATTATCCCGCCGTCGAGTTGGGTGGATCTCGATCGGGGGATTGCTGAGTTGAGTAGTTTTGATTGGTTGATTCTGACTTCGAGTAATGGGGTGGATTATTTCTTTGAGCGGCTGCATCATGCAGGGAAAGATAGTCGCGCTCTGGCGGGGGTGAAAATCGCTGTTGTCGGGCAAAAAACCGCCCGCGCTCTCCAACAGCAGGGGATTACGCCGGACTTTATTCCCGCCGATTTTGTGGCGGATGCTTTAATTCGAGATTTTCCCGACACCCTATCAAATCGGCGAATTTTATTTCCCCGTGTGGAGACAGGTGGGCGAGATGTTTTGGTGCGAGAATTTTGTCAATTGGGGGCGACAGTAGTAGAAGTCGCGGCGTATGAATCCCAATGTCCGCAAATGGTAGATTCGATCGCCCTAGCTGCGCTTCAAGCTCAAGAGGTCGATATTATTACTTTTGCTAGTTCCAAGACTGTGAAATTTTTCTGTGAATTGGTGAAAAATAGTTTACCTGAAAATTGGCCAGATGATGTTAAGATAGCCTCGATCGGTCCTCAAACTTCGGCTAGTTGTCGATCGTTATTAGGTAAGGTAGATATTGAAGCAGTTGAATATACTTTACCTGGTTTATTAGCTGCACTGATTAAGGTGAATTGATTTTCTTCCTGCAACAATTAAATAACTTGAGTAGGTTGGGTTGAGAGCACCACATAAGCGCAAAGCTGAAGCTACGCTAAGTAGCGTCTCCCTTGGAGAAAACCCAACGCTGAAGCCCTTGGATTTGAAGCAATTCTAGAAAGTCGATATCTTAACTGTTTAGAGTATATGCTAAAATAAAGTAATAAAGAATAAATCTAAAGCACTAATAAAGGCTTCCTTCGATCGTTTGTCGGCTGGTTCTGCGCCAATTTGGGTGGCGATGGTCTTGAGTTGGGAAAGTTTAAGGACGGTTAAAACTTGACGGGTATAGACATTATGAGTCATGATATAAATCTGATTAGTTTGGTACTGATTACAGGTTTGACTAGGCGATCGAGGTTTCTTTGCTGGGAACTCGATCGTTTTGTCGTTGGTGGGGATCTTTGGATTAACTTTAAGGCTTGAAGCGATATCCCGTCTCATTTCCTGTTAATAACAGTATAACACGAGGGTTAGAGTCTTTCCAACATATTAGTAGTAATGGTACAATAGTAATAAGCACATCCAATAAATTTAAAATGGGACGATTAAAATTAGGCAAAATTCCGATCCCCACCTACAAGGTTAATCCCGATACAGTCGAGAAACTAAGAGAAACCGCGATAATAATGGGATTCAAGCATAATAATGGGGCTGCTGTAGGTGCTTTTTTGGATATGATAGCCAATATAGATCGAGATCTATTGATTGCGGCGGCTGTTAAAAGCAAATCCCTAGCGACGGGGAAATCTATGGATTGCTAATTATCCGCAATAATGTTACAATAGGAGAAAGAAGGCGCGGATTATTGATAATCCGCGCCGAGACACAAGTAAACTACAATCATTATGACACAATCAAGACAGCCAGAGGACCGCGATCTAATTACCCGTGTCGCGCGGCTTGAATACCGACTAACTCAGATCGAAAATACAAATACTCAACTACAAGAGACTATCGCCCCTGGTGGTTATGTTACGGATGGATTCGAGCGGGTAGTCGATCGGATCGATGGAGTAGAGGAGCGGTTAGTTAATCGAATCGATGGAGTGGAGGAGCGATTAAACACAAAAATCGAGGGAGTAGAAGAGCGATTAAACGCTAAACTCGATATTCTCATTCGTGGAATGACAGGAATGGGTCAAGAGTAATACAAATTAGCGGGATCTCAATCAAGAGCTACTCAAGTCTACCTGTCGCTCTAAGTGTTCGCTCTTCTTCTCCTGTCAATATAATCCGTATCTGGGCTGGCATCGTTTAACGTCTTGTATTAATAATACTATTTTATATTTAATTGTCCTTACCTACTTAATCTGCTTGAAGTTTTGCTTGAAGTCGCTCGACGATCTCAGTGGTTAAATCTGGTTCGGAATTGACTATTTCTCGCTCGGCCAAAATTGCGCTAATCTCCGATGGAGAGGCTTCGCCCAGTCCATCTTTTAGTATTTTAAATAACGATCGTTGTTGCTCAATTTCCAGATCGGAGTGGATCGAAATCCCATCAATAGTTAATCCTCGAACGTGAGAATTAGCAGTCTGACGAGTCAGCGCGTACACAATATATTGATTTAGAGATACGCCCTTTCGCACGGCTACTTGAGCTAATTGTTGGTGTAAAGTTTCAGGTAGTCTTAGTGTTAATCTGCTCATAATTATCGTTAGGTGGCTAATTTAATAACTAATTCTGCTGGAGTTAAAACTAATAATCCCAACGATGTTTGAGCGATTTTCAGATCTTTCAAATTCTTAATTTGGTGCGGGTGATTTTATGACGCTCGGTCTTTATCGTTCATAGTTTTCTCGATTAATTTTACTTTTTGTAGTTTAATTAGATCGATCGTTTTCTAATGAGACTTGA
The DNA here is from genome assembly GCA_031376885.1 of Chamaesiphon sp. OTE_70b_metabat_96. GTDB lineage: Bacteria > Cyanobacteriota > Cyanobacteriia > Cyanobacteriales > Chamaesiphonaceae > Chamaesiphon. The sequence goes on along the minus strand of JANMEL010000009.1, from coordinate 12,817 downwards.
AGTTGTTGCAATCGATCGATTGTGAGTCCAGTTGCTTCTGCGATCGTTTCTATTGGTATATTTTTCTGTAGTAAGTTGAGCGCGATCGACTGTTTCTGAAGCTGCTCACCTTCAAGTTTTGCCTGATTCATCTGAGCCTCATACCAAACATCGATTTCTTCCATCGTCTTCATAAACTCACTCTCCTCAGTTGTTAAACTATCAGCAGCTAGATCCTTGAGATAGACACAATACTTTAAACATGCTGCCATTATATCATTTTTTCCCGTACGATCTGGCGTTGCTAACTGGTCAATCGATCTAAATGCCTTCCGCGCAGATTCTCGACCGCCCAACACCTTCAACCACAGATGTTCGGGTGTTTCGGCTAAGTGTTCGATAATCACAATTCCCATCCGCCACTGATTCGGTAATAAATACACCCCGCCATCAAATTCAGGATGTGCTTGAGCCGCACAATCTTTCAGAATCTGCTTACCGCAATTAACAGTCAAAATCCAAGTAAACGGGTTGTTTAGATCGATTTTCGCTATGTCTGATTTTGGCAATTGTTCAGAATTTGTCAAGTTCTGCTCAGATTTAGCAATTTTAATTAATTCCTTACGTTGATATCGCCAATACAGATTCTTCCGCGTGATACAGTCATCAACATCTACACCTTCTAAATATCCGCTGTAATGCTCAATTATCATTGTCGGATGGGTTTGCATCAATCGATCGAATAGCCCGAAGTCCTGCTGTTTCCATCCCTGTTTCGCTAGATCTCCGATGAACATCAAATCGATCTCTAAATCCTCATCATTGTGGATTTGAACATTTTTGATTGTGTCTCCTTTCGATCGATATAGTGATTTAATATAAAACTTGAAAAAGCGATCGTGCTTGTACTGAGCCATTGAATTCGAGCAAACGATATGAGGGTACTTTAGCACTAATTTGGGTAATTAGTATGCTAAAATGAAATAATAAAATTTACATTCCGCACTATCTGCTTTTGCAGAGGCTACGCCAACAAAATAATCAGCGTTTAAAACCGCTGAAGTTTGTTGCAAAACCCGCCGCCCGCGAAAAGGTGCTCGACTTGCCTGTAACACCGCCAAAGTCCGGCCTTTGTCTCTGGAGCGATGGAACATATCGCAAACGTCAAACTCGATCGATACAGCCAAATGGCGCAATGTAATGTTTAGGATCGATCGACCTAAATTTCATGGTACAATAGCTTTCAAGTTTAGGATATCTACATGAACACTACTTTACAGTCAGCTCGATCGATCGCCCTCACAGCTCTGACCCGTTTCGCGAATAGCAATAACTTCTGGGCAGATTTTGAAATAGCATTTGGGAAGAATTACGATCGCCAGATTGCTTTAAATATTAGAAATAGATTAGCAAGTACTACATTTACCCCCCCCCGAAATCATTGTCGTAGATCGCCAGATATTAGGCACTGCTAATGCTGCTTATGCCGCCCAAAACAACACGATTTATATATCAAAATATTTCCTAGATACTAATAATAGTCAACGGATTGCAGCTTCAATAATTGAAGAAATTGGTCATTCGATCGATGCGAAAATTAATACTAGAGACAGTGCTGGAGATGAGGGAGAAATATTCTCGGCATTAGTTAGGGGAGAAACATTAACTCCTGCTCAATTAGCAAAACTAAAAGCCGAAAATGACCATGCAGTAATTACTATCAATGGGCAATCTTTAGCAGTTGAGAAACAAGATTTTCCTGGCACTTCTGGTAATAACACCCTGACTGGTACGGCTGGGGACGATCGCTTCTTTCCTGGTACGGGAGCCGATACAATCATCGGAGGTGCAGGAAATGACTACCTCGAAATTAATAACTCCACAGATACTGCCAATACTATCATTACCTATAGCACCACTACCAACAGCGGCGGTATCACAGGTGGGTTTAATAATGGCACTACATTTTCAAGCATTGAGAAAGTTAGTTTCACCACTGGTTCTGGCAATGACACAATCGCTGGGGGTAATGGCAATGACACCCTAAATGGCGGTTCAGGGACAAATAGTCTCAATGGTGGTGGTGGCGATGATACCCTGATTAATGGATTTGGCACTGCTAATGACGGCAGTAGTGTTGATGGGGGTACAGGTACAGATACCCTAATCCTTGACTATACGAACCTCGGTTATTATAGTGCTGGCATCTACACCGATATAGCGAATAGCCAAATTCGGAGTTTGTATAATAATGCGACGTTTCTCTCCCACACAGGGATTGAGAAGTTTCAGATTACTGGTACTGCTTTTGATGACGATATCGCTGGGAAGACGGGGGATATACTCGATGGTGGGGCGGGAAAAGATCGCATCAGTCTCAATCTCGCGGATGCGACTACTGCTGTCAATTTCAACTTAACCCAGGCAGTTAATAATCCGATTGGCACTACAAGCATCAAAAACTTTGAAGCCATCAGAAACATTACTACTGGCAGTGGTGATGATACCCTAAACCTGGGCATTGCTGCTTATGCTTTTGCTGATAATACCAGTAGTGTTGATGGAGGTTCAGGTACAGATACCCTAATCCTCGACTATACGAACCTCGATTATTATAGTGTTGGCATCTACACCGATACAGCGAATAGCCAAATTCGGAGTTTGTATAATAATGTGACGTTTCTCTCCCACACAGGGATTGATAAGTTGCAGATTACTGGTACTGCTTTTAATGATAATATCGCTGGGAAGACGGGGGATGACATCCTCAAGGGTGGCACGGGTGATGATACCCTTGATGGTGGATTAGGTGCAGATACCTTTGTCTTTGGCGAGGTAGGTGTCACCACCGTTGCTAGTTTAGGTGTAGATACCATCAGCAACTTTGTCGCCAATACAGACAAAATTAAACTGCATAAATCCACCTTTGCAGCAATTACCACCGCTGCGGGTGCAAGTGTCGGCACTAATTTTATTTCCGTCGCTGATGACACATTGGTAGCTGCTCAAACAGCAGCCATTATCTACAGTCGTGATAGTGGCGGCTTATTTTACAATGCTGATGGCGCAACTGTTGGCTCTGGTACGAATGGTGGTAAATTTGCAATCTTACCTCTCAATCTCACCCTCACAGCCACTGATTTTCTGGTAGTTGATGATAAAATCAACCTCAGCGTATCACCTGCTAGCGTGACAGAAGATGGTACCACCAATATGGTATACACCTTTACCCGCACAGATATCACCAATAGCCCATTAACAGTCAATTATGTTGTCAGTGGTAGTGCCACTCTAAGTACAGATTACACACTCAGTGGTGGTCAAGGGGATAGCATTACCGATACCACTCGTTCTGTCACCTTTTTAGCTGGTGCTGCTACGGCGACGGTGACGATCGATCCAACAGCAGATACCATATTTGAACCTAACGAAACTGTCGTTTTAACTCTTGCCAGTGGTGCTGGTTATAGCGTTGGTACAGTTGCACCGATAACAGGTACGATTAATAATGATGATACTCAAGTCACTCTTGCAGTCAGCACACCTTCAGTGAGTGAGGATGGTGCAGCCAACCTGGTATATACCTTCACTCGTGCCGGAAATACAACCAATGCTTTAACGGTTAATTATGGTGTTGGTGGGAATGCCATTCTCGGTACAGATTATGTTCAAACTGGAGGTACTTTTACTGGCACTACTGGTACTGTAATCTTTGCTGCTGGTGCGACAACTGCAACGGTGACGATCGATCCAACCACTGATACATTAGTTGAAGATAACGAAACTGTTGCTCTAACTTTAGCCAGTGGTGCAGGTTATACCGTTGGTACTACTACCGCAATAACGGGAACTATTACTAATGACGATACTCAAGTCACCTTAGCTGTAGCTCCTCTAACGGTAAATGAAGATGGTACAACCAATCTGACATACACATTTACTCGTGCAGGTGTTACTACCAATGCTCTCACTGTTAATTATGGTGTGGGTGGTACTGCTACTCTAGGTACAGATTACGCCCAAACCGGAGCGGCTAGCTTTACGGCTGCGAGTGGTACTGTTACCTTTGCTGCTGGTGCTACTACGGCGATTGTGACGATCGATCCAACCACTGATATCATCGTTGAAGATAACGAAACTGTTGCTTTAACTCTGACGACTGGTGCAGGTTATACCGTTGGTACTACTACAGCAATAACGGGAACTATTACTAATGACGATACTCAAGTCACCTTAGCTGTAGCTCCTCTGACAGTAAATGAAGATGGTACAACCAATCTGACATATACATTCACTCGTGCAGGTGTCACTACCAATGCCCTCACCGTTAATTATGGTGTCGGTGGTACTGCTACTCTAGGTACAGATTACGCCCAAACTGGAGCGGCTAGCTTTACGGCTACGAGTGGTACTGTTACCTTTGCTGCTGTTGCTACGACTGCGATTGTGACGATCGATCCTACCACTGATACATTAGTTGAAGATAACGAAACTGTTGCTTTAACTTTATCCAGTGGTGCAGGTTATAGCGTTGGTACGACAGCAGCGATAACGGGTACGATTAATAATGATGATATTCCCCCAACGATTTCCATTACGGATTTCACTATTGTGGAAGGCATTAATGGCGATCCAAGTCAAGCACTAATTACCATATATCTAAGTAACATTAGTACACAACCGATCGGTGTCAACTACGCTACTAGTAATGGTACGGCGATCGCCGGAACTGATTATACTGCTACTACTGGGATACTAACCTTTGCAGCAGGTGAGATGTTCAAAACGATCCTAGTGCCCATCCTCAATGACAATCTCAATGAGGCAAATGAGACTTTTTCAATTAACCTCACTACGCCAACTAATGCCACAATCGCTGATAATCAAGGCACCATTACCATCACCGATACTTTCAGTACCAATGTCACTAGCACTCTAGCCGCTTTAGTCGAAAACCTCACCCTGACAGATACGAGTGCGATCGATGGTACGGGAAATGCTGGTGCTAATGTGCTGGCTGGAAACTCTGCGAATAATATCCTCGCTGGGTTAGACGGTAATGATAGCTATATCTACGATGCCGATTTCGCTCAAGGTAAGGATACGATTAACGAAACTAGCACGGGTGGAATTGATACTCTCAATCTCGGTAAAACAGCAGCGGCGATGAATATCAACCTCGGTTTAACTGCCGCTCAAACTGTCAATGCTAATCTCCAGCTCGTAATTCCAGTCATCGCCATCGAAAATATCGTCGGTGGTGCTGGTAACGATCGAATTACTGGTAATATACTTGCGAACAACTTACAAGGTGGTACTGGGGACGATCGCATTTCCGGTGCTGGCGGTGATGATACGATCTTTGGGCAAGGTGGTAATGATATCCTCAGCGGTGGTGCTGGTAATGATATCTTTTATTACAACGGATTGTTATCGGGCGCAGTTACATCTAGTGCTTACTTTGGCATAGATACGATCTCTGATTTCACTTCTGCTCAAGACAAAATCTACCTCAGCAAAGCCACCTTCGGCGCAATTACTAGCGCGGCGGGTACGGCAATTGGGACTAATTTTACCACCGTCGATGATGATACTCAAGTAGATACTCAAACTGCGGCGATCGTCTATAGTCTCAACAGCGGTGGACTTTTCTACAATCAAAATGGTGCTGCTACTGGTTTCGGTGCTAATGGTGGTGAATTTGCCAATCTCTTGGCTTCACCAACCCTCCTCGCTACCGATTTCACGATTGCAGTGTAGATCCAAATCCCTCAAACCTCCTGATGAGGAGGTTTGAAGGGTATCTAAGGCGATCGAGACTGACGATCCAATTCCTCCCAATACGCTTTTTGTTAACCAGCGACTGTTCCCGAAGGGTAGTCGCGGCTAGTGATGCAAAGTCCGTACTTCTGCTAAGGCAGACGTTTCACGTTGGCAAAGCCTGCGCCTTGCGCTTACGGCTACGCAATGCCAAAGGCAAGGCTACGCCAACAGTAACCGCCTACGCGGACTAATATTACGGTCGATAATTTATTAACAAAAAGCGATTGCAAGTCCTCCAACCATTAGTATATCAGCTTCCCCAAACTGACCTCTATGGAGGTAAAATTAGGATCGGCTTGGCTACTCGGAGTTTGATGTAGAATCAATGGTGCAAATCAGCTCGAATGTGAATTGATTTGCCAGGATGCCCGCCGAATCTCATATTTCCCTTTTGTGCGAGGCTCACAGTTATATTTGCATGGCTATTAAAATTCCCGTGACGGTGATTACCGGATTTTTGGGGAGTGGTAAAACTACTCTGATTCGGCATTTACTCACCAATAATCAAGGGCGTAGAATTGCCGTGATTGTGAATGAATTTGGCGAACTAGGTATTGATGGGGATTTATTGCGATCGTGCGAAGTTTGCCCTGATGATACCGCACCAACTCCCCAATTAGAGCAGCCTTTCAAGGCATCGATTAGTAATATTGTCGAACTAACTAATGGTTGTTTGTGCTGTACTGTACAAGAGGAATTTCTCCCAACGATGCAGGCTCTGATCGCCCGTCGGGATGATATTGATTGCATTCTGATCGAAACTTCCGGTTTGGCACTACCCAAGCCGCTAATTACTGCCTTCCGGTGGCCAGAAATTCGCACCGCAGCGACAGTAGATGCGGTGATAACGGTGGTTGATTGCGATGCGGTGGCAAATGGGCGGTTTGCTAGCGATCCGGCTGCTGTAGACGCACAGAGACGGGAAGATGAGAATCTAGATCATGAGACTCCATTACAAGAGCTATTTGAGGATCAATTAGCCTGTGCGGATCTGGTGATTCTAAATAAATCCGATCTAGTTAATCCTACACAATATCAAGCTACCATTGACTTAGTTAAAAGCGAATTACCTCGATCGGTTAAAATCATTACTAGCGATCGCGGCATCGTCGATATAGATACGATCCTCGGCATCGAAGCCGCTGTAGAAGACCATCTCGAAGAACGTCCCAGCCATCACGACGCAGAAGAAGAACACGATCATGACGATGAGATTAATTCAATTAATCTCATCCTAGCTCAAGAATTTGACCCCGAACAATTGCGCCGCAAACTGGAAGCTCTAGTCGCCGAACAAGAAATTTACCGCATCAAAGGATTTGTCGCGGTACCAAATAAACCCATGCGATTGGTAATTCAAGCCGTCGGTAATCGGTTTGAACAATTCTACGACAGGCGTTGGCGCACTGACGAACCACGAGAGACTAAACTAGTATTTATCGGTCAATCGATCGACATTTCACCGATTCAATTTTTAGGTACTGTATTGTCTAGCGATAATCCAAAATCCCAACCACCGGAGACAGATCCCCGACTTCTCAGAGAAGTCGGGGATCTTGCATAGTTCTAAGAAGTCCAATTTTTAAGCATTCTTAGTACACTGCTGTGTTGTTTAGCGATCGTCCCAAATCCCAAATCCCAAATCCCAAATCCCAAATCCCAATGATCGACATTTCACCGATTCAATTTTTAGGTACTGCTGCGTTTGGAATGCTCTTACTAGTCACATTAGGTGTAGGTTATTTGACTGTGGCAGGTTGGCGCGATCGACAACGCCGCGAAGAAGATGCTCGCTCTCGTCGCATTCGTCGTTAAGGTAGGGGTCAGGTGTCAGGTGTCAGGTGTCAGGTGTTAGGGCAATATGCTTTTTGTTAATCAGTGCAAATCTTCTGTTGTAGGTTGGGTTGAAGAATGTTTGCGTAGCCTTTCATAACGACGAAACAACCCAACCTACGATTTTTCGATTGAGCCTGTCGAAGTTCTGAATTACAAAGCTATTGTCAACAATTTTCAATTCTCAATTCTCAATGCTCAATTCTCAATTCTCAATTCTCAATTAATTTAAGATGCTCGATGCTCCGCAGATCCGTCAACAACCTTCCCCCGCGATTGTGGTGCTCAATCAGATTGGTGTGCCTACCGCGCGTAAATTGATGACGGCTCTGCCAGGTGCAAAATTGTATGGATTAATCGGTAGGTCGATCGATGTAGATGTAAGTTTTACGGACTTTGGCGATACCGTAAGGGAATTATATCGCGATGGGGTGCCGATCGTCGGACTCTGTGCGACGGGGATTTTGATTCGTACCCTTGCGCCACTGCTTACGGATAGTAAGACAGAGCCGCCTGTTGTGGCGGTGGCTGCGGATGGGAGCGCGGTGGTGCCGCTTTTGGGTGGGATAACTGGTGTAAACGATCTCGCTGAAAAAATTGCAGCGATGTTGAATGTTGGCGCAGCAATTACAACTACTGGCAAGCTCCAGTTGAATGCGGTTTTGCCGGATCCACCAGCGGGTTATCGATTGGCAAATCCCGAACATGTGAAGACTTTTATCGCTGACTTAATTGCTGGTGTGAGCGTTAGTCTCGAAGGCGATGCACCCTGGTTATTGGCGAGTAATATCTCTTTTTGTACTGATGGGAAACGGACGATCCTGGTTACGGATCGATCGATATCTGGCAGTCTCGATCGATTAGTTTATCATCCAACTAGTCTGGTTCTACAGATTACTCAACCCGATCGATTTAGTCTAGCTGAATGGAGTGAGGAAATCCATCAGCGGTTGGCAAAATCTAATCTCGCGCTAGGTGCGGTAGCTTGTATCGCTCTTCCCAAGACGATCGCTGGAGCCGCGATCGCCGGAATTAGTCATCATCTAAATTTACCGATCCGGTTTGTTGAATCGATCGATCTAAGTTATGACGTAATTGATGCCGATGAGAATTTGACCATCTATAGTGCTATGAAACCGATCGATCCTAGTGCGATCGGTCAAGCTCAAGGTAAACTAACAGTAATAGGAACAGGCCCAGGCTCGAAACAGTGGATGTCTCCACAAGTTCGGGATACAATTCTGGCAGCAACAGATTTAGTTGGTTATCATACCTACCTAGATTTGGTCAAAGATTTGTCAGTAGGCAAAGAATGTCACGGCTCCGACAATCGCGTCGAACTCGATCGGTCTAGATTAGCATTAGACTTAGCCGCTAGCGGTAAAAATGTCGTCGTCGTCTCATCTGGAGATCCTGGCATCTTTGCAATGGCAGCAGCCGTACTCGAAGTACTCGACACAGAAGCCAAACCAGAATGGCAAACCATCGACATCCAGATTAACCCAGGCATCTCCGCAATGCAAGCCGCCGCCGCCGCGATTGGTGCGCCACTCGGACATGATTTTTGTGCTATCTCCCTCTCTGATATCCTCAAACCTTGGGAAATAGTCGCTCACAGAATCTCACTCGCCGCCAAAGCTGATTTGGCGATCGCTTTCTACAACCCCATATCGAGCCAACGCACTTGGCAATTGACCGCCGCCAAGGAAATCCTCATGGAGACTCGATCGGGCACCACCCCAGTCATCCTCGCCCGCAATCTGGGCAGATCTGGACAACAGGTACAAGTCATCACCCTCGCCGAATTAACTCCAGCCTCAGCAGATATGCGAACCGTTATCCTCATCGGCTCCAGTCAAACAAAACTAATTCCCCGCGCTGATGGAAGTAGTTGGGTATATACGCCTCGATCTTATGTCTAGATCGATCGCTATGACAAGTTCTTATCGGTAGAATATAATAATTCACCGTGTTCAGTTACATACTTTACTGGAATTTTAGGATTGTTAATATCTTTACCACCAGTACTGTGCCACTTCTCCTCCCACTTTAAATAAAAATATTCCAAATCAGCAGGCTTCAACTTATGAATAGAGATTAGATCGATTCCCCTATACACGGCAAAAATCCAGTCTACTAGACGATACTTATCTATAATCCGAGGATTGATGTGATGATGAGTCGAAAAACTTTTCGTCAGAGCTATATTTACAGACTTTAGCTCATATTCATTTCCATCAGCATCTTTTGCATCATTACCTTCTCTACCAGGAAGAACTTTTAATCCTGTCACCAGTAATACTTGAAGCAGTTTGCCCCCATTATCTTGAAAAATATCATTGATACCATGTTTAGATGCTAATTCTTGGTACCTTTGTATATATGGGAATAAGTCATCAAGAATTTTCTTGTCTGAATGCGGTATCATCCTGGTTCTTCCTTCAAGAGTTCAGTAATGTCAACCTCCAGAGCTTTTGCCAAACAGTCCATATTATCAATTGATATATTGCGCTCACCACGCTCTACAGAGCCTACATAGGTACGATGTAACCCCGCTATGTCTGCCAGCTCCTCTTGCGACAACCCTTTTAGCTGACGGAGTTGCCGTAATCTAGATGAGAATATTTTCCTGGCATCAGATGACACAATTGTTAGAGATTGACATCATTCATATCATGTAAAAATGATGACTATACGTCTACAGACTATAAGTAGCAAATTTTCAGCCATTCCCCTATAACCAGATGCAGTTTTCAGTAAAAATCGATAAGTTCAAGTATCCACCGACATATACAACAGATCTAGGAGCGGCATTCTGTGGAGATTCATTAGATCTACTAAATGAGTTACCCGATGAAAGTATCAATTTAGCGATAACTAGTCCCCCATTTGCGCTACAAAGGGAAAAAGAATATGGCAATAAAAATCAGGCTGAATATATTGAGTGGCTGGGTGAATTTGCCAAGATAGTTTACAGGAAGCTCAGAAATGATGGTAGTTTTGTTTTAGATTTAGGGGGTGCTTACGAAAAAGGTAAGCCTGTCAGAAGTCTTTATAATTTCAGAATCCCTATTTACTTCTGTGATGAAATTGGCTTTTTCTTGGCGGAAGATTTTTATTGGTTTAATTCATCAAAGCTACCCAGTCCAATTGAGTGGGTTAATAAGCGCAAGATCAGAGTTAAAGACTCTATAAATACAGTTTGGTGGTTTAGTAAGTCAGAATTTCCCAAGTCAGATGTAACTAGAGTATTGACTGAGTATAGCCCTCGAATGAAAAAGCTACTTGAAGATCCAGATAAATTTTACGATCCAAAAAAGCGACCATCCGGTCATGATATTGGTAAAGCATTTGGTAAAGATAATGGTGGGGCAATCCCTTCTAACTTATTACAAATATCAAACTCAGATTCCAATAGTCAATATTTGAGGATATGTAAAAATTTAGGTATCAAAGCTCATCCAGCTCGATTTCCTAATAAACTTCCCGAATTTTTTATTCGGATGTTGACAGATCGGGGCGATCTTGTGGTCGATCTATTTTCTGGTTCTAATACGACTGGATTTGTTGCCGAACAAGAAGGTCGTCATTGGATTTCGTTTGATAATGAGATCCGATATATGGCATCTTCTCTATTTCGATTTATGGATGTAGATGCCAGTGATGATTATTTGGCATCATGCCATGAAAAGGTGCTGGTTGGTGAATCAATTAAGATAACTTCAAAAGCAAAACAGTTGGAGCTTTTGGAAAAACCATGTACAGCTCTAACTTGAGTAGATGTAAATTTAAGTGAGGATCTGGATGGATGCTAAGGGAATAGGGGTTAGGGGTTAGGGGATAGTGTTGTCGCAAAGTTGATATAATTGGATTGGATTCTATTAAATTTTACGGAAAAGCACCGCCATGACTATTCGCCGTCAGTATAGTTTGCCCAACTGTACCCTAATCTTAGACGGGTTGAGTGATGGCAGTCCCACCACTGGTAGCTCGGATCCTCGCCCTGTGATGTCGAGTTTGTACAATGCTGAATGTCACTTTGTCGGTTGCGAACAGCCATTATTTGGTGGTAGAGATTTTCTGACTAGTTTAGTCGCGACAGTTAGCAGTTATACTCAAGAATTATTGAGTGGAGTGCCCCATCCGATCGCCGCAAACACGAGTATTAGTCTCATCTCTTTGGCTAAAGGTGATTTCGACGGTAGTCATACACTCAACACTCATCCCGATCCTAATACCAAGGAAACTGGATCTACAGGTTTATTGACCAATGGTCAGCCTACTCGAATCCAACTATCTACAGTTCAACTATTCGACCTAGTAGAAGCGATCGACAGGTTTCTCGCAGATAAGCATACTTTACCAGATCTGAAGGTGCCGCTCAAACCAGTCACCAAAGCCTTGGTACAACCAATCAGCGCGCAAGCTACCTCGATCGGCTTGGGATTTACCAGTCTATTTGTCGCTAGTATCATCGGCTATGCATTGCCTTCACCAAAAGTTAGCGCACCTAAATTTGTCGATCCTACCGCGCCAATCGCCGCCACCAAAGATCCCATGACAACACCCAAACCCACGGCATCGCCAGCAGATCCAAGTACTAAGCCAACTCCAACACCATCACCTAGTGCCTCCCCATCACCAAGTGCAGCATCGACAACGACAGAAAAAATTATCGATGCTACTCAATTGGGATTTCTCGATCGTAAGTTGCGTCGCGATCTCAATCAAAATTGGCAGGAGCGGGGTCAAATTAGACAATCTGGTACTTTTCGAGTCAGCGTGAATAAAGAGGGTGATATCGTCGGTTATGAGCCAACTGACGGCACAACTGATACTAAGTTGGCAGAGCTGACACCGTTACCCAAACTGGCTAAACCAAATACCGATGCTGCTGGAGCAACGGGGGATTTTCGGGTCGTATTTACCAAGTCGGGAGTGCTTGAAGTTAGCCCCTGGGATGGTCGTAAGAGTAACGTTAGTTTAGGTAAAGAGATCGTTGAGCCGGAATTGGAAAAAACCTTGGCAACACAGCTTCAGGGCAAGTTAGAGCAGGCGGTGGCTAGCGATAAAGTTGACTACGATCGCGATGTCAATTACCGAGTTGGAGTGACGAAAACTGGGGAGATCGTTGATTATGAAGCTACAGACGGAAGGTCTTTTGATGCGGAATCAAAAACAC
>JANMEL010000302.1:0-10024 GCA_031376885.1 Chamaesiphon sp. OTE_70b_metabat_96 | reverse complement strand
CCCAACATGAGACTAATCTTCCTCGGTGCCCCAGGTGCAGGCAAAGGTACCCAAGCTCAAATCCTCGCTGAATCCCAAAAAATCCCCCATATTTCGACAGGTGATATACTCCGTGCGGCGGTCAAAGACCAAACGCCATTGGGTTTGAAAGCCAAGACTTATATGGACAATGGTGAATTGCTACCCGACGCGCTGATTTTGGATATGATTCGCGACAGGTTGAATCAGCCCGATGCTAAAGTAGGCTGGATTCTCGATGGTTTCCCCCGCAACGTCAGTCAGGCCGAGTTTCTCGATCGACTACTCACAGAAATCGGCCAGGACTACAATTTTGTTATCAATATTGACGTGCCCCAAGATCGACTAGTCGAAAGATTACTCAATCGAGCCATCATCCAAGGTCGTCTGGATGACACCGAGGATGTCATCAGACGGCGATTGGAAGTCTATGACGAGCAAACAGTCCCGACGATCGAATACTATCGTTCTAAGGGCAAATTCCAAGATGTCGATGGCGATCGCGAACTCGCCGAAGTTGCAGCACATCTTGAAGCACTCGTTAAGTAATCCCACCCCATCCCCTCACCCCTGTTAAAATAAAATTGGGTTTCTAATCTTTGTGGTGTGTTCAGTAAGCGCAAGGCGCAGGCTACGCCAACGGCTACGCTCACTGAACCCTAAACCCTGACCCCTGACCCCTGACCCCTGACCAAATTCGAGGTAAATACTAATTGTCTAAACAAGATCTAATTGAAATGGAAGGCACGGTCACAGAATCCTTGCCTAATGCCATGTTTCGAGTCGATCTGGATAACGGGTTTAACGTACTAGCCCACATCTCCGGTAAAATTCGCCGTAATTATATTAAAATTCTTCAAGGCGATCGCGTCAAAGTCGAACTGACCCCCTACGATCTGAGTAAAGGGCGCATCACGTACCGATTGCGGAACAAAAAGTAGCCAAAATTTTCGGGGTTCAATCCTCAAAATAAGTGCGTAATCCATCTGGTCGATCGCCATTTGGCTGAATTGCAGTGCGATCGCGCAGGACAATTCGTTGTAGAATGTTATAATATTAAGCTTGCAGTAGTTGCGCCAATTGGCATGAAAGTCAGAGCATCTGTTAAAAAAATTTGTGAAAAGTGCCGCGTCATTCGTCGGCGCGGTCGGGTCATGGTCATTTGTACCAACCCGAAACATAAACAACGTCAAGGTTAGATGACTAGTCCAAGTTGCTAGTTAGTCATCAAGACCCAAATTCGAGTCTAACGGCGGCTAGATGAAAAATATCGGTGAGGCGAGTTGCTACAGTCCAAACCCAGACCTTTTCAGTCTAGACCGTCACATCGGTGAGTAAAATAAGTGGAGAAACAAGTGTGGCACGCATAGCAGGTGTAGACCTCCCTCGCGACAAGCGGGTGGAAATCGGTCTGACATACATCTATGGTATCGGGTTGACCCGCGCCAAAGAAGTATTAGCAAAAACGGGTGTAAACCCCGATATTCGAGTTAAGGATTTGTCCGATGCTGATGTGACCCTCCTGCGCGAGCGCGTAGAAGGCGACTATCAGATCGAAGGCGACCTTCGCCGTTGGGAATCGATGAACATCAAGCGATTGATCGACATCGGTTCCTACCGTGGACGCAGACACCGGATGGGTTTACCCGTCAGAGGTCAACGGACGCGCACCAATGCGCGGACACGTCGCGGTCGTCGCGCAACCGTCGCTGGGAAGAAAAAAGCTCCTGGCAAGAAATAAGATGGTTCGGTGGTTGTGGCAACCTCTACTCAATCAATTGGCGACAAGTAGCTCTCCTGTGTTGAATACCTACAAACAAAATTTGGTAGTTATAAGCACAAATGTTACTATTCGTCAATTGATGTTTGGCAAGAGCCGCAACTAACAAAATCGAACTAGACCGCAGACAGATTAGATCACCTCATTCATACCGTCCAAACATAGACCGACATGGCTCGACAACCTAGTAAAAAGACTGGCCCTAAGAAGCAGAAGCGCAACGTTCCTAGCGGTGTAGCCTATATCCAGTCCACATTCAATAATACGATCGTCACCGTCGCCGACACCAATGGCGATGTCATCTCCTGGGCATCTAGTGGTTCTAGCGGCTTCAAAGGAGCTAAAAAAGGTACTCCCTTCGCTGCTCAGACAGCAGCAGAAAGTGCTGGCAAACGAGCAATGGATCAAGGGATGCGCCAAATCGAAGTAATGGTGAGCGGCCCAGGTGCGGGACGGGAAACCGCGATTCGTGCTCTTCAGGGTGCAGGATTAGAGATTACCCTGATTCGCGACGTAACCCCGATTCCTCACAACGGCTGCCGTCCCCCCAAACGACGCAGAGTCTAAGGATATCAAAATCTCATCTTCAAAACCAATTCAGTTGGGTTTTGGCGATGTTTTTGTCGATCGATTAATTGCCTTACAGCTTTAATCAAAAAAATAAATTTTCAAGTACAAACTGGGTAGGGAGGGTACTCTGTGGCGCAGTTTCAGATCGAATGTGTAGAGTCTAAGACTGAATCAAATCAAAGTCAATATAGTAAATTTGTCCTAGAACCGCTCGATCGGGGTCAGGGCACAACAATCGGCAACGCACTACGGCGGGTACTGCTATCCAACTTAGAAGGGACAGCAATTACAGCGGTACGAGTAGCCGGATTGATTAGAGACGAAAAAACAGGCGTAAAACCTGGAGCCGTCAACCATGAGTTCGCTACCCTCGTTGGCGTTCGTCAGGATGTGTTAGAACTCCTGCTGAACATGAAAGAGGTCAAACTCAAAAGTTTTACGTCTCAACCCCAAATCGGGAGATTGAACGTGACGGGGCCATGTGAAGTCACAACTGCTGACTTTGAACTACCTTCCGAGGTAGAAGCCGTAGATCTCGGTCAATATGTTGCCACCATTGCTGACGGCGGCAAACTGGAAATGGAATTTCGGATCGAACGTGGAAAGGGTTATCGCTCTGTCGATAAATTCCGCGAACAAGGATTAGCACTGGATTTTCTCCAAATCGATGCTGTATATATGCCCGTTACAAAGGTAAATTACACCGTTGAGGATGTGCGAGTCGATGGTGCAGTCGAAAAAGATCGACTGATTCTCGAAATCTGGACTAATGGTAGTCTGACACCCCAAGAAGCTTTGAGCGAATCTGCCAAAATTTTGACAGATCTCCTCAATCCCCTCAAGGATATCAGTCTCGAATCTTTCAAAGAAGATTATCCAGACGAAGAAGATCCATCCAACCAAATTCCGATCGAAGAATTGAATCTCTCCGTCAGAGCATACAACTGCTTGAAACGAGCGCAAATCAATTCTGTCTCTGACTTAATGGGTTACACCCAAGAAGATCTCTTGGAAATCAAGAACTTCGGCCTCAAATCTGCTGAGGAAGTAATTGAAGCCCTGGAAAAGCGACTGGGAATCAAGCTGGCTCATGACAAAGCAGTAAAAGTCTGATTTTGTCATCAAGAACATCTCAAAATGTTAGTTTTGGATGTTGGCTCACTTGATTCCCCCCGTTTAGTTGTCTACACCGTCAATTGTCCACATTAAGGTAAGGAGAAAAAACAATGCGTCACCGCTGCCGCGTGCCCAAACTGGGCAAGCCAGCCGATCAACGGAAGGCACTATTACGTGCTTTGACTACCGAGTTAGTCCGTCACGGTCGTATTACTACAACTTTGATCCGCGCGAAAGCCATGCGATCGGAAGTTGAGAAAATGGTTACTTTGGCTAAATCTGGTACCCTATCTGCCCGCAGACAGGCTCTAGGTTATATCTATGACAAAGACCTCGTTCACTCCCTATTCGAGCAAGCACCAGAGCGTTATGGTGCTCGCCAAGGTGGTTACACTCGCATCGTGCGGACTGTGCCCCGTCGTGGCGACAATGCAGAAATGGCAATTATCGAAATGATGTAAGACTCCAACTAGGGATTAACTGTTTTTTGTGACTCAATGGCGACTCATAACCCCAAACTCATAACGAACAGTCCACCCCAGCGAGTCGCTCTAGTCATCCAGTATGCAGGTACCCACCTCTACGGTTGGCAAAAGCAAGTTACAGATCGCACGGTACAATCTGAGATCGAAAATGCGATCGCCAAAACTCTCGGTCGAGCCGTCCCCATCTATGGTGCGGGGCGTACTGACAGTGGAGTTCACGCCGCCGCCCAAGTCGCTCATTTTGACAATCCTAGTGTGATTCCAGCGAGTAGCTGGGCATCAGTACTCAATTCACGGTTGCCAGATGATATCGTCATCCGCGCCTCCGCTGAAGTGGCTGATGATTGGCACGCGAGGTTTTCAGCCCTCTATCGACGGTATCGGTATACAGTCTACACAGCAGCGCAGCCGAATTTATTCGTTCGCCCTTACTGTTGGCACTATTATCACGAACCACTGTCGATCGATCGGATGCAAGCAGCCATAGCACCTTTGCTAGGTACTCACCATTTAGCTGCCTTTCATCGCACTGATTCTGGTAGATCTCAATCTTGGGTACAGGTTCAGGATGTGAGCTGTACACAGAGTGGTGATTTTGTCCAGATCGAAATTCAAGCCAATGGATTTCTATATGGAATGGTGAGACTGCTCGTCGGATTGCTAATCAGAGTCGGTAACGGCGATTTATCAGTTGCCGAGTTTACCAATATCTGGCAAACCGAGAATCGCGATCGAGTCAAACATTCGGCTCCAGCTAAAGGGTTGTGCTTGCTCCGCGTTGGCTATGAGGATTTCCCCTTCCCCGAATCCGTCTGGTACGACACCCAACCCCAATTTTTATTACCAACAGAGAACGTTGGGTTTCGCAAGACTTGACAAGATGTTGGGTTTCGCAAGGCTCAACCCAACCTACAATCTCATATAAGACAATGGAAAAAACACTATTACCCGCAGTCGATAGTATCGAAGCAAAATGGTACGTCATTGATGCTGCTGGGCAACGACTCGGAAGACTTGCTAGTCAAGTTGCAATGGTATTGCGTGGCAAAAACAAACCCACCTTCACCCCGCACATGGACACTGGCGATTTTGTCATCATCATCAACGCGGAAAAAATCCTCGTTACGGGCAAAAAAAGCTCCCAGAAAATCTACAGAAGACATTCCGGTCGTCCTGGTGGAATGAAAACCGAAACTTTCGCTAAATTGCAAGTACGGATTCCCGAACGGATTATCGAACAAGCAGTCAAAGGGATGTTACCCAAGAACTCAATGGGCAGACACCTATTCACCAAGATGAATGTCTACGCAGGTAAAGAGCATCCTCACGCAGCTCAGAAACCTGAAGTACTAGTCATCAACACTATCCCAGGAGCTAAATAATCATGGCAGAAGCAACCCAACAAAAAGCGGTATATTGGGGTACAGGTCGTCGGAAATCCGCGATCGCACGAGTTCGTCTCGTCCCTGGTACTGGCAACCTAGTCGTCAACGGTAGAGCTGGTGATGACTACTTCAATTTCCAAAGTGGCTATATCTCCGCCGCTAAATCTCCCCTCGAAACCCTCGGTCTAGAGAATGACTATGATATCCTCGTTAACGCCCACGGCGGCGGTTTAACCGGACAATCAGATGCTGTTAAACTAGGTGTGGCTCGCGCACTATGCGAACTCGATCCTAATAACCGTAAACCCCTCAAAGTAGAAGGTTATCTCACTCGCGACCCTCGTTGTGTAGAGCGGAAGAAGTACGGTTTGCACAAAGCCCGCAAAGCTCCTCAATACTCGAAACGTTAAATTTGGCTATGCAGGGCGGGTTTTGGACTATATTTTTAGGACGAACGCCATCAATCGCACCCGTCCCTTCAGTTAAAATAATAATCGATCGACCATTAAAATAATTAGTAAATTAAAGTCATGGCAAAAGCTGATATTCATCCTAAATGGTACCCAGATGCCAAAGTTTATTGCAACGGTGAAGTTGTAATGACTGTTGGTTCTACCCAACCAGAACTACGTGTAGACGTATGGTCTGGCAATCATCCCTTTTATACTGGGACGCAAAAAATCATTGATACTGAAGGTCGGGTCGATCGCTTCCTCAAAAAATATGGGATGCTCGATACTACGGCTCCTATCCCTGAAGCCGCTCCTGCTGAAGATAAAAAATAGCTCAAATAATCTAAATAGCCTAGAGGTGCGAAAAAATTTAATTTCGTGTCTCTAGGTTTTTTGGTTATTTAAAAGACAGCGACTGAAGTCGCCGCTAGTGATGCAAAGTCCGCGCGGACTGAGATCTAGAGTGTCCTAAGCGATGTGGCGACTGCCATAACGTAAATTCAGATCTAGTAACTCCCAACTAAAATCCAAAGTGGAGTGAATGTGAAATCTAAGCTAGCACACCAGCCATCCATACGATGGGGAGTTTGAGGGGGTGCGTCCTCGCCCCTCAACGGGGGGTTTGGGGGTCGGAACCCCCAGATCCGGGTTCTAGACAGCACCAGAATCTTCACGGATCGCAAACACTTGTACCTATTCCCTATTACTTAACCCTTATAAATCATGGCAGAATCATATTTATTAGATAAACTCAGATCCGTCGAACAAACATTTCACGAACTCACCCGCAAATTGGGAGATCCCGATATTGCTAGAGATCCAGGTGAAATGCAAAGGATCGGCAAAGCTCGCGCCGCACTCGAAGAAGTAGTAGAAACATTCGATCGCTGGAAACAAGCCCAATCAGACATAGTTGGAGCCAGAGAAATCGTCAAAGAGTCAGGCAACGATCTCGAACTCCAAGCAATGGCATCTCAAGAAGCACAAGAACTCGAACAAGAATGCGAAGAACTCGAACGCAAACTCAAAGTCCTACTTCTACCCAAAGATCCCAACGATGAGAAAAACATCATGTTGGAAATTCGCGCGGGTACTGGCGGCGATGAGGCGGGAATTTGGGCGGGTGACTTGATGCGGATGTATACACGCTATGCTGAAAGTCAGAAGTGGAAAGTAAAATTAGTCAGTGAATCCCTCGCGGAAATGGGCGGCTTTAAAGAAATTGTCTTGGAAGTTCAAGGCGAACAGGTATATAGTCAACTTAAATTTGAGTCGGGGGTACATCGGGTACAACGTGTACCATTAACTGAGTCTGGTGGGCGGGTGCATACTTCTACTGCGACTGTGGCAATTATGCCGGAAGTTGAGGAAGTAGAGATCTATATCGATCCCAAAGATATCGAGATGAGTACGGCTCGCTCTGGTGGTGCTGGCGGACAAAACGTCAACAAGGTAGAAACCGCTGCCGATTTATTCCACAAGCCGACGGGAATTCGGATTTTTTGTACCGAGGAACGATCGCAGTTACAGAATAAAATTCGGGCGATGCAGCTCTTGCGGGCTAAGTTGTATGAGTTGAAACTACGGGAACAACAGGATGAAGTTAGTTCGATGCGAAAATCCCAAGTCGGTACTGGCTCTCGATCGGAAAAAATCCGTACTTATAACTACAAAGATAATCGCGCCACGGATCATCGTCTAGGGCATAATTTTGGTCTAGAAAAGGTGCTCCAAGGCGATCTCGAAGATGTCATTCAAAGTTGTATCTCTCAGGATCAACAAGAGCGATTGGCTGAACTCGCAGCCTCTACAGGTGCTCAGTAAATATCGATCGAGGCGTTGCTGAATTGGGGGTATGAAGCATAGATTTTGCCCTCACCTCGCCAGAGGGCAGGGTGAGGGCAAATAATACCTTAAATCATTAACGCCATCGATCGAATCCTCCGTTTTGGATCTGCTGTTGAGATACAATGATTTAGTAGCTATCTGAGGACGGGATATGCAAACGACGATCGGATCGAACCAGCAAGAAGTTCGCAGATTAGCAAAACAACTATATGAAAACGGCATCCGTCAAGAAGTCGAGTCGGCGGAAAATATCGGCAAGATGGTGATTATTGATGTTGAGACGGGTGATTATGAAGTGGCCAAAAACGGCTTGGAAGCATCATCTCGTCTCAACGAACGCCATCTAAATCCTCGTCTGTTCGGGATTCGGATTGGCTACAATGTTTCAGCTTCGATCGGTGGAGTAATGGAGCGCATTTATCAGTGATTTCGGGGATTGTCGTAGACCAACACGCATTAGTTACGGTAATGTTTCGCACTCGCGATCGAGGGGATATCCCGATCGAGTTTGTCATCGATACTGGATTTACCGACGAGATTTGTTTACCCTCGGAAACGGTGGCTTCGTTGGGCTTGGAGTTTCAATATGCGATCGAGGTGAGTTTGGCTGATGCTAGTGAAGTCAGTCTACCAGTTCATGACGCGACGATCGTTTGGAATCGAGAAGAGCAAAGAGTTCGGGTATTAGCTACTGGAATTAGACCTTTGATGGGAACTGCATTATTGGAAGATTATGAGGTTGTGATGCAGTTTGTCGAAGGCGGAGTAGTGACGATCGATAAATTGCACAAAGGATTTAGATTCCTGTAATTACGGTTTTGCCTCCTTATCGATCGCCCCCAGAATTGTTACAGTTAATAAAGAAGATCGCTAATTACCCTTAACTTATGAAATCAGTATCGCGTATCTGTATCCTCGGTGGGGGATTTGGTGGTTTGTATACTGCCCTTAGGTTGAATCAACTGGCCTGGAAACAAGGCCAGAAGCCAGAAATCACCCTGATCGATCGACAAAGCAATTTTGTATTTACACCACTTCTATACGAACTAGTTACGGGAGAAATGCAGGGGTGGGAAATCGCTCCACCTTTTGCCGAATTATTGCAGGGAACGGATATTCGGTTTCATCAAGGCACTGTAGAATCGGTCGATAAGGTGCAAAAGTGCGTCAAGCTAGTAGATGGCACAGAATTGGCATATGACAGGCTCGTACTCGCTCTAGGCTGTGAGACTCCCGCTGAGAGCGTACCTGGAGTCACCGAACACGCGATACCTTTTCGCTCCCTTGAGGATGCTTACCGATTGGATGCTAAATTGCGGTTGCTGGAAATGTTGCCCGCCGATCGAATTCGGGTGGCGATCGTCGGTGCGGGCTATAGTGGGGTAGAAGTTGCTTGTAAGATTGCCGACAGGCTCAAGACACGAGGCAAAATTCGGCTGATCCAATCCCGTGATACTATCTTGCCAAACGCACCAGAATTTAACCGGAACACCGCGATCGAGGCTCTAGAACAGCGAGGAATCTGGGTTGACTTAGAAACAACCATTTCGGAGATTACAGGGGACTCGATCGGCCTAATTTACAAGGGTGAGACTGATGTTATTCCGGTGGAAGTGGTAATGTGGACTGTAGGAAATCAAGTCAGCCCTGCGATCGCCAATTTCGGTCTACCTGTCACAGAGCAAGGTAAAATCGTCGTCACCAATACGCTCCAAGTTGAGGGTCATCCTGAAATTTTCGCCCTGGGTGATGCAGTCGCCGTTATCGATGCTGATGGAGCTTCACCACCAACTACAGCTCAGGCTGCATTCCAAGAGTCAGATTTTGTGGCCTGGAATGTCTGGTCATCTTTGACCGATCGACCTTTGTTACCCTTCAGGTATATTAATCTAGGGGAAATGATGACATTAGGTAATGATAATGCTGTGCTATCTGGTTTGGGAATTAAGCTAGACGGGCCACTTGCCTACATTGCGCGACGATTGGTTTATCTCTATCGCTTCCCCACTTTAGAACATCAGCTCAAGGTTGGATTTAGTTGGTTGACTCAGCCTTTGGTGGAGTTATTTAGTGGTGGTTGATTTTGGATTATACTCCAAACGGCTAAAGACTGGACTTCAAAGATTGGTTTAATACACCAGAGTAGCATAAAAAAGCCTAAATCCAAAATCCCCGACTTGTTGTTATGAGTTGGGGATTTTGAGTCCCATATTCCGCGTTTCAATAGCCGCAGTATGCGCCTTGAGCGGCACTTTATGTTATAATAAACGTGGCGTAAAATACCCCCTCTAGGCTCAAGACACGTTGAAACAGCTACGGTGAGAGCAGGCGTAGAGAAAGCTGCAAGGGCAATGGTGAAAGTCCAACCTG
>JANMEL010000285.1:0-5736 GCA_031376885.1 Chamaesiphon sp. OTE_70b_metabat_96 | reverse complement strand
GGCTTGTACTGAGCGAAGTCGAAGTAAGCAAAACCCAACCAACCCCGCCAACACCCTAGAGATGTTGGGTTTTCTCCAAAGGAGACGCTACGCGAACGAGGCTCAACCCAACCTACGATAAAAGATTTGTCCGTCAATCAGTTAGCATAGATCGGGGCGGGAACAAGAGTCTATTATTTTTGGGCGATCGCACATCAGACTTCCCTGGCTTTCTACTCCGAGGCTTCAGACGGTGTAGGTGGTTCGGGGGTTAGTTGTTTGGGAGATTCTACCACTATGGGTTGTGGATTTATTTCTTTGGCTGACTTCTCTGGTGATGATTTGACGGCTATTTTTTCTTCTGTCTGGCTCTGCTTGACTTCTGGTTGTACTTTTTGGGTGTCTTTTGCCTCGATCCGATCTTTTTTGCCAGTTTGACTCAGATTGTCAATGGGTTCAGACAGCACTTGTTCGATGGCTGCGCTTGAGTTTGGGAGATCGTTGAGATCGTTATTGGTTGGTACTACTTTTGCTGGTGAGACTGGGGTATTCACATCAGACTGACTCCTCTCAACACGGATTTTTCTGGAGATTGGAGTGGTTCTATGTTGCTTCTGCTTGCGAGTTGTTACGGGGATTGTTGCTACTGAGCTGCCGATCTTTTTGGACTCAGATTTGGTTGTGGATACTTCTGGAGCGATCGGCGCGATCTCATCTACTTTGGGGTAGGCAAAGTTCCTGGTAAGATCGGCGGGTACTTCGACGCGATCGCTACTTGCACCGACCGCGAAACTACCACCAAACAGGATAGATCCTAGAATTATTGCTAAAATGGGAGTCTTAGAATTGTTCATCATACCTTGAGATTCTCCTTATAAAATCTTAGTTTAAAATTATTTATTTAAAATGCGATCGAATCAGTCTCGAACGAATCTCACCCTCCCACCCCAATTTAGCAATCTCTTGCAGAATGAAACATTTTTATATATCGTCAAACGATCGATCCAAGCAATTATCACCCTGTTTTTCGCTTCGATTCTGTGTTTTGCCATTATTCAGTTATCTCCAGGCAACTTTCTCGATACTCTCAAGCAAAACCCCAAAATTACCCCCGAACGTTTAGAAGAACTAAAACAACTGTTTGGCTTGAGCGACAAAAAAGATTTTCTAACATTGACTCAACAGTACTTTAAGTGGCTGTTCCAGTCACTCCAAGGAAATGCGGGCGAGAGTATGCTCTATCAGCAACCCGTCAGTGTCTTGATCGGACAGAGAATTCAGGCGACCTTAGAACTAGCGATCGGCTCTATCATCATAACATGGGCAATCGCTATTCCACTAGGTATCATCGGAGCTGTCAATCAAAACAAATTTATCGATAAATTTCTCCGAGTGATGAGCTATACCGCTCAAGGATTCCCCAGCTTTATCACCGCATTATCCCTACTGATTGTCGCTCAAATCTGTTCGCCGCTATTACCAGTCGGCGGTAGAACTAGTATCAATCATGGTGAAATGTCAGCGATCGGTCAATTTTTTGATATAGTCTGGCACACGATCTTACCGACGATCGCGCTAACGATTAGTAGCTTTGCCGGATTGCAACGGATTACGCGCGGGGAATTATTAGATGTGCTGCGGCAAGACTATATCCAAACAGCCAGAGCCAAAGGTTTACCAGAAAACAAAGTTATTTATATCCATGCTTTACGCAATGCCATCAATCCGTTAGTTACTCTCTTAGGTTTTGAATTTGCTAGTCTTCTCAGCGGGGCTTTTATTGCTGAATTTTTCTTTAATTGGCCCGGATTAGGTAGACTGATTTTATCAGCAGTAACAGCCAAGGATCTCTATCTAGTGATGGGTAGTTTGATGATGGGAGCAATCATGTTGATTGTTGGTAACTTAATTGCCGATCTATTACTCAAATTTGTCGATCCGCGCATCAAATTATCAGACTTAAAATAATGCAGGGGTCAGGGGTCAGGGGTTAGGGGTCAGGTGTTAGGGGTCAGGGGTTAGGTGTTAGGTGTCAGGTGTCTGTAGGGGCGAGTGTTTTTAGGAGATTGAAACCATTGAAGGTAACTAAGAGCGCAAATTCGATTGACTTTGAACTGCATCAAAAGTGGATGGCAATAGCGATCGATCTAGCTACAAATGCCGGAAATGCGGGAGAAATTCCCGTCGGTGCCGTAATTGTCAATGCCGATCGACAACTAATTGGAGTAGGTGAAAATCGCAAAGAACGCGATCGAGATCCGACTGCTCATGCTGAAATCGTCGCCATTCGTGCAGCAGGAAAATATCTCGACAATTGGCATCTCGATCGATGTACATTATATGTCACGCTTGAACCTTGTCCGATGTGTGCAGGTGCCATTATTGCCGCTCGATTAGGATCGATCGTTTATGGTACTGATGATGCCAAGACAGGCAGTATTCGGACAGTATTAAATATTCCTGATAGTGCGGCATCAAATCATAAGTTAGTCGCGATCGGCGGGATTTCTGAGTCCATCTGTCGGCAACAATTACAAAATTGGTTTATTCAGCGACGAAAACAGAATAAATAACTGATGCAACAAAAGACTCGATCGATCGGTCATAATCTATAGTCTGTATCTGTGAGGAGTAAAAATGATCGGCAAATATATACTGATACTTGGAGGAGCTGGATTAGTAATATTGAGTGCTGGGGCGATCTTTGCTAGATCGACAAATCTCGCCAAAACCCCAACCAATCCAGTTTCAACATCAGAAATATCAATTCCGGCTGGATATCAACCAATTCTCGACACTCCTGGTGTGCGAGTATTTAAGAACTCCTCTCTACCAGATTACGTGACAACGATCGATCTAAATCGAGCGGTTGCGCTCAATCTCACGGGCAAATATACCGATGCACCTCAAGCAAAAATTGCCCATCGATCGATGTCTGAATTTTGGCAAGATGCCGTCAGTCAAAACTCACCTCAAAAAAACGTTCGAGTCATTGTCAATGGTGCATTTTTCGCAAAATATAAAGAACCAACAGGCATCGCTTTTGGTTTAAAATCAGCAAATAAAGTACTTAGTTACGGCTACGGTTTAGACGAATTTCCTGGGTTGAACAAAACAATCGCTTGGAATAACATCACCAAACAAGCAAAAATTTCTCACTACGATCGATCGACATTCGATCGCGCCGAATTTCCCGAAGTAGTTGGAGCACTAGATCGGGCAGCCGGAAAACGTGCCAATCGTCAATTAGCACGAACTTTTATTGGCGTTAAAGATCGTAATGGTGATGGTAAAAATGAGCTGATTTTGATTTTTTCCAGTCAGGCTGCTAAACAAATTGATGCTGTCAATACTCTGAAAAGTTTTGGAGCGCAACAAGTCGCCATGTTAGATGGTGGCGGAAGTACTGGTTTAGTCATAGATGGCAAACGATTTATCGATGCAGGTACTTCAGTCCCCCATGCGATCGGATTTTATACTGAATCAAATCCTGCAAGATAATTAACAATTAATAATTATTAATTATTAATTGTTAATTATTAATTACAATTGTATCGTGCCACATTCAGGACAGAATTTGTGATTCACTGGATGGATGGCACCGCAATGATGGCAATTAATGACGGCAGGTGGATTAGCCGCCGCTCGTTTTGGTTTAGCCAAGCCCACCATTTCCGCATTAGACTTGCCGGAAGGCACCATCGGATAACAGTTTTCATCCCGCTTGACTTGAGCATCGAGTAAAACGGGGCCATCATGAGCTAACATAGCAGCGATCGCCTCCTGTAATCCTTCTCGACTATTTACAGTTATCCCCTTGATTCCATATGCTTGTGCGAGCAGCATAAAATTGGGCATAGAAGGAGCCATTTCGGACGAAGAGTAGTTTTCCGCATAAAAAGCTTCTTGCCACTGTCTAACCATTCCTTGCCAGCCATTATTGATGATGACAATTTTGACATTCAACCCATATTGCTTCAAAGTACCCAATTCCTGAAGATTCATCTGGAAACTGGCATCGCCACTGATACAAATGACTTGTTCCTGGGGAAGTGCCATTTGTACGCCCATGGCTGCGGGTACGCCAAAACCCATCGTACCCAATCCAGCACTAGAAATCCAATGCCGAGGCAGATTGTTCAGAAATTGCGCCGCCCACATTTGATGTTGTCCGACATCCGTTGTATAGTATGCGTTTGGGGCTTGATGACGACATTCGACGATTACCTCTTGGGGTGCGAGTAAGCCTTCATAGCTAGGCGCAACGAGGGGATTATCACTTCGCCAACCATCGATCGTCTCCAGCCAAGCTTCGGTATGGGCGATCTTGCCGCCCATACCCAATGCGCGCACCCGATCGAGCAGATCGATCAGCACATTTTTGACATCCCCAACGATCGGTACTTCAGGAGTCCGATTTTTGCCAACTTCAGCAGGATCGATATCGATGTGAATTACTTCCGCATGGCAGGCAAACTCGGCTAATTTCCCAGTCACGCGATCGTCAAATCTTACACCCACAGCAATCAACAAATCGCAATCCGTCACCGCCCAATTTGCATAGGCAGTACCATGCATCCCCAACATCCCCACCGAGAGCGGATGGACTTCATCAAAAGCCCCTTTGCCCATCAGAGTCGTAGTTACAGGGATCTGAAACAATTCGGCTAATTGCTTGACTTGCTCGTGAGCACTAGCCGAGATCGCGCCGCCGCCAACGTAGAGTAATGGCTGACGACTTTTGGCGATCGATTGTACTGCACGATCGATCTGACGTGCATTGCCGCGTACTGTTGGCTCGTAGCCTGGTAGTTTCACACTTCCAGGGGCAACGGGGGTATAGTCGCACGACATCGCACCGATATCTTTGGGAATATCGATTAATACTACCCCAGGCCGACCAGTAGCGGCGATGTAAAAGGCTTCGGCAACGATTCGCGCCATGTCTGCGGGATTGCGGACAACATAGGAATGTTTCACAATGGGGAGAGTAATCCCGTAGATGTCAGTTTCCTGAAAGGCATCGGTACCGATCATCATACTGGGTACTTGCCCCGTGACGACTACCATCGGAATTGAGTCCATTTGGGCCGTAGCGATGCCTGTAACGAGATTAGTTGCTCCAGGGCCAGAAGTAGCAAAACAGACCCCTACCTGACCCGTAGCGCGGGCATAGCCATCGGCGGCATGGGCTGCACCCTGTTCGTGACGCACGAGTATATGCTTGATTTTTCCGGCGGCTTCAAACCGATAGATTTCGTCATAGATGGGCAAAATCGCGCCACCTGGGTAGCCGAAGATATGCTTGACACCGTGACGGTGGAGACTATCGAGGAGTGCATAAGCACCTGTTTGTGATGTGGAGACGGGGGAAATGGGTAACGACGATCTGGTAGTTGCTACTTTGACGACACTTTGAGAAACCACGAATAAACCTCATGAGTTGAGAGTTGGAAAATTGTTTAGCTACCGGATTTATCTAGATTGCGGTATTTTAATTTCACAACTAGAGGCGATTGTCAATCCTGAATAACTAAAATATTTTGGGGCATTAGGCCAACACAAAATATTTTGGTGATTCACTATTATCCCCGATTCTCGATCGGCGAGCAACGATCGACTTATTTATTTCTGAGGGGTCAGGTGTCAGGTGTCAGGTGTCAGGGGTCAGGGGTCAGGGGTCAGGGGTCAGGGGTCAGGGGTCAGGGGTCAGGGCTAAGCTAAAACAATTAACAATAAATAAAAACAACAACACAA
>JANMEL010000200.1:0-1667 GCA_031376885.1 Chamaesiphon sp. OTE_70b_metabat_96 | reverse complement strand
CGTAGGTTGGGTTGAGCCTCGTTCGCGTAGCGTCTCCTTTGGAGAAAACCCAACATCTCTAGGGTGTTGGCGGGGTTGGTTGGGTTTTGCTTACTTCGACTTCGCTCAGTACAAGCCGCGCAACCCAACCTACGATTTTTCGACGTTTCAGGAGTTTTGTCCGTCAATCAGCTTAGGATGGTAAGGTGCTATGGTTGCTCAAAGTGGGATAAACTCTTCATACTGAATGTCTCCATAGGTCATTTGTCGATCGAATGCGGATAAAATCAGATTGTCCGCATTCGCCCCCTTTAGACATCCACAGACGAGGGTAGCCACATCAGCACGGTGAATACTCCCCGCCACATTCGTTGCGATCGTCAATACACCATTGCCTGTTGCTGGAGCTGATTTGAGACCACCAGGACGAATAATAGTATAAGTCAAACCACTCTCGACTAGATGCTGTTCGGCTTTTTCTTTGTCTGCCAATACAGCCGCCAAAGATTGATATGCCTGGGGTGGAATAGCATCTTTTGTCGCCCCAGCACCCAGCGAAGAAACAAGCAGAAATCTAGCAATACCTGCGGCTTTGGCTGCATCAATGAGATTTTTATTACCCGCATAATCAGCACGTTGCCCATCTACTGGCATCCCGCCGATCGTACTAATTATCGCCCTAATCGGTGAATGTGTAGTCATTGCCTGAGCCACATCAGTATAATTGAGAGCATCGCCGATGGTCACCTTAGCACCCAAGTTCTCCAATTCTGTTTGAGCGTCAGCAGTTCGCAGCAAAGCAACAACAGTATAACCCTCACTAATTAATATTGTCGCAATTTCTCGCCCTACTCCACGGCTCGCACCTGCAATAAATATCGTTCCACTATTCGACATTCCCACATCCTCTGACATATACCCTTATCATCATCCCAGATCCTGACGAGATTGCGCCAGTTGAAGCCCCTTAATTTTTAAAAACTTTCTGTTTCAATCAAATATGCCAAGATGGAATCGCGATTTGTCATGAATTTACGCCCTGCTACCCTCGCCGATTTAGACCTTTTACGCTATTGGGATGAACAACCTCATGTATTAGCCGCCGATCCGAATGATGATTGGGGGTGGGAGGTTGAACTAGATCGATCTCCAAGTTGGCGGGAACAATTAATCGCTGAAATCGAAGATAAAGCAATCGGCTTTATCCAAATTATCGATCCAGCTTTGGAGGATAGTCATTATTGGGGTGATGTCGCTCCAAATCTTCGCGCCATTGATATCTGGATTGGGGAAGAGTCAGATTTGGGTAAGGGTTATGGTACTGAAATGATGCGATTAGCTCTGGCGAAATGTTTTGCAGATCCAGTTGTGACTGCGGTACTAATCGATCCTTTGGCTAGTAATACTCGCTCCCATCGTTTCTATGAGAGACTAGGTTTTAAGCGGATCGATCGTCGCTATTTTGGGGATGATGATTGTTTTGTGTATCAACTCGAACGAGCCTCTTTTCTGGGTAACTTTGAATTGTGACGATAATTTGGCTAGAGTAGACCTCCTGCGAAAGTAAAAGCACAATCATTTTCAATACCGTTTTCATCTAAAATTCCCCCTATTCCCTATTCCCTGTCTTGAAAAGGTGCTCTACTTGGGGAAACCCCAAGACCGCACTTTTCGCTATCCCCTATTCC
>JANMEL010000199.1:0-21985 GCA_031376885.1 Chamaesiphon sp. OTE_70b_metabat_96 | reverse complement strand
TTTACTAGACTTGTTGCCCTGATTGACGAGTAAAAATATTTTTCAACCCAGAGCCGATCGATCGGAACAGAAGTACGATCGATCGGTATCCAAGCATTGAAGAATAATGATATTTTTCCACCCAGTGCTCCGTTTCCCCCTTACCCCAACTCTTCCAACTTAGCGCGGATTGCTTGCATATCTTGCCACATCAACCATTTTGGCTTACCGACATCGGCAGAGGGGCTACGGAGTAAGTAGGCTGGATGAAAAATCGGCATACACCATCGCCCTTCCCATTCAATCCAAGTTCCCCGAATTTTGGTAATCGCGTCTTTTTTGCCGAGGGTGGCTTTTACTGCTGTTGCTCCGGTGAGGAGGATAATTTTGGGATTGACGAGGCGAATTTGTTCGAGGAGATAGGGTTTACAAGCGGCAATTTCTGCTGTTGTGGGCACGCGATTATCGGGGGGGCGACAGCGAACGACGTTGCAAATATACACATCTCGATCGACATTCAGGCTCACAGAATCAAGAATCTTTTCGAGTAGTTGACCCGATCGACCGACAAATGGTAAACCTTGTTCATCTTCATTTTGCCCTGGGCCTTCCCCAATAATCAAGATCGATGCTGTTCGATTGCCTCTACCTACCACCGGATTGATTCGAGTATTGCCCAATTCACAGCGATGACAGATCTGGCAATGAGCGGCAAGTCGATCGATACTGGGATATGTACCTGGAGGAATAGCAATCTTACTACTAGTCGGAATTAAATCGAAGTCATTAGCGTTGGGTTCTGACAACGAACTAGCTGTGTTTTGACTAAAAAGGCTTAATTGTTCTTTGCTATCCATTATTTTTATTAAAAATAAAACCTCCCCCTGAACCGAGAAATCAGACAGGATCTTCGATCGCTCTGCAATCTGTGTCCTTATCAAAGAGAAGTAACGATCGATTATCAATTATCAATTATTAATTATCAATTATCGACAGCTTCAGGCAACTTCTCCACAGTAGAATCTTCCCCCTCGATAGTTGCATCTTTGCGTTGGGAAAATCCCCACGCAAAAATCACTGCGATCGTCCCTACTACCAATAATTCTGGAACTTCTAATTCGGGGCGCACTGCGCGAACCAGTAATTTTAGACCTACTAAACCAACTGTGATATAACCAGCATCTTCTAGATAGGTATACTCCTTCAACCACCGAATAAATAATCCGGCCATAAATCGCAAAATAATAATGCCGATCGTCGCACCACTAATCACCAACCAGGTATCAGTAGATACGGCAACCGCTGTCGCCACACTATCTAACGAAAAAGCTAAATCGGTAATAGCGAGCATCGGAATTGCTTGCCAAATATTCGCAAATTTGGGAGCTTTATCTTCATCATCATCTCCATGTTTGGAGGTGAAATACTGAAACACCAACCATAGTAAATAGGCAGCTCCTAAAATCTGAAACTGCCAATAATTAACTACCCATGTGGCCCCTACAATTAGTGCCATACGGAGCACGTAGGCAATAATCAAGCCGATGTTTAGTGCCTGACGGCGCATTTTTTCATCAGCTAAACCTTGCGAAATAGAAGCTAGAGCAACAGCATTATCCGCCGACAATACTGCTTCCAAAGAAACTAATACGAGTAGAAGAATTGGTGATGAGTTCCCTAAGTCTGGTAGAAAATCGAACATTTTTTCAATCATTAGATTGTCAAGAATTGAAATTAGATTAGTAGGCTAGTTATATACTCAATATACCCAAACAAATGGAGTGTTGATGAGTTATCACCGATTTTTACTGCCTTGCGCCCATTAATAGATCCTACCAACAAAACTACCAGAGTCAAATATTTGTCCCCAGCCAGACTAGCAAATAGTAATCTGACTGGCGGCAAAAACGGCTTTGGCGCGGGCTAATTCGGTAGTTTCTGCCTTGGCTAGGGCAACACCCATTCGGCGGTAAGGGCGGGAATCTGGTTTGCCAAACAGTCGTAAATCGACATCGGCTGTATCTAGAGCGGATGCTACACCAGCAAATGAAATTGAGTCGGCATCTTTGCTCGCCAAAATCACCGCACTCGCAGCGGGGGCAAATTGAGTAATATTGGGAATTGGTAAACCCAATACCGCCCGTAAATGCAATTCAAATTCATTCAAATTTTGAGAAATTAATGTTACCATCCCTGTGTCATGAGGGCGCGGTGATAGTTCGGAAAAAATTACTTCATCCTTGGTAATAAAAAATTCTACGCCAAATATTCCTGCACCGCCAAGGGCATCAGTAACCGCGATCGCCATTTTTTCAGCGGCGAGAATATGGGCGGGAGTAATTGCGGCTGGCTGCCAAGATTCTTGATAATCACCGCGCTCTTGACGATGACCGATCGGCGGACAAAAAATAGTCGGAGCATTCCATTGTTTGACAGTTAGTAAAGTAATTTCAATCTCAAAGTCGATAAATTCTTCGACGATTACTTTCTGACTATCTCCTCTAGATCCGGCAATAGCATAGTTCCAAGCTGCTTCAAGTTCTGCTCGATCGTTGACGATCGATTGACCTTTTCCAGATGAAGACATCACTGGTTTGACAACATTTGGAAACCCGATCGAGTCGGCGGCTGTCTTTAATTCATCGCAAGAAGTAGCATAGGCATATTTCGCCGTCCGCACCCCCAATTCCCGATGAGCGAGTTCTCGAATCCGATCGCGATTCATTGTATAGTGAGTCGCCTTAGCGGTGGGAATCACGGTGATTCCTCTACTTTCAAACTCTAACAATTTTTTGGTTCTAATCGCTTCAATTTCGGGGATAATATAATCTGGTTGATGTTTGGAAACAATTCGTTCTAGATCGGGCGCACTGAGCATGGAAATTACTTCCCGCTCGTCGGCGACTTGCATTGCAGGTGCATCATCATATCGATCGACTGCAATTACATGATTTCCGAGTCTTTGGGCGGCGATGGCAAATTCTTTGCCCAATTCACCCGCTCCCAATAACATCAATTTTTTGGGCAGTTGGATCGTCATCTCAGTGTCAAAATTAGCTTTTTTAGTATAGGCGCGATCGCCGATCATTCCCAATCTAACACAGCTTCGATCGCCCATTTCGGACAACCACGTTTGGTGGTGATACTTTTTTGACCAATGGTATGACCCTGGGAGTCGGTGATAATTTCAGTACGGACGATCGTTTCACCATTTTCTAGATAATCTTCGAGGACTTTTATCGCCGCAGTCATCAGACTTTCGATCGCCGAAGAAGTGCTATTGCTGGTGAGCATACTACTACGATCGGGATCGTACAATAGGGATGATTCTGGAGTTTCGGTGATAAATGGGGTAGACACGATTGTTTCGAGATCGAAGTGGATGTCTTCATTAGTTGGCGATCCATCGATCGACAACTTAGAAATGATCTTAGACAGTATATCGCTATCCGTCCCATTATTATTCACATTTTGCAGCTCCATAGTAACTTTCATATTATCAATATGCGGATTGGTAGGAATATCACTCAGTTTCGCAACCCAAGCAATTGGATCTCTCCGTGACAGCGAAATTATGCCTAACCGCGTTTGAATATCCAATCGCGCACCATTTTGATGTATATCTTGCACGCGGTACCATTTTGACTTTGCCAAAATCAAAATATCTAATCGCAGTCCAACTGTACACTGCTGTTGATTTTCTTGCCAAGTTTGCCATAATGCCTCGCCTAGATCGTACCTTAATTTATAACCTTCGGGTACATCATATTTTTGATATCGAACAAACCTGCGATCGACAGTAGTATTATCGATCGGAATAAACTGATACTCAAGAATCAAAGCATGAATCAAATCTGCATATTCATTATCTTTCTTGACTAAAATATAATGCAGTCGTTCGGCGATCTTGTGAATAGAAATCAGATCGCCACTCGCCGTTGATAGCTGCAATGAATTGTGGGCATAGTCAACCCGTAAATACTGATTCGAGACTAACCGTTTTTTGCCACGGGCAAATCGTCGAATAATGCTTTCATCATCTAGATTATTCAAAGCACGATCGGCATCCATAAATTGACTGCGATCGTCCATATCGCGATCCAATTGCAAATCCCGATCTATTTCTGTTGACTGAAAAGATCGATGAGGCTGAGTATCAATAGTCATAGTGGTGAAAGTGCGGAAAGGAGAAAATACTGTGCTGGGCGGGGAGTTCCCCACAGCCCTGATTTATCCGGCTGGAATCTATGGAAAGTGTATAACCGTTGGCGTAGCCTCTGCCTTAGCAGAAGAGCCTCTCCAGAGGAGAATCAACTGAAGCACCCTTCCAAGAGAAGCTCTACTTAAAGTACCCAAAGTCACCCCTGTTATTAAACTCACATTCAATTCTTCAAAGCAGGTATAAGCCACATCTTCTCAAGTGGATGTACTTAAAGTGACAATTTTAATCGACAAAATGCTTTAAACTGGAAATTATTATCAAAGTTCAGGGAAAAATAGTTGTAGTGCAATTGGTCGAATGTGACTCAATACCCTCGATCGACTCTACCCCAAAAATTCAAAGTGTGAGGCAAAACTTCAATATGTCGAAATCTTTATCGACTACCCTTTTGTACTGTGTGCTAGTTGGAACATCTGTTTTGGCACTAGTAACACCCGCTACTGCAAACCCAGATCCGCTCAAGTCAACTAATGCCCTCTCTAGCGCGATCGATCCAGTCACAGCAGCAGCTCAAGCCGAGGAAATCAAACCAGGCGATTGGGCTTACCAAACTCTTCAAAGCCTAAACGCCAAATATAACTGCGGAAATACCCCCACCGGAGAGCGCAGTCTATCTCGCCAAGAATTTTCTACCAGTCTCGATCTCTGTGTAAAATCGATCGAACAATTAGTCGCCAAAAAATCGCCAAAAAAGTTTAGACAGAAGCCCAGCATCATTATTATCACTCCTGCGGCACCCACCAGACGACCTGAGCCTCAATCCCCACAAGTAGAACCCGTTTCGCCGATCTTACCGCCTGCACCCGCCGAGACAGAGGTTTCCCAAGCAGATCTCGATCGACTCAAACAACTAATCCAATCTTTCCGCTACGAGCTACAAAATATCGATAGCAGACTGCGAATTCTGGATACAAAAACAGCCCAACTCAAAGAAGGAGGCTTCTCTAATACCACAAAACTAGTCGGGGAAGCGATTTTCGCCTTCACTGGATTGGCTGGCGATAAAGTAGCGGTAGCTTCCGGCTCTAGCCCTAGTGCAAAACTAAATGCTAACACCATTTTCAGCAACCGAGTCAGACTAAATTTCCGCAGCAGCTTTAGTGGCAAAGATTTACTTTTAGTACGCCTCCAATCTCGAAATAGCAATTCCTTTGCTGGAGCAACATCTGGCACCAATATGACTCGATTGGGATTTGAAGGTAGTGAAGAAAATGTTACCAGCCTTCACCGCTTGCAATACCAACTACCAATTTCGCCCCAAACAAAAGTCTTCATCGAAGCGGTTGGAAGTGAGTTTAATGATAACCTCTACACCTTCAATCCCGAACATCAAGCCGCCGGAACTGGCTCAGTTACACGCTTTGGTCGATTCAATCCCCTGTATCGGCTCAGTAATGAAGGCGCAGGATTGACTATTGACAACAAAATTAGTCCCAATTTAGCTTTGGCGGTTGGCTATGCTGTACCAAGAATTGGTGCAACTCCACCACAACTTGGCACGGTTGAAACCGCAAGTAACCCCGCCGCTGATAATGGGTTATTTAATGGCTCCAATGTCATCTTTTCCCAACTGGCATTTAAACCCAGCGATAGTGTTAATTTCGGCTTAATTTATGCCCGCTCTTACCACTCCACTGGATCTGGCATATCTGGCAATACTGGCAGTAGTTTCGCGAATAATCCGTTTGGGGCTGCTACAAAAGCATCGGCAGATCACTACTCAATCTTAGCCAGCACAGATTTATCCAAAAATCTGATTTTATCTGGTTGGGCTGGTTACACTAGTGCCCGTCAACAAGGTGGTAGTGGTACAGCAGATATTTGGAACTATGCTGTTACTCTAGCCGCCCGTGATTTTGGATCCAAAGGTAATACTTTGGGATTTGTATTGGGGATACCGCCCAAAGTGACTGGAAATAACCTAGCTATTTCGCCCACAAGTCTGAGCGGTCGGCGGGACAATGATACTAGTTTACATTTAGAAGCCTTCTATAAGTATAAACTTAGCGATAATTTAACGATTACTCCAGGCATTCTAGTTCTAGTCAATCCAGAACACAATGCCGCCAACCCCACGGAATATCTTGGCACGATTCGGACTACGTTTAGCTTCTAATGAGGGGAGTGTTCGGGTTCCTAAGGCACGTGGAGCACACCAAGCAGAGAATCAAGACAGAGAGCGCAGAGAGTCGGAAGTCGAGATCTAGATTTTAATTTAGGATTGCTATAGACAATTCATATTATTAACCTGTAGGGGCGGGTTTATGCAATCTAATATCGATTTCACTAGAAATCTATGCGAAACCCGCCCTCCTAACTAATCATCATTTAACGATGAATTATAGATATACAATGGTTATTAAATGGTCGTGGGTTAGCTCGAAAATTGTCTCCGCTGATAACTCAATTTGTAGAAACACAATAAAGTTGTATACTTTCCAAGGCTGAAAGCCGCAATCTGTTGTTGTCATTTTGTGAACCTCCAAAAATAAAGTTGTATACTTTAACCCCACTGCCTATTCCAACCGTGATAATAAAGTTGTATACTATCTCGCAACGCATAACCTGACTAAGTTTTGAATCGATCTTTGTTTCGATCGAGTGTCAAAATTAATGTCTCACCAGTAAGGGGCTATCACTACTCCCTTCCGGCAATAAGATTATCAATGACAAAGCTTGCAGGACAAGCTTTTGAGTGGCTGAATTCTTATATCGAGGGTAGATCTATTAAACCGATTTTATTGTTCGATTTAGCTCAAATTAGTGGTGGTGATGGTTTGGGTATTCAGGTTTGGGCGGGTGTAGGTGGGGGGATACAGGTGAATGTTGTTAATGCTAGGTTAGAGACTGGATACATGCAGACGATCGCGCCTGCTAGCGATTCATCAACTGGTAACTTTTTTCGGCGATTTTTATTCCAAGATTTTTTTTGAAGTGTGGTAAGATTGGGGTGAAATTTTGATAGTTCCCCGATCGAGCTAATTAAAACATCAATCTATAATTCTTGCGTCTAGCTTTGGCACTTCGATCGAGATGAATAACAACTCTATTAAAAAGATTCTGATTCTGGCGGCAAATCCGATCGATTCGGTGCGGTTGAGTTTAGAGCGGGAAGTCTCAGAAATTCGGACTACTCTACAATTGTCGGCAAACCGCGCTCGATTTGCAATCGAGGCTAGAGGTGCTGTCTGCCCCGACGATGTGCAAAAATACATGTACGATATCAAACCGCAGATCGTGCATTTTTCGGGGCATGGTGAGGGGCATGAAGGCTTGGTGTTTGAAGATGAGGACGATCGAGCGATCTTGGTACCGGGAAAAGTACTTTCTAACTTGTTTGAGTTATTTAGCGATCGAGTGGAATGCGTAGTGCTAAATTCCTGTTATTCAATCGCACAGGCGCAAGAAATCTTCAAACATATTCCCTATGTGGTGGGGATGAATCGAGAGATCGGCGATCTTGCCGCACGGAAGTTTTCCCAAGGGTTCTATCGGGCGATTTGGGACGATCGATCGATTGAAGAGGCGTTTGAGTCGGGGAAGAATGCGATGGATCTAGCTAACATTGATGAATCATTAACTCCGGTATTATTCAAGAGATCGACAAGCGATTCTCTTGCAGAGAGGCTACGCCAACGAGTTCCGCCAATCCCAGCTAATCTAGAAGAACCAGAGGGGGCAGTTAGTTTAAATTCAGCTTTTTATATCGATCGTTCACCTATGGAAGGGCGGTGCTATGAGGCGGTTGCTAGTAGAGGAGCGTTAATTCGGATTAAGGCACCAAGGCTAATGGGTAAATCTTCCTTAATGCTAAGAATTCGCGATCGATCTACACAGTTAGGCTATCGGATAGTTAAATTGAAGTTGGAATTTGGTAACAGCTTATCGAACGATCTAGATCGATTTTTACGATGGTTTTGTGCAAGTATCAGTCAAGAACTAGGATTATCTAATAAATTTGATGATTGGGATAATGATATTTTTACTAGCAAAGATAATTGCACGACTTACTTTGAATCTTATCTATTAAAGGCAATTACAACTCCGATCGTTTTGATGCTGGATAAAGTAGATATACTTTTTACATCTCCGATCGCTGGTGACTTTTTTGGATTACTGAGAGTTTGGCACGAAATGTCAAAAAGTGAACAGATTTGGGAAAATTTGCGCCTTATTGTCGTCTATTCACAAGAACCAGATAGTCGCTGTGATATCAAATTCGATCTCGATCGATCTCCATTTCAGAATGTTGGTGTAGATATTGAATTAGCTGAATTCAACCTGTCGCAAGTAAAAGATCTACACACAAGACATGGATTGAGATGGAGTAATGCAGAACTAGAAGAGTTAATGCTAATGGTGGGCGGTCATCCTTATCTGATTAGAGTGGCACTTTATCATACAGCGCGTCAATACGTTTCTTTTCGTCAATTATTGGATGATGCACCGACAGAGGCGGGGGTTTACAGTGGGCATTTACGAAAATGTTTCGATTGTTTGAAAAATCATAATTTGTTGGCAGCAATGCAACAGGTAGTCGCTACAGACAATCCCGTTCGTTTGCCTGTTAAAGAAGCTTATCAATTATATAGTATAGGGTTGATTTCACGCCAGGGAAATGATGTAATGCCAAGTTGTGATTTGTATCGGTTGTATTTCCGCGATCGATTGGGAGTTAATAGATGAGTACATCACCAGAACCGGATTATAAATATTCTTTTGGCGGCAGTCTACGGATTGAAGATCGCACCTATGTGAAGCGACGACAAGCCGATGAAGATTTTTATGAAGGATTGAAAGCGGGTGAATTTTGTTACGTTCTTAACTCTCGACAGATGGGCAAATCTAGTCTGAGAGTTCGCACAATGGCATGATTAAAGTTAGATGGAATTGCTTGTGTGGCTCTCGACATCACTTCGATTATTGATAATGGTATTACTGAAGAAAAATGGTATGCAGGCATAATTAGAAAGTTAGTAAATGGCTTTGAACTTAGTAATGGTTTTGACTTGGGAATTTGGTGGAGAGAACGTAGTTTTCTTTCTTGCGTCCAGCGGTTTAGTGAGTTCATTGAGACTATTGTGCTGGCTCAACCTGATCGATACTTTGTCGTGTTTATCGATGAAATTGATAGCATTCTCAAGTTAGATTTTTCTACAGATGACTTCTTTGCTTATATTCGGAGCTGTTGGAATGAAAGAGCGGACAAACCAGAATATCGACGATTAACTTTTGCGATTCTGGGTGTGGCTGAACCTTCAGATTTAATGCAAGATCGGCAACGGACTCCGTTTAACATCGGTCGAGCAATCGAATTAAACGGTTTTACTTTCGAGGAAGCACAACCTTTGATTGATGGTTTGATAACAACAGCAGAAAATCCGCAGGTAGTTTTACAAGAAATATTAAAATGGACGGGCGGACAACCATTTTTAACTCAAAAAATATGTTACTCGATCGCACAACTAGATGTGCCGATTAGCGATCGATCTGAGGTGGAAATAGTTCGCAATGTCATCCTCACCCAAGTGGTGGATAATTGGGAAACAAACGATCGACCGGAGCATCTCGCTACAATTCGCAATCGGATTTTACAGCATAATGAAAAACAGATCGGGAAACTCCTCAGAATTTATGAACAAATTTTGCTAAAGGGTAAAATCGACCTCGATAATAGTCCAGAGCAAATGGAACTTCGACTGACGGGACTGGTAGTGAAGTCCGATAATAAGCTGAAGGTTCATAACCACATCTACAAAGCAGTTTTTAATCGAATTTGGCTCGATAAAGCTTTACTGGATTTACGTCCTTATGCCGAATCTCTAAATGCTTGGGTGGCTTCAAGGTGCCAAGATAAATCGCGGTTATTGCAAGGATTGGCTCTTCAGCAAGCCCTGATATGGTCGGAGGAGCGTAATTTAAGCGGAGAGGATCGTCGCTTTTTGTATGCTAGTCAAGCCACTGCCAAACAAGAGACAGAATTGGCTTTAACTCAAGCACAGGAACAGCTAAGATCCTTGCAGGAACAAAAACAAGAGGCAGAATCGGCTTTAACTCAAGCACAGGAACAGTTAGGATTGTTGCAAGAACAAGAGGAGCAAGCCAAGCTGCAACTTAAAAAAACGCTGAAACAAGTAAAAGTGGTTTCGAGTCTATTAAGCGTAATTGCACTAATTATATTTATTGTGGGTGTTCTTTCCTGGCTAAAGCAAAGGAACGATAATAGTATTTTAGAAACTATGAAGCTGGCCACTGCAAATTCAAATGCTGCTTTGGCTAATAATCAAGGGTTAGAGACGATGGTGCAAGGAGTTAAGGCGGTAAAAAAACTTCAGGAATTGGATGAGTCAGTAGGGCGAAAGAATGAACGATTCCAACCATTGCAAGCATTGCAACAGGCAAATTATCAATTACTCGAACAGAATCGATTAGAAGGTCATACAGATCCTGTCAGCAGTGCGAATTTCAGTCCCGATGGCACCAAAATTGTCACCGCTTCTGCGGACAAGACGGCAAGAGTGTGGGATCTTCAGGGTAATCTGTTGAAGAAACTTTCCGGTCATACGGATCTTGTCAACACTGCGAACTTCAATCACGATGGCACCAAAATTGTCACCGCTTCTGCGGACAAAACGGCAAGGGTGTGGAATCTCCAGGGCACTCGGCAGGTAACGCTTTTCGGTCATACGGATCTTGTCAACAGTGCGAACTTCAGTCGCGATGGCAGTATAATTGTCACCGCTTCTGGTGACAAGACGATGCGGGTGTGGGATCTCCAGGGGCATCTGTTGGCGAGGATTTCCGGTCATACAGATCGTGTCAACACTGCGAATTTCAATCACGATGGCACCAAAATTGTCACCGCTTCTGCGGACAAGACGGCAAGGGTGTGGAATCTCCAGGGACATCTGTTGGCGAGGATTTCCGGTCATACAGATCGTGTCAACAGTGCGAATTTCAGTCCCGATGGCACCAAAATTGTCACCGCTTCTTTAGACAAGACGGCAAGGGTGTGGGATCTTCAGGGCAATCTGTTGGTAAAGCCTTTTAAGCATCGCAAGGATGTCAGTAGTGCGAATTTCAGTCTTGATGGCACCAAAATTGTCACTGCTTCTGAGGACAGTATCGGACGGGTGTGGGATCTCCAGGGCAATCTGTCGAAGAATAGGCTTTTGGGTCATACCGATCCTCTCAGCAGTGCGAATTTTAGTCCCGATGGCACCAAAATTGTCACCGCTTCTGCTGACAAGACGGCAAATGTGTGGGATCTCCAGGGCAATCTGTTGGCGACGCTTTCCAATCCCGATCGTGTCAACAGTGCGAATTTCAGTCTCGATAGCACCAAAATTGTCACCGCTTCTGCTAACGGCACGGTGCGGGTGTGGGATCTCCAGGGTAATCTGTTGGCGACGCTTTTCAAGTATCCCGCTGAGATCAGCAGTGCGAACTTCCATCCCGATGGCACCAAAATTGTCACTGCTTCTGCGGACAAGACGGCACGGGTGTGGGATCTCCAGGGTAATCTGTTGGCGACGCTTTCTGGTCATACCGATCGTGTCAGCAGTGCGAATTTCAGTCCCGATGGCACCAAAATTGTTACTGCTTCTGCGGACAAGACGGCACGGGTGTGGGATCTCCAGGGTAATCTGTTGGTAATGCTTTCCGATCATACCGCTGATGTCAGCAATGCGAACTTCAGTCCCGATGGCACCAAAATTGTCACCGCTTCTGTGGACAAGACGGCAAGGGTGTGGGGTCGGTTAGATAGTTTGGATACCAAACTCGATCAACTCCTAAAGCGCAGTTGCGATAAATTACACGACTATCTCTCTACCAACCCCAAAGTCAAACAGGAAGATCGAGATCTGTGTAATATTAAAATGGTAAAATCAACCATTGAAAATTAGCCATGCCACGGGTGACAAATAATTTTAAAGTTTCTTGTGCCTGTTGATAATTTGCCCCGTCTGGGATGTTAAACCGCAGACGAGTAAAAGTTTCCTCCTGTGACTGTAAAGAATAGAAAGATCCTCGATCGCCTTGAATCGGAATTTGGGAGATTTCCCAAGTTGCTTCAAAATCTAAGATAGCAACACTCAATGATTGAGCGGAAATATTCTTCAATCTCACATAAACTCGATCGCCAGATTTTAGAGAAATATTACGCAGTAGCAGCTTGCACATCGGTAATT
Source organism: Chamaesiphon sp. OTE_70b_metabat_96 (assembly GCA_031376885.1). Classification (GTDB taxonomy): domain Bacteria; phylum Cyanobacteriota; class Cyanobacteriia; order Cyanobacteriales; family Chamaesiphonaceae; genus Chamaesiphon. The sequence continues at coordinate 9,592 of JANMEL010000199.1, read as the reverse complement.
TCAACCACAGTCAGACATTGCTGGCGACTGGTAAAATCACTTACCACTGGATAAAGCGCAAATCGCGATCCTCGACTAATTCCTTGTGCTAATCCGCCATCTAATCTAACTCGATTGGATCCAACATTGATGATTCCTTTTTATAATATTTGTGAATCTAGCTTTTTTTGCTTTGCTCGATCTCAGCATGGGTTAATTGCGCTAAATCTCGATCGGGCAGTGTCAAATCTACAGAATCGCTTTCCCCCTCGTTTTCTTCCTCAAATAATTCTGGACAAAATTTTTGTAGATCGGTGTTGAATTGCTCTTTAGTCACATTTGCAAAATAATCTTCTAGAGATTTTTTAGCCTTGGCGATGTCTACCATTTTTACAACTCCTTAATGTTTGATTAAATAACATTCCTTAATTAAAGCAGGATTTCTAATAGCGATCTGGATGTGAGCTAGATCGAAAATAGCTGAATCTGGAAATAATCGATCGCCCTCCATAAATGCCGCTCTCACGCTATCTATTGGTTGTTCTTGACAAATTAATGCGGTAGCAAAGTTAAAAAATGCACAGTCTAAACGGTGCGCCTTCGATCTGGGTTCTGCTGGGGTAAGGGTCGTTCGGTGTCTCGATACTGTTGCACAAATAAATTGTACACATTTTTTAGTAAAGGTTGCCAACCAATATCAAATAAATCGATACAATTGTCTAACTTGACGATCGCACAAATTACCGCAGGGTTTTCGGGATGCTGTTGTGTTGCCCACTGTTTCGCTCTAAGCGGTGCATCTTGAAAAAAATATATGCCCGTACCCAACCAATCATAGTCATTATCACTGGCGCGAAATCCATTTTTTAGGATACTGGCGGCTTTAATTTGGCTAGTTCCATGATAACCGGATATTTCGATCGAATCACTCATAATTAAATCTACTCAGAAATTGCTTCCATTAAAGCTTGCTGAAATTACGATCTAATATTTCGCAATGGTATGTCATCACTGTTAACCACAACATCAGTCCCATTCCTTTTGCTTCTAAGCATAAAAAATCTGCATATGATATTTCCATATACAGACATTATACGCGACTTTATTGTCTTTCTACATGAGTTTAGATCGACTTAATTCAATTATTCAACAGTTACAGATTTTGCCAAATTTCGAGGTTGATCGACATCCAATCCACGCATTGCGGCAATATGATAAGACATCAATTGCAACGGAATAACTGTTAGCACTGGAGATAATAATTCATCCACATCAGGTACTGGTAAAACCTTGTCAAAGATCTCGGCTGCATCTTTATCGCTGGCAGCAACTACCCCATAGAGATGAGAGTCTCGTGCTTTGGCTTCTTGGGAATTGGAGACAGCTTTTTCGTAGACTTTTCCGGGCATGGCGATCGACACTACAGGTACTTTAGCATCTAGGAGGGCGATCGGCCCGTGCTTCATCTCTCCGGCGGGATAACCCTCGGCATGGATATAACTTATCTCTTTGAGTTTTAAGGCACCTTCTAGGGCGATAGGGAAGTTAATCCCGCGTCCGAGGAAGATGGCATCTTGGGTATCGAGGAAGCTATGGGAGAGTTCTTCGATATATTTTTCCTGGCTCTCCAAAATTACTTCAATTTGGGAGGGGAGGACTTTCAAGCCGTCGATGATTTGTTGGATGCGATCGTCCGTAATAGTACCACGTCGATGTGCCAAGTCCAGGGAAAGGAAGTAGAATGCCATTAGTTGACCCATGAAGGTCTTGGTTGCAGCGACACCGATTTCCATACCTGCGCGGGTATCGATGATACAGTCTACCACTCTGGCGATCGCACTATCGGTACGATTGGTGACGGCGAGGAGGCGGGCGTGATATTTGGCTGCTTTATCTTGACGGCGAGATTTCTCGATTTCGATGGCGGCGAGGGTGTCGGCGGTTTCTCCCGATTGGGTAATTCCGATGGTGAGGGTATTGGGAACTATTGGTGGGGGAGAATAGCGAAATTCCGACGCATATTGGATGGCGGTGGGAATTTGGGCGAGTTCTTCGAGTAGGTATTTTCCGACCATGCCAGCATGTAGACTGGTACCACAGGCGACGATTTGGATATTTTCTAGGTCGGTGTAGATCGATTCTGGTAAATTTAGTTTGACTGGTGACTCTTTACTACCTGGTGTCCAATCGAGGTTCAGATATGCTTCGAGACAAGTTCGCACCACGGCGGGTTGTTCGTAGATTTCTTTGACCATGAAGTGTCGAAAGCCTTGCTTTTCGACGGCGATCGGATTCCAGTTTAGCGTATGTGGGGTACGGCGAACTTTTGCCCCAGCGAAGGTATATATTTCTACTCCCTCTCTGGTGAGGCGTGCCATTTCTCCATTTTCTAAGGGTAAGACGGTGCGGGTATATTGAACGAGTGCGGGTGTATCCGACGCACAAAAATATTCACCTTCACCAATCCCGATAACTAAGGGTGCTTGTTGTCTGGCTAAAATTAGTTCGTCAGGATAGTCAGCCGAAATTACGGCGATCGCAAATGCCCCAGATAGTTTGTCTACAGCCTGTTGAACTGCTACCATTAAGGTTTCTGCACCTTGGGCAAAGCATTCGGCGATTAGGTGGGGAATGACTTCTGTATCAGTCTCCGATCGAAACTCATGTCCCTTCGCTTTCAAATCTTCCCGCAATTCGCGGTAATTCTCAATAATTCCATTCTGCACCACCGCCAATCGACGTTTGGTATCTCGATGGGGATGGGCATTATATTCTTCTGGCTTCCCATGAGTCGCCCAGCGCGTATGTCCGATCCCAATTGGGGCAAGATTTACAGCCGCTAGTTCTACTTTCTCGCGGAGGTTTTGCAGCTTACCCTTCGCTCGAACACAATCCAACTCGCCTTCATTTACTGTCGCCAATCCCGCAGAATCATAACCTCGATACTCCAATTTCTCCAACCCAGAGATTAAGATCGATTGAGCTGGCTGAGTGCCAATGTAGCCAACAATTCCGCACATAAATTCTAATTCTCCCGCAAGTCTACGATTCGATCGGACAGTTTTATCTGACGGTAGGCTAACGCCAATACCAAAAGTTAACTGTCATCTTTAGGCTAGGCTAATGTCCTAGTTTGGCATTTTTGTGGCACTTTCACCACCGTCGAAGATAATTTCGACTCCATAACCTAAAGATTTCCCGACTTGCTACCGGATCTAACGATCGAGGGGGGAGAGGGGGAGAAGGGGAGACTGGGAGACTGGGGGACTGGGGGACTGGGAGACTGGGAGACAGATTTGTAGGGGCGGGTTTATGAAATCGATGACGCTTTTACTAGAGATTCATTCAAACAAAGCCCTCCTCACTAGAGATGTAGGAAGGGTGAATTTCAATCCAAAATCCAAAATCCAAAATCCAAAATGACTGGTTACTAGAGATACCACAACGAACCCCTAATATCCAGTCATATCTTGGGTTTAGTACGCCAAACCCATACTGCGGGTAGTTTCCGCACCAAGGTAAACACGGATACTCAAAAAGTCGGTAGGGCAAGCAGTTTCGCAACGTTTGCAGCCAACACAATCCTCGGTACGTGGCGAAGAGGCAATTTGTGCCGCCTTACAACCATCCCAAGGTACCATTTCTAATACGTCAGTAGGACAAGCCCGAACGCACTGAGTACAACCAATACAAGTGTCATAAATTTTGACGCTATGAGACATATAAAAATACTCGCAACGATAAAGCCTTAGCAAAACTAAAACTCAGGATCCAAAGGTAGTTTACCTCAGTCCCCATACCAGTTATCAAAAAAGCTACATAAGTTAAAGGTTGTTAACTTTCCAAAATATAGCAGGGGTCAGGGGCGAGATCTTTCTAGCCGATCGCTGCGGCGGTTATTACAGGGGAAACAGGCTAGGCGCAGATTTTCGAGTTTGTTCGAGCCGCCGCGACTGCTCGGCTTGAGATGGTCTAAAGTTAGCTGATTGGGGAGAAAAGTTTCATGACACCAATAGCATCGAGAGCCATTCTTTCTCAATAAGCGGGCGCGGCGGTCTCTTTTTTGCTTGGTTTTCATGGCTGAGAAAATATTTGAAATTGAAGACTCAGCATTTTTTGAAATCAATAAAGTGCTAAAAGAAGTCGATTCAATGTGGAAATCTCGGTTGGCATTTGAGCAATCCAACAGCTACGATCGAGCCAATAGAGTTCCTCAAGAGATACAGCCTAGCAAAAATATGAAGTTAAATCAATTTTCTGTCACCATAACAGAGGGCAAAGAAGCCGCCGATGGCTATATTTACCTAAAGCATGGCACCCAATATACAGTCTTGCTCAAAAATGAATCCGATCGACGTTGCGATGCTGAGGTTTATCTCGACGATCGACAAGTCGGCATTTGGAGAATAGACTCTCATGGTACCGTATGCATCGAACGACCAGTACATGATAATGGTCGATTCACATTTTATCAAGTTGACACTTCAGCAGCAATTCAAGCTGGCATCACTGAAAACAGTAGCAGTGGACTAATTCGCGTTTTATTCAAGCCAGAGCGAATACTTCACAGAGCAGTACCCTCCGCTAGCCTCGCACGTTCTGCTGCGGGAGGTACAGGGCTTTCTGGCTATAGCGAACAGCAATTTACCACAGTTGCGGCACTTGACTATGCACCAGCCGACTTTACCACAATCAATCTTCGCTTGGTGGCGATCGTCGATGAACCTCGCCCTTTGTTTATTCATTCGACCCCAGTTCCCCCCGCAGTAACTGAACAAGCGACAAGGAAAGCAATGACTTGGAGCGTACTAAATATCACTGTTCTCAATGGTAAAACTTATGCTCTATTTGGGGCGGATGCTGCTACCAATCCCTATAGTGGAGATACGGATATTAACGCATTTTTACCGTTACTTTGCATCAAAAAGATGGGTTTACCAAAACCCGCAGGACTTGACGATCCAACCATGACAAATGGCGGTGCAATGAGAGGAACTTGGTCTGGAGCTAAAGTAATTGTCATTCCGAATGTGCAAGGTAAGTCATTAAGATCGCAAGAAATAGCCGATCTCCAATGTCAATTACAAGGGCTAAAAGTTTTGGGTGAAGATGGCTTTCGGATGGCAGAATTTCATGATGGCGATCGTGCTGCTGGCATGGTAGGATGGGATTTTTGGGCGGATGCTTCGGCGATAGAAATGTTGAAGATATCGGGTACGCGCTACTGGGTGAGCATCAATGACCAGTGCGCTAATCCTTGGCAATAAATTTACACTATAGCAACCGCCAGGGCGGTTAGGACAGATGTAGATGCTTCCGCTCTGGCGGAGGCTACGCCAACAAACCATTAGTGCATTAGCGTTCCCAAACTGACCCCTCTCTTGAAAAGGTGCTCTACTTGCGGCGTTTTTATTCGGGGGTTCCCCCCGAATAAAAAAACGACAAGACAGGGGAGACCCCAAGACCGCACTTTTCGCTGACCCCTGACCTCTGACCCCTGCTATACGTTACAGGTCGAGCAATCCATAACGTTTTTGGAGGGTGAGTAGTTGGGTTCTAGCTGCGGCGGCGTTGTCGGCAAGTTCGGCAAATTCAATCAGCCTGAGTAGTTCTCTTTTGAGGAGATTACGTTCGACGGCGAGGGTGTCTCTGTCCATTTCTGGCGGGAGAACGACCATATCATAGAGAGTAGCACGATCCTTTCCTCGATCGGGTCTGAGAATTCGACCCCGACGTTGGATAAATTGCCGTGGATTGGTGCTACTGGCAAGAATTACCGCATGTCTAATTGCGGGAATATCGATACCTTCATCCAAACATCGAATCGCTACTAAGCCCTGAAGTGCGCCGGATTCAAATTGTTGACGCAGTTGCTCTCGACAGGCGGCACTAGTTTCAGCGGTGTATGTATTGACACGATAGCCGAGTTCGTGACCCAATAGATGAGTCACCGCCGTCAGTTGTTGGGTACTGTCACTACTGCCATCTCCACAATAAAAAAGCGTATGACTGGTATCGAGCCGCTCTAGCATCAATGTTTTGAGGGCGATAAGTTTATTCGCTGCTGCGCCGATGATTCTGGCGCGTTGCATGAGTAAAGGGGTAAGATCTGGGGTGTCTAGTTCTTCGGCTGTATAGGCTTTATCATTGCCCTTATAGATTAGTTTGCGGCTAATGAGGCGAGTGATTTTGAGGTATTGTTCGCTTTCTTCGGGGGTAAGTTCAACCAGGATCGGATAATAGAGATAGTGTACCAGGGCACCCTGTTCGATCGCGTCTTTGAGGGTAAATTCGGGCTGTAGGATGTCCCCAAAGTAGTCGAAGATACTTTGAGTGCCTACTTCGTCATAGTGGCGTTCTGGGGTCGCTGAGAGGGCAAGTCTCAAGCCGATATTTCGGGGTAAACTCGATCCTCGCTTTTTCGCGCCCAAGTTGTGGACTTCATCGCCGATAATCAGGGTACGATCGGGTAAGTATTTGAGTTGGGATTGAAAGCCCTGACTGACTAGGGTTTCATTGGTGGTGATAATGGTCAGAAATTGCTGTTGTTGGTTATTAATCCGCGCTAGTTGATAGCAAAATTTGCTTTGCCATTTCTGGATACTTTCACAGGCGAGGATCGGCTCTAGCTGAAATTTCTCACACTCTCGCCCCCATTGCGCCACAAGATGACGAAATGGACAAATGATAATTAATACTTGAAGTCCGATTTGCTGATATAATTGCGTGGCGATCGCCAGTGCTGTAATTGTTTTACCGCTACCCGTCGCCATTTTGAGCGTACCGCGCCCATGATTTTGGAACCAATTGGTGATGGCTTGCTGTTGATACGATCGCAATTCCAAACTAGCTGGTAATTGTGGACATCCTGACGGTACAGGATCTACTCGATAGCTTACTCTAGGTTCGGCGACACCTACCAACTGATTGATGCTCGTCAATCCAACTGGATCCGTCAGCAACCGATTTACAGGTACTTTGACAACTCGATAGGTATATTTAGAGTCGATCGACACTATACATCACCAGACAATATTTGTTGTCAGAGTAACATAGACGCTCGAACCAAACCGTCAGTAATCTGGCGGAAAAGATTAGCTATTAAATGAATTGAGAATTGAGAATTGCGGATACATTTACCGCACGGGTTCCCCGTCGGTAAAAATGCACCAAGCAGACCCCACCCTAAAAACCAATCCACCTAACAGGTGGGGGATTTAAACCCCTGCTCTTTGTTAAAATTTCCAAAACGGAGAGGGTGAGATTCGAACTCACGGAAGCTTGCGCCTCATCCGATTTCAAGTCGGACGCATTCGACCACTCTGCCACCTCTCCAAGAGTAGACAATCTATCATAACACAAAAGACTGAAGATAGCACTGGTTTCCGTCTCGTTGGCGTAAGCTACGCTAACGCGTTAGCGTCTGCCTGAGCAGAAGCCTACCGGAGCTAATCGCGAACAATGGTTTGTAGGAGTGGGTTTTGATTTGGATATTTTACCAATCACCGGAGATTTAAGGTTTATTATTGTTGTGGGTTTGGGCGGGTTTCATCACAATAGCTGTTCCCAAACCCGCCGTTCCGATCTTCTGTTAAGGTAAATGCATCCGCAAAACCCAATTATTAACTATTAATTATTAATTATTAATTAATTTAATGCGCGTCTTGCAGCTCATAAAAATCTGGCGAAATGTAGTCCTTGCGGAGGGGATAACCCACCCAATCTTCAGGCATCAAAATTCGTTTGAGATTGGGATGTCCCTCATAAATGATGCCATACATATCGTAAGATTCTCGTTCTTGCCAATCAGCCGTGCGCCAAATCCAATATACGGAAGGTAAAACCGGATTTTCGCGCGGTAAGAATACCTTGAGGCGGACTTCTTCTGGTTGAACAGCATTATCACTTACTTTGGTAAGGTGATAAAAACTCACCAAATCTTCGCCAGCTCCGACATCATAACCACCCTGACACATGAGATAATTAAATCCATAAGCATAGAGTGCTGTGGCGATCGGCAATAAGAACTGAGGCTCGACGTGAATTATCTCAACACCCGAATGGTCGGGAGTTGATGTAATGTGGTCTATAAAGCCATTTTGTGTCAACCATTGGGAGATTTTGCCAGCGGGGACAATTTCGGCTGGGGTGACAGGGGCAATTTCCGCAGTTGGTTTAGTTTCTTCCTCAGCCACGTTTAACCTCCTGTTTTTTAGCTGTCGTCAGTGCTGGCGGAATGGGCATTCCCATTGCGGCGGCGATTTCGGCGGGTGGGTTGGTATGGGTACCTGTTTGGAGGTAGGCTCCAGTCAAAATCGGCGACACGACTTTCATGTTGTGAGTCGTACTATAGTAGCGGTGGGTTTGGGATAGTTTTCCCCGCTCTTGCATCGATTCATTGGCGATTTTTTTCCGCAGTTTGATAATAGCATCCATGATTGCTTCGGGGCGGGGCGGGCAACCTGGGAGATAGATGTCTACGGGGATGAGTTTGTCTACGCCGCGAACTGCTGTAGGTGAGTCTACGCTAAACATTCCGCCTGTGATGGTGCAGGCTCCCATGGCGATGACGTATTTTGGTTCGGGCATTTGTTCGTAGAGGCGAACTAGTGCTGGGGCCATTTTCATGGTGATGGTACCAGCGGTGATCAGTAAGTCGGCTTGCCGAGTACTCGCACGGGGAACTAGTCCAAATCGATCGAAATCGAACCGTGAGCCGATCATTGCAGCTAATTCGATGAAACAGCAGGCGGTACCAAATAAGAGGGGCCACAGGCTGGATAAGCGCGACCAGTTGTAGAGATCGTCTACGGTGGTGAGGATGACATTTTCAGATAAGTCGGTGGTGACTTGGGGACGTTCGACAGGATTGGAGATCCGGTCTAAACTATCGATCGAACTAGGTTTCATGACCATTCTAAGGCTCCTTTGCGCCAAGCATATACCAGGGCGATGACGAGAATTGCGATAAAGATGAGAGCTTCAATAAAGGCGAGTAAGCCCAATTGACTGAATGCTACTGCCCAAGGGTACAAAAAGACTGTCTCTACGTCAAAGACGACGAAGACTAGGGCGAACATATAATAACGAATATTAAACTGAATCCACGCTCCGCCGATCGGTTCCATCCCCGATTCGTAAGTCGTGCGTCTTTCTGGGCCACCATCAGCCGGACGCAACAATTTCGAGGCAGATAGAGCTAAAATCGGTACTAGGCTACATGTCAGCATGAAGCCCAGAAAGTATTCATAACCGTTGAGGACAAACACAGATTATTCTATAGTCATGAAGGGACAGCGATCGCGAAACACTGCCTCGATCGGTCGAGCAGCATGTCTCAATCTATTTCTATTTTAGATGGAATAGGGGAAAGGAGATCGGCAAGGACAACCTAAGTGCCCTATTTTTTACCAGTATTTGACACTCCTCGCCGTAGAACGGACGAGGATTCTTGGCTCCGCGAAACCACTTAGAAAAATCGTAGGTTGGGTTGCGCGGCTTGTACTGAGCGAAGTCGAAGTAAGCAAAACCCAACCAACCCCGCCAACACCCTAGAGATGTTGGGTTTTCTCCAAAGGAGACGCTACGCGAACGAGGCTCAACCCAACCTACG